>JAZOWG010000109.1:0-7459 GCA_045659105.1 Acutalibacteraceae bacterium
CATATCATTTGCAATGCGCATTGAGCCTATAAAGGTGATATAAACAAGCGACAGCACGCAGTATTTGATATTTCTGAGGCTTTCTACTATCTTTCTTGCAAGAATATAGAAAAATCTGATATGCTTCAATGCACAGACAACTGCAAGCACACAGAAAAGACAGGAAAGAGTCTTGGAATCAAAATATCCGAGATACTCCTTATCGGGAGGCACAAAAAACATAGTAATAACAGCTGCAAGGAATGCAATTTCCATTACCACATTCTTTTTTACAAAATCAATCACCTTTGTCATTTCATATCTCCGTACAAAAAAACTCGGCACGTTCACCGCACCGAGATATGAGTATAAACCAATTTGTTTTGATTGTCAACATAATTAAGAAGTTTTTTGAGTGAATTTTCACAATCCTCATTTTTATTTTTTATACAATTTGCTATAACAAGATATATACAAAAAAAATAAACGGAACACCTTTCGGTGCTCCGTCTTTTTATATGCTTTGCTTTTTGGAATAAACTCAGATGAGTTCGATTATGCACATCTCAGCAGCGTCACCGCGACGGGGACCTGTCTTGATGATGCGGCAATAACCACCCTTAACTTCTGCATACTTAGGTGCTACTTCGTCAAAGAGCTTCTTAACAACGTCTTCCTTTGTGATGTAAGCCATTGCCTGTCTTTTATTATGAAGGGAGTTTACCTTAGCGAGAGTAATCATCTTCTCGGTAATAGCACGAACTTCCTTAGCTCTTGTAACGGTGGTTTCAATTTTGCCATTTTCCAAAAGGTAAGTTACCATAGCTCTTAACATAGCTCTACGGTGATCAGTAGTTCTGCCGAGCTTTCTGGTTCCGGGCATTTAAATCACTCCTTAATACCTTATAGGTCAAGATTATGAAAGGATTATTCATCCTCCTGGCGAAGAGATAAGCCGAACTGTGCGAGTTTAGCAATAACCTCATCGAGAGACTTCTTACCGAGGTTTCTGACTTTCATCATATCCTCTTCGGTCTTTTCGATTAAATCGCCGATCTTATGAATATTCGCTCTCTTGAGACAATTGAATGAGCGAACGGAAAGGTCAAGCTCCTCAACGGTCATCTCTAATGTCTGCTTATTAGAATCGGTATCCTTAACGACCATAACCTCAACGTTGCTTGCTTCTTCAGAAAGGTCAACAAAGAGATTGAGATGTTCGTTGAGAATCTTGGCAGCAAACGAAACAGCATCCTTAGCAGTAAGTGTTCCGTCTGTCCACACTTCAAGTGTTAACTTATCATAGTCAGTCTTGTCATCAACACGTGTGTTGTCAACTGTGTAGTTAACCTTGATAACAGGTGTATATATTGAGTCAATGGGAATAACACCGATAGCGGGGTTACCGAGAAGCTTCTTGTTCTCATCAGCTGAAACATATCCTCTGCCAATATCAGCAGTAAGCTCCATTCTCACGTGAGCATCGGGGCTTATTGTAGCAATATGCCAGTCGGGATTGAGAATTTCAACTTCAGAATCGCACTGAATATCACCTGCAGTGATTTCTGTAGCGTTGCTGACGTCAATAATTAATTCCTTAGCACTGTCACCGTAAATCTTGAGAAGAACGCCCTTTAAGTTAAGAACGATTTCCGTTACGTCTTCCTTAACACCGGGAATGGTTGAAAACTCGTGAAGCACATTGTTAATCTTAACAGATGTGAGAGCATAACCTGTAAGCGATGATAAGAGTACACGGCGTAAGCTGTTTCCGATGGTAGTTGCATAACCTCTCTCAAGGGGTGCGAATTCAAACTTAGCGTATGATCCGTTTTCACTTAAATCATAAGTTGTAATGCTGGGCTTTTCCATGCCTATCATTCAAAAACCCTCCTTGTAATTACAGAATAGCTTTTATTCTGTGCTGAAAATATAAAAATATCGTACACAAAAAAGAACAATTATTTTGAATAGAACTCAACGATTAAGTGTTCTTCAACGGGAACAAAAATCTGATCTCTTTCAGGAAGAGCAACGATCTTTGCTGTGTGTGCTTCAGCAGCAGCTTCAAGCCACTGAGGAACGGGTCTTGATGCGTTAGCTTCGAGAACAGCCTTGAACTTTTCGCTGTCGAGACTTGCCTTCTTTATGCCGAGCTCTTCGCCTGCCTTACAGAGGTAAGAAGGAATATCAACCTTTTTGCCGTTAACTGTAAAGTGACCGTGAGTAACAAGCTGTCTTGCTTCTGCACGGGAGGAAGCCCAACCTAAAAGATAAACAATGTTATCAAGACGGCTTTCGCAGATACGAAGAAGGTTTTCACCTGTCATACCTGTCTGCTTCTCTGCCATTTCAAAATATTTGCTGAACTGTACTTCGTTAATACCGTAGTATCTTCTTGCGGTCTGCTTTGCACGGAGCTGAGTTCCGTATTCGGAAGCCTTCTTGCGGCCCTGACCGTGCTGACCGGGTGCATAGTTGCGGCGATCAAGTGCGCACTTGCCTGTGTAGCATCTTTCACCCTTTAAGAAGAGCTTCTTGCCTTCGCGGCGGCACAGCTTACATACCGCACCGGTATATCTTGCCATAGTTTATGACACCTCCTGTAATCTTTTATACACGTCTTCTCTTGGGAGGACGGCAGCCATTGTGAGGAATAGGAGTTACATCCTTAATCATTGTAACCTCAAGACCTGCAGTCTGAAGAGCACGGATTGCTGCTTCTCTGCCCTGTCCGGGGCCCTTAACATAAACCTCTACGGTTTTCATACCATGCTCCATTGCAATCTTAGCAGCTGTTTCAGCAGCTGTCTGTGCTGCGAAGGGAGTGGACTTTCTTGATCCTCTGAAGCCCATTTCACCGGCAGATGCCCATGAAACGGTGTTGCCCTGAGTATCAGAAATTGTAACGATTGTGTTATTGAATGTGGACTGAATGTGTACAGCGCCACGGTCAATATTCTTGCGCTCACGACGCTTACGTGTTGCGCCCTTTTTAGCTACAGCCTTAGCCATACTGATACTCCTCCTTATTTCTTCTTGTTAGCAATTGTCTTCTTGGGTCCCTTACGTGTACGAGCGTTAGTCTTTGAACGCTGGCCTCTTACGGGAAGTCCCTTGCGGTGACGAAGACCGCGATAACTGCCGATTTCTATAAGTCTCTTAATATCGAATGCTGTTTCTCTTCTGAGATCACCTTCAACCTTAACGTTGCGGTCGATGTACTCACGAAGCTTTGAAACATCGTCTTCTGTTAAATCCTTAACTCTGATGTCAGGATCAACACCAGTTGCCTTGATAATGTCGCTTGCAGTTTTCTGACCGATACCATAGATATAAGTAAGAGCGATTTCAACTCTCTTCTCTCTGGGAAGGTCTACACCAGATATACGCGCCATTTGTCAGTTACACCTCCATTAATAGGTTGTTGTCAAGGCTTAGCCCTGACGCTGCTTATGCTTGGGATTTTCACAAATAACCATTACTTTTCCCTTGCGCTTGATGATTTTGCACTTCTCGCAAATTTTCTTTACAGAAGGTCTGACTTTCATATTGTTTACCTCCTAATATTATTTGCCTTTAACCGACTTTCTATCGGTTCAGGGATTTATTTGGAACGCCAGGTTATGCGTCCCTTTGTGAGATCATAGGGTGAAAGTTCAACCGTAACCTTATCTCCGGGAAGGATTCTTATATAGTTCATACGAAGCTTTCCTGAGATATGGGCTAAGATCACTTTTCCGTTTGCAAGCTCTACCTTAAATGCTGCGTTGGGAAGAGCTTCTACAACGGTACCTTCGATTTCGATATTATCCTGCTTGGACATAACTTTTACCTCCGTTATTCATTGTCGGACTCTATACGGGCAAGAGCCTTTCTTAAGCTTCTGTCGGAGCTCAAATCTGTCTCCGTCAGTGAAAGCTCCGTTACCGTAACATGCTTCGGATTCTTACGCTTCGGATTTGCGAGGCGTCTTTCCTTGCCGTCACTGACATATACGAACTTTCCGTCATAAGAGATTACCGCCATTAGGTAATCCTTGTCGCGTCCTGCCGCCGATTTAATTACCTGTCCCCGAAAATACATTCTGCACCTCTCAACACTTGGTGAGTATTATGCACTCACCGTCTGTTATTGCAACGGTATGTTCGAAATGAGCTGAAAGCTTTCCGTCTGCCGTTACTACGGTCCAGTTATTTTTGAGAATTCTTACATCCTGAGTTCCTTCATTAATCATCGGTTCAATGGCAACAGTCATGCCGGGGAGAAGTCTTGCTCCTTTACCGGGTTTGCCGTAATTCGGAACCGAAGGGTCTTCATGGAGATGAGCTCCGATACCGTGTCCCGTGAAATCACGGACGATTCCGTAGCCCCTTTTAGCACAGTGCTCCTGAATTGCGGAACCGACATCACCCAGTCTGTTTCCTGCTACACACTTTGAAAGTCCTATATAGAGAGCTTCCTCGGTTGTTTCGCACAGCCGCTTTGCAGCCGGGGAGATTGTTCCGCAGGGGAACGTCGCAGCGTTGTCACCGTGAAAGCCGTTAATCACAGCTCCAAGGTCAATGCTTACGATATCACCTTCACGAATAACGTGCTTGTTATCGGGTATTCCATGAATAACTTCATTATTTATGGATATGCATGCTGTTGCAGGAAAGCCGTTGTAGTCAAGAAAGCTGGGCTTTGCACCCTGACTTATTATATAGTCATAAGCTATCTTATCTATTTCAGCCGTCGTAATACCCGGCTGAACAGCCTGACCTGCAAGCTTCAGTGCCTCGGCGGAAATTCTGCCCGCCTCACGCATAAGCTCTATCTCTCGGCGTGTTTTCAGCACTATCATGCTTATTCCTCCACTGCTTTGAGGGTAAGGGCAGTTGTATCACTGACCTCTTCCTGTCCCTCAACAATGAAAAGCTTACCCTGCTTTTCATAATAATCCTTGAGAGGCTCAGTTTCCTGATGATAAATCTTAAGACGTTCGAGAACTGTTTCGGGAGCGTCATCCTTTCTCTGGATGAGTTCGCCGCCGCAGGCATCGCAAACACCGTCATTCTGAGGCTTCTTATATTCAAGGTGATAAGAATTTCCGCAAGCCTTGCATACTCTTCTGCCGCCCATTCTTGTTGCGATCTTTTCATCAGCAACCTCAATGTCGATTACCTTGTCAATAACGATACCCATTGTATCAAGTGCTTCTGCCTGAGGGATCGTTCTGGGGAAGCCGTCAAGGATGAAACCGTTTTTACAGTCATCCTCAGCCAGTCTGTCTTTGATGATGCCGATTACGACTTCATCGGGAACGAGCTTACCGGATTCGATAAATTCTTTAGCCTTAAGGCCCATAGGTGTGCCGTTCTTGAGTGCAGCACGGATAATATTACCGGTAGATACGGTGGGAATAGCAAGCTTTTCGCTTACTATTTCCGCCTGAGTACCTTTACCTGCACCGGGGGCACCGAGAAAAATTATATTCATCGGTTTGTCCTCCTTATTAATCAAGGAAGCCCTTGTAGTGACGCATCATCATCTGGCTCTCAATCTGAGCAACAGTTTCAAGAGCAACACCAACAAGAATTATGATTGATGTACCGCCGATTGAAACGTCGATGTCGCCGTAGCCGACAGCTGTCGTGATCTGAGCGAAGAGGATGGGGAAAAGTGCGCACACACTCAGCATAAGTGCACCGAGAAGAACCATTCTGCTGATAATCTTAGCAATGTATTCTGCTGTAGGCTTACCTGAACGGATACCGGGGATCATACCGGAATTCTTTGCAAGGTTGTTAGCCATATCAACGGGATTATACTGAATTGATGAATAGAAGTATGCGAAGAAGATTATAAGTAAGAAGTAGATGATGCCGTAAACCCAATGGTCTGCCTTGAACCAACCGAAGAATGTATGCCAGAAAGAATCATCTGCGAGCTTGCTGTCAATGAACATTTCAATCGTGGGAGGAAGAGAGAGAATTGAGCTTGCGAAGATAACGGGAAGAACACCGGACATATTAACCTTAATCGGAATGTTGGAGCTCTGTCCGCCGTACATCTTACGGCCTACAACTTTCTTTGCGTACTGAACGGGAATCTTACGTTCAGCGCCATCCATAAAGCAAATATAAACGATCATAGCAAGAAGGCTTATAAGTGCTAAAGGAGCAATGAGATAATACCATTTACCGGAACGCCATACAGCCATTACCATCTGATAGATGATAGCGGGTACACGTGAAACAATACCTGCGAAAAGGATAAGAGAAATACCGTTACCGATGCCCTTATCGTTAATCTGTTCGCCGAGCCACATAACAAGTGCGGAACCTGCTGTAAGTACGGAAACAATTACAAGACCCTGGAAGAAAGCTCCGAAGCCTGTGTAAGCCTTGCCGTCAGCGCCGGGAGTAAGCATGCCCTGACTCCAGATGTAAACGTAGTATGCAACACCCTGAAGGATTGCAAGACCGATTGTTACATAACGAGTGATGGCTGCCATCTTTTTACGGCCTTCCTCATCATGAGAAAGCTTTTCAAGAGCGGGGATAGCAACAGCAAGAAGCTGAAGGATAATGGAGGAGTTGATGTAGGGTGTAATACCTAATGCAAAAACACGTCCATAGTTAAATGCTTCACCGGTCATCATTGAAAGATAGTTGAGGAATGTGCCGGTGTTGTCACCAACGAGTCCGTTTTCACTAACAATGTTAATGAAAGGAACAGGTATAGCGCAACCTAATCTGAACAGGAAGAGAATGAATACTGTGTAAAGAATCTTTTTACGCAGATCAGCAATCTTCCATGCGTTGACTATTGTTTTAATCATTGTAAAACACGCTCCTTCCTTTTCCGTTAAAAGTAAAATCTTGAACAGTCGTTATTATTCAATAACTTCAGCTGTGCCGCCTGCTGCTTCGATCTTAGCTTTTGCTTCTGCGGAAAAGGCGTGTGCCTTAACTGTAAGCTTCTTTGTGAGCTCACCGTGTGCAAGGACTTTGATACCGTCGAGTTCTTTCTTTACAAGACCCATTTCGATAAGAGCTGCAGCATCAACTACTGCACCGTTATCAAATGCTGCATCAAGTGCTGCAACGTTTACGATAGCAATTTCCTTTGCGAAGATGTTATTGAAGCCTCTCTTGGGGAGTCTTCTCTGTAAGGGCATCTGACCGCCTTCGAAACCGGGGTTCATACCGCGGCCTGCTCTTGCCTTCTGACCCTTGTGACCCTTACCGGCTGTCTTACCCTGACCGGAAGCGGGTCCTCTGCCTATACGCTTAACCGGTCTGTTTGAACCGGGAGCAGGCGATAACTCGTGAATTTTCATAATTTAAGCATCCTTTCTGCTCTTAAGCTTCAGTAACTTCGAGAAGGAAACCGATTTTGTTTACCTTACCTTTGGTCTGAGCGTTATCGGGCTGAACCGTAACGTCGCCAATCTTACGAAGACCGAGTGACTGTGCTGTGGCAATCTGGTCTT
>JAZOWG010000110.1:0-6334 GCA_045659105.1 Acutalibacteraceae bacterium
GTTTCCTCATAGCGCTTCATACCGAACAAAATTTTCACCTTTCTGGACATTGCGTGAAGCGTATCGGAATCATTTTCTCCGAACAAAGGATACAGAATATTATATGCGTCATCATTGAGCTTCATTGCACGGTCATATTCCCCCAGGGCGACGCAAACGTCAGCAAGCTGCATATATGCACCTGCTATCTTGGGATATTGAGAATCCCCCTCGGGAATCCATTGCTCATTCTCTGTGACTGCAGACTCAGCATATATTTTTGCTTTTTCAAAATAACTGCTGTCACCGCAGGATTCTCCCGTCAACAGATAAATCTTTGCCAGGTTGACGAGGGTGTGTCCGTACGTAGCGTGGTCACGCACGGAATTCAATTCAACGTTTCCGAAAATATCTGCTGCAAGCTCTAACCATTTTGTAGCCTCAGACAGAGAATTTTCCAGCCACAGATTAAATGCATACACCCAGCCTGCCTTAAATGCCGCTCTGCCGCAGTCAAATGAATATTTTCCGGATGCGGCTTCATAATACCGGTATACACGTCCGGCAAGCTCTGCTGCTGCAGCAGGCTTAACTGAAAAGCTGTATAACGCTTCAACCGCCTTATAAAGCGCAATTGTTTTTTCGTTGATAACGGGGAAATAGCCCATAACGCTGTCTGCGATATTTGCATATCTCTCTTTTACTGCCAGGGTATAATGCCAGGCCTTGTTTTCGTCAATTGTATCAAGAAATCTCTGAAGGAATTCCTCACAGTTATTTTCATCTGCAGGCAGCTCGTGCTTGATAACGTCACGGATAATAGGATGCAATGAAATACCGTCCGTATTACGGGTGATCCAGCCGCGGTTTTCAAGATTATTCAATATCTTCAGAGAATCCAATGCCGCCCATATCTTGAAATCACGGACAGCAACACCGCTCAGGGGCATCAATGAAAGATACATGAGCACCTTTTTTTCCGTATCACTCAACTCAAACACCTTGAACATTCTGAGAAGATTCATATATGCTGTCTGAGTTTTATTTCCCGCATTATAAACCTCCTCATTGAGGGACAGAATTCCTTCCTTTTTCAGGGCAACGATCATTTCTCCTGCTGTCTGACCGCTGTTTTCCATATGCTGAGCAAGCAGCTCAATTGTGTAAGTATGCCTGTTGACAAGCTCAATCAGCTCTATAAGGTCCTTATCGTCTCTGTCAACCTCAAAGCCCTGATAATTCTGCATAAATACATTGATAAGATTCTCAAGAGAATCAATCGGTCCGACCTTTATACCGGGATACATACGGGAATAATCACATCTTGTTGTGATAAGCAAACGGTATCTGCCCTCCAGAAGCTCGGTCAATGCATCATCGTGCTCTATGTCAAAATTATCGATAATAATCAGCGTGCGCTCATCGGAAAGCTTCTGAATCTTACTGAGCTTTCTTTTAAAAAACGCAAGATCGTCCTCCTTAACACCGTCAGAACGGACAAGACGGGTAAATTCGGGCTCAATTTCAAACGGGGTTTCGCTGTTTATCAGCTCTCGCAAACCGCCGTTGTACGTAGCATAAATAATAGTATCGTAATTATTTCTGTTGCGCTTTGCATACTGCTTGGCAATTTCCGTCTTACCGATTCCGCCGATACCCTGTATAAAAACAACTCTTTCGCCGTCATCAAACATCTGTGATATTTCCTCTATCACGCTGTCTCTTCCGCAAAAAACGTTTTTGGGAATAACGGACGGCGTTGAAACAAGCCTCTCATTTGCGGAGGCTCTGCCGCCTGACGCTTCATTGGAGAGCGGCTTTCCGATTGCCTTTGAAATTGCCTTTGCAAGCTCGTATATTCTCTGCTCTCTGGTAGGAACGGTGGCATCGATATATTCCACACCGTAAAGGTCATACCTCAGATCCCCCTGCGGCTGTGCTTTATCAAGCTTAAAGGGAATAATCGTCTTATCCGCATCAAAGGCTAAACCGATTTCCTTCGGTATCTCCTTTGACAGAAGTGCATTTTCGCTTTGCACAAAAACAACTGCCCGAGCCTCGTCAATCGCACGGGGAATCAATGCCTTGTAGCGTCTTCCGCCGTCTATATCCCTCGTACATATCCAACAGGAAAAGCCGTATTCGGAAGTCAGCGTATTTACTATTTCCTCTGCAATATCCTGATCTGCAAAGCTGAAGCTTATAAAAATGTCATGTGAATACTGTTCGCTCATTTCTTTGTCCTCCGTTGTAAAAAAGCCGTATTTCTCCGAAAAATCCCGGCTTACCTTGTACCCACCCTGCTGTCTTTGCGTTTTTCTTCCTCGCTGAGAGAAGAAAAATCAACCAGGTCGTGATGCATTTTTGCAAGGTCGTTTCTGCCGGACTTATCTGTTGTACCGCTGAATACGTAGCCCTCGGCTCTCATATATGCATTCCATCTGCGGTGCTCAAGATTCTCTATAATATCACGCTCTTCGACAGTCAGCTCGTCTTCTCTTTTTGCTGCACCGGGAATTGAGCATTTCTCACGTGCCTTCATATGTATCGCCTGGGCAACGGATGACCTGTAATTATATTCATAGGTCCAGAATTCCTCCTCCTTGCCCCATTTAAGGTGCTGTGCAAGTGCCCTTGCCTCAAGCTCCGACGCAATTATTACGTTTTCGGCATAAGAGGTCTCAATGTCGCCGACAAAATCAATATCATAAGCCTGGCCTCTGTAATTCTTAATGCCCTCCAGAGCTTTTTTCTGACGGGTATTATAAACTACAGCCTGAATAACGGGATGAATCTTCATTCTTTCAAAGTACATTCTCAGTCTTACTGCCGTACTGATATTTATATCATCGTCACCGAGGGCAACAAAAACGTAGGTTGCATCGGTTATTTCCGAGATTCTGTCAGCAAATGATATTGTCTGCACGTCTGTGCCGGAGCAGACTGAAATACCGTACTGCGCCTCACCATCACGGTAAACGCCGTTATAGTCCGGGGACATCAGTTCGGGAGCGAGAGCCGTAAATTTCTCTTCCGCCAGAGGGTCCTTATCGAACGCATTGATTCTGATTCTGTAGCCGTCCATCTGGCAGTACCAGGTCAGCGCCTTCACCATTTCCGTGCCGTGGCTTCCCATACCGACCACAACGGCAGAGATAAGCTTTTCCCCGTCGGCACCCTCTTTTGCACCGTCAAAAATAATTTCTCCGTGCTCATAAAGGATTCTGTTAATTAAGGACTGCACCTCGTTGATTCTGTGAACCTTGACCTTGCCCTTGTCAACGTCTGTCAGAAGCAGCTCGCTTTCTGTTTTTATTGCAAAAACGTAAATACGTGTATTGTCCCTGTCTTTGTAAGCATCTGTCAGGCTGAGTGCCTGAGTGAGATTCTCCGCTTCATTTTTGCCGATTGTAAAAAACCATATTGCTTTTTTTAGTGAATGTCTTCTGAAATTAACCGAAAGAATATCCTTCCTGAAGCATACTGCACCGAGAAGCTTTGCCTGCTCCGTTAATTTATAGCTTTTTTCCTCATTCCCGTCAAAAACGTCAGCAAAAGCAATTGCGGCATTTTTGTTTTTTGCCTTAAGATCGCTTGCAAGAATCAAGGATTTTTCGTTAAGCTCCGAGAAGACGTATACGTCTCTGAAATATGCACACAGATATCTCATATATGCCGAAGCGTTTTTGAATAAGGATAAAACAAAACCGACAGAGAATACAGGCGCTATGATAAAAATCAGCGACGTCCAGATAAGATATATAACGCTGAGCCATTCGGGACAGCCGTCAATACTGCCCGTAATCTTATCAAAATCCAGGCTGAAGCCGAAGGTATCCTTTGAATCTGCAAGCGCCATAAAAACCGCCTCGAGGCAATCAGCTACAGAGAAGTCCTCTGCTGCGGAATGCATAGGAATATACAGAAAAAAGGCAGATACCCATACACCTGAAAAAAGGAGCTTAAAGGGATGCAAATTCTTCTTTTTCAGCGCCGTACTGCTGCTGATTACAAAGAAAACGGCAAGCGACAGTATAAAACAAATAACGGAAAGCACAAAAAACGTAAGCCACATAAATTTTTCTCCTCACTGCATTTTGCAGACATATAGTGTTATTATACTTCACGGCAGTCTGCCTGTCAATTTTACAGCAGATTATTTCCCGACAATATTCAGAAAATAAGGGGCTGCTTAAGGCCTATAACCTTAAGAGCCCCAAATACTTATACATCCATAAATGCTCTCTTGATAACGCTGTCCTGAAGCTCATCTCCGAGCCTTACAAAATACTCACTGTAGCCGCCGACACGGACAATAAGATTGCGGTAATTTTCGGGATTCTCCTTTGCCTTGAGAAGCTCCTCGGGAGAAACGACCGTAACGGTGTATTGCTGTCCGCCGCCTGCAAAATACGCTTTTGCAAGTGCAATAAAGGAAGCCTTACCCTTCTCACTGCCGAACAGCTTCTTTTCAAACTTATTCTGAAATACAAATCCGCTGCAGGCATCGGTGTGATTGTATCTGAGCACAGACTTGATTTGTGCCGTGGGTCCGTTTGTGTCACGTCCCGGGGTTGCGGCAATGCTGTCTGCAAGCAAAGGCTCACCCTTCAGCCTTCCGTTAGGAAGTGCCGCCGTCCTTTTTCCGTAGCCTGCTGCACGGTTGTAGGTACTGCATCCGCCTGTAAACACACCGCCTCTGTAGGTGTTATTGCGCTTGAGAACAGTAAGGAAGCGATTCAGCACCCGTGCGGTTATGAGATCCACCTCTTCAATGTCATTTCCGAACTTTTCACAATTCCTGAAATCCCGGTGAAGCTGTTCAAAGCCCTCAAAGTTCGCATCCAGAGCATCAATAAGCTCTGACATTGTATATTTCTTTTCATCAAAAACAAGCTTCTTGACGGCATAAAGGCTGTCACCCGTATCGGCAATGCCTTCAGCTAAAATCTGACCGTGATTGTAAAGCGGACCGCCGTTTCTGTAGTCTCTGCCCTTTTCAATACAGCCCTCAATAAGGCAGGAGCGCAGAGGATGAGGCTCAAAAACGCCCCGAAGGTGTTGAAATATATTTGCACTTGAGCAGGCATTATATGTCACATATTCAAGCTGATCCGTAAAAGCCCGTTCAAAGCTCTCATAGCTCGTAAACGTTCTCGGGTCACCTGTTTCAACGGAGACCTTCTCACCTGTCATGGCATTCACACCGTTATGAAGTGCAAATTCAAGGCACTTGGTAAACACAACCTCGCCGTCCTCAAGACCCATATGGCTCTTTCCGAGAATATCTATCTGATTACAGCCGTTCATACAGTAATCGTGACTGTCCTCGGGCGGGATTCCGATCTTTTCAAGAGCCGTGCAAACCACGTCGTCATTATATAATGCAGGAAGTCCCGTTCCTGCCGCAAGAGTATCGGCAATGGCATTCCAGAGCTTATCGGGTGTGTTTTTGTGAACACGGCAGGTCAGGTTGGGGGTATTGTAGCCTTTCTTTCTGACCATAGCAAGAATATCATAGGTAAGCTCGTTTGTCTCATCGTTCAGATTCTCGTCACTTCCGGAAATACACAGATTCCAGGAGCGGTGATCGAGAAAGTAGTCCCACAGTCTGTCAAGGAGTCCGATTATCTCTTCCTTATTCTCGGTTTTCAGATATGCGGGATACATATACTGATCAAACCGACCGGGAGAATCGCTTCCGTCAAGGGCAAAAATGAGCATAAAAGCACAAACAGCCGACATAAAATCGTAAGCAGGCTTCTTCGGCACGGTTTCAAATGCCTTTGCCATACGCAGAAGGAATTCCTTGTCTTCGGCATTTTCGCAGGCTTCCGCCCTTTCGAGAGCGGTCAAGCGGTATCTTTCACCGATAATGTCCATTGCATCCAGTGCATAAGAGCACGAGCGGTAAAACCACGCCTCGTCTGGATGCTTTCCTCGGTTTTCGGCAATTAATGCACGGATATGATCCGTTCCGTAATTGACTATTCTTCCGTAATCGGGATTGGAGTGTCCGCCCCAGCCGCCGCCCCATTCGGCACCTGAGCGGTCAAGTGCCTGCTCAGGCTCGGAATAAAGCCTTTTTGCTTTATCTCTGAAAAGCTTCAGCTCATAAGCATATCTTTGAAGAGCTTCCCTGTGCTCGGGAAAATCCTCGGCAAGCTTTATAATGTTTTCAACGGAAAAGCAAAGCCCCTGCGAAGGCACATAGGCTGAAGTGCCGTATTTTGTTTCAAATGCCGTTTCGGGAAGCAACTGTCGGGAAAATCTTATTTCAATATTCCTTGCGGCATATAAGAGAGCGAGCCCCACTCTTTCACCGTGCTCAAGGCTCTCGTCGAGAAAATATCCG
>JAZOWG010000111.1:0-1790 GCA_045659105.1 Acutalibacteraceae bacterium
GCAACCGGCAAGGTTACGGATGAATGGTTTACTCACATGTCCCACAAATATGAGGTTGAGAGAACAGAGCTGAAGGTCAGGATATTTAACCTGAGAGAAAAGGTTGCAAATATGCAGACTGTTCAGCACAGCAAGGATATGTTTATCGGTGCGGTAAGAAAGCTCCTTGATATGGATGCTATCACAGCACCACTCATTCATGAGCTGATTGACCACATTGATGTTTATGAAGCAGAGGGCAAGGGTAAAAACAAGACACAGAGAGTTGTGATTCATTACAACTTTGTAGGCTATCTTGAAATACCTGAAAACGACGAGCCTTGTTTCACAGCAGATACCCGTCAGGGAGTAGCAATAGGTTATATCTCAAAACCCACAAAAAAGTCAGCATAACAAAAAGTCGCACTCCGAAAGGAATGCGACGATACATAAAAACTATTAAATTAAATACAAAACTCTATTTTAAGCAAAAAAATTGAGTATTCACAGGTCAAATCCCTTATGAATACTCAATATGGTGCGAGAGACGGGACTTGAACCCGTACGGGATTACCACACGCCCCTCAAACGTGCGCGTCTGCCGATTCCGCCACTCTCGCATTCCGCTTGGAACATTTGACAGTATATCACCGCAGAGTTTAAAAGTCAAGTGTTTTTTTGATATTTTTTTATCTTTTTTCAGATTTTCCGAAAAAAGATTAAGGCTGACGTTTTTTATTATGTCAGCCTCGTTTTTAATAATTTTCCTCGCGGAAGCAATTGCGTGCCTTATAGTCGGCAACATTCTTTTCCTTGAATTCATCGGTATAGTCATAGCCCCAGAGATTGAATATGCCCTCGAAGCTTTCGTTAGTTTCGTCGGGGTAAATGAGAATTCTTGAATCCTTAAGGGGGAAGGTGAACATTACCGTACCGTGACCTGCTATGTAGGTGTGTTCTGCGATTTCACAGGCAACACGGTTTGCCTCGATACGGGGGAATTCCTCGTGGAATTTAATCTCCGTTACGGGGAAGAGGGCTACGTGCGCATCCGACATTCTGTAAAACTCAGAGCTTGTGCCGAAATGTCCGTGATGGGATACCTGCATAATATCACACCTGAGAAAATCGGGGAAGCGCCTTTCAAGAATAACACTTTCCTTACCGCTTGCGTCCCCGGGGAAGCTTATCTTATCTCCGTCAACCGTCATCATTGAGGCAATTGACGAATTGTTGTAGTCCTCAAGAGACTGCGGAAATACATCCTCGTGAGAGCACAGCACGTCAACTCTGAGGCAGTCAACGTAAAAATACTGTCCCGAGTGAAGCTTATACTTAGGGATGTCCGTTCTCTTTTCGACTTCCGTATTAAAAAGCTCCGTGTGGCGTCTGTCGGCAATAAGCCAATCCTCTGCCGAAGGGTGGGAAAGAGGAACAAAGTTATAGTAAAGCCCCTTTATTTTTACGTCACTGAAATTCAGAATAAAATCAAGACATTTGCAGATATGGTCTGCGTGGCCGTGGGAGAGATACCAGCCCGAAATAACAACGGGCATACCCTCGGGAGTCTCCTTTTTCAGGAATTCATAAAGCCTCTTATCATCATTAAGAGAATAAAAATGTGCACTGTCTATAACAAAGAACGAATAGTCGGTCAGCTGAAAAATATAACACATACCGCAGTCAATAAGGGTATGGTCAACCTCAAACTGCCACATTCTTACGGGGCACTTCCCTGCCTTTGAATATACAGTATTAAGTTCAGCCGAAAAGCTGTCATAAGCCTTTCTTATCTCCCCTGCCTTCTTATC
>JAZOWG010000112.1:0-8019 GCA_045659105.1 Acutalibacteraceae bacterium
AATCTCCCATTATTCACACTTTCCCGTAATTTTTTTTGTGAGCGTGACAACGGTGCCCTTTCCTTTTTCGGATTTTACCTTTACCTTATCGCAGAAGCTTTCCATAACGGTAAAGCCCAGCCCCGAGCGGTCGTCGCCTGCCGTGGTAAAAAGAGGCTCCATTGCCTTTTTTACATCCTCAATGCCTTCTCCCTTGTCTTTTATTCTTATCACTAATATATTGTCGGGGAGTATTCCGGCATTTATGTAAATTCTGCCTTGCTTTTCCCTGTAGCCGTGAACGATTGCATTTGTTACCGCTTCGCTGACGGCGGTTTTTATGTCGTTTATTTCTTCAATTGTCGGGTCGCACAGAGCTGAAAAGGCGGAAATGACTGCCCTTAAAAAGCCCTCGTTTACGGATTTTGAGGGAATATTCATCTTGAAATCGTTAATTGCCTTTGCCATAACATCACCTGAATTCTACTTTATTCTGAAGCCCCGAGAGCATCAGTATTTTTTTATCTCTTTCTCTGAGCCCCGTAATGACGGTACGGCAGTTTCTTGAAAGAGCTAATTTATATCTTCCTATGACCAGACCCACGCCCGAGGAATCCATAAAGCTGACGCCCGAGAAATCAAGAATCAGCTCCTTGGGTGAATGGCGGAGTATCCGTGAATCTGTCTGATTCCGTATAGACGCCGCCGTGTGGTGGTCTATTTCCCCCTGCAGATATACCGTAAGGGTCTTGTCCGAAATTGCTGTCTGCATAAAAAATCCTCCAAAAAAAGAACTCCGCTTAAATAATAGCGGAGTTCCTTCGCAAAAGCTGTCTTATTATGTTGTGTGAAAATTTATTTTATGCCGGGAGTCTTGAGAATACCGGTTGTTCTGAACACATACTCGTAGCTCCAGTTAATGTCCTCACTTCTCCAGGCTCCGGGGCCGTGCCAGGATTCCTTTACGTTAACAAGGTGAAGAGGACCGAAGGTGTTGTAGCGGTGTGTGTAAAGCTTTATGTCAACCTGATGCTCACCGTCGGAAAGACCGTTTACTTCAACTGTGTAGGGAGGATAAATTATGTTGCCTGCCTCCTTGCCGTCAACGTTTACCTCAATAAGAGCACCCATATAGTCGCTTGCGGTAACTGAAAGCTTACCGTTTTCTGTGGCAGCCTTCATCTTATATGTTACCGCACCGCCGTAGAAGGGAAGTCCCTGATTGAGAAGTGAGCCGAATGCGATTTTCTCGGGAAGTGCAGTAATAACTGCTTCACAGCCTGTTACTCTTACGCCGAATTTACCTAAAACGAATACGCTTTCAAGGTTTGCCGTTTCACCGAAGGGAAGAGTGATTTCGAGGACGTTTTCGCCTTTCTTTATGTCTCCTAAGAGCATTTTGCCGATTGAAATATCAACATAGTAGCCGGAAAGTCTTTCCGTTATCTCGTTTCCGTTGAAGCTTACCTTTGCGACGTCGGCATCCTCAAGGGCAAGAACTGCACCCTTATATTCGATTTCACTGTTGATAATGTACTTAAGCGTAACGGTGTGAGGCTTGGGTCTGTTGCCGAGAACCCAGGGCTGAACAACGTGGCCGCCTCTTTCATCGATGTCGAGCCTTTCTCTTACAAGATTGTCAAGACGGAGAATTTCTTCTTTTTCGGAGAATTCACTGTCGTCGTTTAATTTCCATTGCGCCATATCGAGAAGCAGAACGTTGTCCTCGGAAAGCTCAAAGTCATAAAGACCGCCCATAGCTTCCTTTACACTTTCGGGCACGTACTGAGGTACATCACAGTCGGATTCACCCTCCGTAAGCTTCAGAAGTAATGAATCGTAGCCGAAAAGAGTGCATCTTATAATTGTTTTGCCCTCTCTGTATTCAGCCTTTACGGGAGCGATACTGCCGTTTTCGGTGTTATATATTTCAGGAGCGTATATGCCGTTTATGATAATCTGTATGTGTTTACCGTAGTCAACATGCTTGTTGTCGGGCTCTCTGGAATTGCATATGAAGAGCCAACGGCAGTCGCCGTCTTCACGGAGCTGATACATATATCTGTCCGTAAGTTTTCCGTCGGCATAACGGATGGTAAGCGTTCTTGAATCCTCAAGTGCCGTAAGAAGAGAAGCACGGGAGAAGTCTATGCAAACGCTGTCTGCGAAAAGCTTTTTGCCGTCTTCTGAGGGTACCGCATCAACAAGTGCGGGAGCATCGCCCATAAATATGAGCTTACCGCCCTTTGCACGGAAGTCCTTAAGTCTTTCAACTGTTGTGCTTCTGATAGTTTCACAGCCGGGAACGATAATTGCATCGTATTCCATCTGTCCTACCTTAAGAGGTGCAGTTCCTTTTTCGCAGAGCGAGGGTAAGAGAGATTCGGAAATGAAGTTGAAGTCAATGCTTCCTTCAAGAAGCCAGTCTGTCACATTATGGAATCTGTCATCAAGACTTTCTCTGAAAACTGCTGACTTATCGTTGGGACCCCAGTGGAGCCAGAAGCTTTCAACGGGATGAATCACACCGACCTTAACAACGGGTTTACCTCTTGTCAGTGCAGTATTCACACGTGCAAAATGGTCTTCAACAAGGTTATATTTCTTGTACCAGGGGGACTGATAGTGAATTGAAGCGGGGTAGTCACGCTTTGCTTCACCCTTCATTGCGTACCAGGAGAGATGCGGTACACGGATTGTGACGCCGAGGCAAGCCTGCCAGTCACCCTGATGCTTGTAGGTTCTGAAATCGCAGTCCCAGCCCGTAACACCGTAAAGCTCGGAAAGCATACCCTCGTAGCCGTACTGATGAACAGCGGACTGTGCCTGCTTTGCCGTTGTGAATTCATGGGAATTGCAGAGCATATCAATGCCGGGAAGCTGGAAGTTTCTGTAAGAGCGCATAGCTTCACCGAGAGCTGCTGTCTGGGATTCAAGATTGGGCTCATCCATCATATGCCCCGTAAGGGCAATACCGTTCTCCTTACACCATTCGCCTACGGTATCGGCAAAGGATGATGCAAACAGCTCAGCTATGAAATCGTGGTATCTGTAACGGGGGAGAGAGGGAGCGGAGCCGGGCTTATCCCAGAATACCTCGGGGAGAGTTTCAAAAATATCCTCTCCGTAATATTCCTTGTAGAGTTCGGGAACCTTATCCGTCCAGGGCATTGTGATGTCCATTTTGTCGAAGGAGTTGTTAAGAACTCTCTTTCTTGTGAACTGAGGCTCATCGGTGAAGATTGCGGGAACGGTTTTATCAAACTCGTCGCCCACCTTTGTCTTATATTTTTCGTGGGTAACCTCAATGAATTTTTCGATAGCCTCACGGCTTAAGGTGTCGGCATATGTCTGATCGTTATACCAGCTTGAGGCAGTGTGCACTTCGAGGAAGGCATACCATTTTGTTCCCTCGGCTTCATCGTCCTCGCTGATTAAACGGTAATCCTTAAGATAGCCCTCTTCATCAAGAATTATATCATAAACTGCAAGAAGCTTGCCATTGCCGCTTCTTCCGCCCTCGGAGCGGGAATCGTTTGATGCGAAGGCCTCCGCTTCCTTGAAGGGGGTGAAAAGAAGGCATCTGCCTCTGTATTTTTCATCCTTTGTTACAAGGCCGCCTGCGGCACCTGAGGGCCAGCGGTCCTCGTCATATAGCCAGGCAAGCATTTCTTCGTTCTTTGCCTTGACTACGGTGTCCTTTATAAGCTCCATATATTCTTCGCTTAAGTATTCATTCTCAAGACCTGTTCTTACGTGCAGATGGAATCCGCCCAGCCCCATTTCCTTGAAAACGTCAATCTGACGGCAAAGCTCCTCTTTTGTAAGGTAGGAGTTCAGCGCCCAGAAGGGAGTGCCTCTGAATTCGGATGTAGGGTTTTGGAACAGCTCCTTTTTAAGACTTTTTTCGCTGTTTTTTTTGTAAAGCATAATATACACCTCCTGATGTATTCAATTTATTTTAACATAACAAACATTCTAACACAACTTTCAATTGATGTTGCCTGTCACAAATTAAAAGGGGAAAAATTATATAATCTGACAAAAGAATATAGCAAGTGCTTCGGTAATATATTGTAGCAGGAACATTTTTTTTGGAAGGGTAAGATTATGAAAGCACGATTTTCAGCAAAAAAGGATATTTCTCTTATTGTGCTAATGCTTTTGTGGATATTTGTTATGATATTTGCTATAAGCTACACCTTGGCTACCACCGCTTCGGCTGAGGAGAGACGGCTTCCCGTGTACTGCGTTGATACAGATGTAAAGGAAATTGCACTTACGTTTAACTGTGCGTGGGGAACCGAGGGGCTTGACGGCCTTCTTGAGCTGTTAACAGAAGAAAATATAAAATGCACCTTCTTTTTTGTAGGCGAGTTTGCGGAAAAACACCCTGAAGCCGTGAGAAAAATATATAACGAGGGTCACGAGACGGGAAATCACTCTATGAAGCACACGGACCCCGTTACTCAGGACTTTGCTGAAATTGCAAGTGATATAAATGACTGCAACGAGCTGCTTTTTTCTCTTACGGGAGTAAAGCCTGCTCTTTACCGTGCCCCCTCGGGGTCTTATGACAATAAAACAATAGAAGCTGCCCAAAGTCTCGGTATGACGGCGGTGCAATGGGATGTGGACAGTATTGACTGGAAAAATCCCTCCCCGGAAAAAATAGTGAGCCGTGTTACCGGGAAAGCGGCAAACGGCTCGATAGTTTTATTTCATTTAGGAAAGGAAAATACCCTTGAGGCTCTTCCGTCTGTAATAAGAAGTCTTAAAAATCAGGGCTACAGCTTCTGTACCGTAGGGGAGCTGCTTTTGGAGGGAGAATCTTGGATTGACAATACGGGAAAACAGCACAGTGCTACTGAGAAGAGGGCAGACTTACCGTAAACACAATTGCATTCTCCTCACAAAGCTCTGCGCAAACGGTGCCGCCGTGAAGCTCAATGATTTTCTTTACCATAGCAAGTCCGAGACCGTTACCGAGAGCTTTTTGCTCACCCTTGCCCTGATAGAACTTATCAAAAATATGTGGAATTTCACCACCCGGCAAATTGGAGCCGGTTCAATTTGCTGTAATATAAAATTATACAGAAAAAAGCCTTCTCCCGCGGGAAAAGGCTTTGAATTTTATTCTTCTGTGTTCTTTGAGGGAATTTCTATTTTGCCGTAGAGAGAACCTGCTGTGTCCTTACGGGGGGCTCTTGTTACCTCGGGCTGGTAAGCTTCCTTCTTCTGGAAGCCGCCCTTTCTGCCTCCGCCTCTGCGGTCGTTTCTGCCTCTGTTGTTATAGCCGCCCTTTGAAGGATGTGTAGGCTGAACGCCCTCTTCAAGAGAGATTATAACCTTTCTGCCGGCATCCTGACCGATAGAATGAGATGTAACACCCTCGATTTCCTGAATAGCAGTATGAACTATTCTTCTTTCGTAAGGGTTCATAGGATCAAGAACTACGTTTTTGCCGTATTTGAGCACCTGCTTTGCACTTCTGTGAGCAAGAGAGCGAAGGTTGTCGTTTCTCTTTTCTCTGTAATTTCCGATGTTTACGGAAACCTTACGGTGCTTGTCATCGTCAATTCCCTTGTTAACGGAAAGACGGAGAAGATACTGAATGGAATCAAGTGTTTCGCCGCGTCTGCCGATAAGAGTACCGTCTTCTTCACATTCAATTGTGTAAATGTACTCGTTTGAATCAGCAGCCTTTGAAAGGGTGAGATTGTATTCTGATATGCCCATACCCTCGATAATCATTCTGAGGTATTTTGCGGCACCGTCATTCTCTGTGATTTCAATTGCTTCGCGGACAGCCTTCTTTGGCTCTTCCTTTGCGGGAGCCTCTGCCTTGGAAGCCTCTTCCTTTACGGGAGCGGGCTTTGCCTTGGGAGCTTCCTTATGTGCGGGCTTTTCTTCACGGGGCTTTGCGGGAGCCTTTGTTTCAGGCTGTTTCTTTTCATTCTTAAAGGGTTTTTCTGTTTTGATTTCCTTTACGGGCTTGTCTGCGATTTCGTACCAGACCTTTACCTTAGCGGGTTCGGAAATAAGACCGAAAAGCTTTTTCTTTGCATCCTGGATAATTTCCTGATGAAGCTCTGCATCATCGGGAGCAGCCAGGAGAACCTTGGCATTTTCGTAGGCTTCGGCAATTGAACTGCCGGTGCCGATTTTTTCTATAATCATTAACAACGAAATCCTTTCTTGTTATATAAACCGGAACGGTTTGTTTTCAGATTATTCGTTATTGTCTTCTTTTTTCTGCATCATTGCTGCCTTGATTTTTACATTGTTTTCCTTTGCACGTCTCTGAACGGTTTCATCAATCATCTGTTCAGCTATAATAGCATCGGGCTTTAATGTAAAGTGGAGACCGACTGTCTGGATAAATGAGAGAATGTTGGAGATGATCCAGTAGAAGCCGATACCTGCGGGGAAGCCGAATGAGAACATGAAAGACATAACGGGGGACATAAATGTCATACAGCCCATAGCAGGGTTCTTTGACATTTCGGGGTTTGTCTTTCTCTGCTTGAGATACATAAACAAGCTTGACATAAGGGCGGTAACACCTGCGAGAACAGGGATAATTATAAGGATACCGCCGACTTCCTTCGGATTTGCAGTAAGGTCAATTCCGAAGATTCTGAAGTTTTCAATGAAGCTTTCGATTCTTGTTACGTCAGCCTCTTTAATGATTTCGGGATTGAGATAGTCTTTGATTTCGGAAAACTTGTTAAGAACAAGAAGCTCTATCTGACGTGTAGCGGATGCTTCGCCCAGTACCTTTGTGTAAGCGGCTGTAAGCTCTGCAAGCTGTGCTTCGCTGAATTTGAGCACGTACTTGATGGGGGAGTAGATAGCACCGTAAAGGCCCATCATAACCACAAGCTGAAGAATCATGGGAAGGCATCCCATATTGCTCATGCTGAAGCCCTCGCGTTTATAAAGCTCCTGCGTTTCTTCGGATATCTTCATCTGTGCTTCTCTCGGGTTGAGAGTTGAGTACTTAGCTCTTATTTTGTTGACCTTAGCCTGAAGACGCATCTGCTTGGCAGAGTTCTTCTGCTGAGTTACTGCCTGGGGCAGAAGAAGAAGTCTGATAATAAGAGTTATAAGCAAAAGCGAGAAAAGATAGTTATTTGTAATTTCGAAAAGAAATGAAAGCGCATATCCGAAAGGAACCGCTAAAATATCATAAAATCCCATTGAAATCCTCCGAGTTTTATTTCCTGTTTCTTCGTTTGAATTTTAGCTCCGGAACAGGGTCAACCCCACCCGGAAAAAGCGGGTTGCATCGTAAAATTCGCAGCGTTCCCATAGCGCCGCCGAGAAAGAAGCCGTAACGGTCAATGGCTTCAAGAGTATAGTGGGAACAGGTCGGATAATATCTGCATTTCGGGCCTGAAAGAGGGGAGATATATTTCTGGTAGAATCTGATAATCCCCATAGCCACTTTTTTAAGCATCTCTGATAATACCTGCCGATGTTAACTGGTTGCGCATAACTGCGCCGATTTCCGTACTTTTCTTAAAGACCGTTTTTGTTCTTGCGACAAATACAATGTCGTAACCGCCCTGAAGCTCTCCGAGAGACAGATATGCCGCACGGATGACCCTTCTTGCACGGTTACGCTGAACTGCATTGCCTATTTTTTTGCTGGTTGTTATCCCAATACGACAAATTCCCGCGCGGTTCTTTACAACATAGGTAACCAACGCAGGATTTGTGTATGCTTTTCCGCGCCCGTAGGCTCTGCGGAAATCGGTGTTGGAATTAAGTGTTGCGAATCGTGACAATTTACACGAATCCTTTCAGCTTTAATTAGTATGTAAGCTGCTTTCTGCCCTTTGCTCTGCGGCGGGCAAGAACCTTGCGACCGTTTCTGTCTGCCATTCTCTTACGGAAGCCGTGCTCCATCTTGCGCTGACGCTTTTTAGGCTGATATGTTCTTTTCATTGGTAATACCCCTCCATTCTTATTCTTCATTAAACAGCCAAAGTAACGGAAAAAATGCTGTTCGACCGGAAAAAAGGCGCAATGCAC
>JAZOWG010000113.1:0-3636 GCA_045659105.1 Acutalibacteraceae bacterium
GAGCAGTCATTTTTTTGCATTGTTTTCAAGAATGAAATACATAGACCGCTGGTCACTTATGAGAAATACCGATGCGGAGTCCCTTTCTCAGCACAGCTTCGATGTTTCGGCAATTGCCCACGCACTTGCCGTTATCGGAAATAAAAGGCTCGGAAAAAGCTACGATACGGGGAAGATTGCCCTTACGGGAATGTATCACGATATGCCGGAAATCATAACGGGTGATATGCCGACCCCCGTAAAATATCACAACCCTGAAATAAGAGAAGCCTTCGGCAATATTGAAAAAGCCGCACAGCGCTCTCTTCTGGACACTCTTCCCGAGGATTTAAGGGAAGAGTACAGAGAATTTCTTATTCCCGATGAGTCGGACGAAAGCTACCGCCTTGTAAAGGCAGCAGATAAAATATCCGCACTTCTTAAATGTATGCTTGAGGAAAGAAGCGGAAATACGGAGTTTATAAAGGCAAGAGAGGCTACTGAAAAATCCCTTCACGCTATGAATTGCCCCGAGGCTGAGATTTTCCTTGAGGAATTCCTCCAGAGCTTCTCGCTTGTGCTTGACACCGTACTGGGTAAGGAGGAAGAATAATGGAAACGATTGAAATTCTTAAAAGGCTTTGTGAAGCCTCTTATGAGGCTGTCCCTTCGAGCGAAACACACAGGGCGATAATTGAAATAATGGAGCCTTTCAGCGAAAAAATCACAACGGATAACTTGGGAAATATTATATGCACCGTAAAATCCGAGGGTAAAAGCCACGTGGCTTTAAGTGCCCACGCCGATAAAATCGGAATGGTTGTGACCGCAATAGATAAGGCTACGGGAATGCTTAAATGTGCAAAAGCGGGTGGTGTTGATAACCGCACCCTTGCCGCCTCAAGAGTAAAGGTTACGGGTAAAAAGACCATAAAGGGCTGTGTTACAAGCACTCCTCCCCACCTTACAAAGGGCGACAGAACGGCAGTGCCCGCAATTGAGGATCTTTATGTTGACTGCGGTCTTACCTATGAGGAAATCTTTGAAATTGTATCTGTCGGAGACAGAGCCGAATATCTTTCTCCCGTAGAGGAGCTGCTCGGCGGCAGATTTGCGGGTGCGTATATGGATAACTGTGCCGGTTGTACGGCAGTTATCAAAGCCTGCGAAAAGCTTCTTAGTGAGGGCACGGATAATAAGATAACTGCAATTTTTACAACCCGTGAGGAGACGGGAAAGGGCGGAGCCGTTGCCTCATTTACAGCCCTGCAGCCTGATTTTGCATTTATTACGGACGTCTCCTTCGGAAGGGCTCCCGGAGTGCCCCCTGAAATGTCCTCACCCCTCGGAAGCGGCGGAATGATATGTATTTCTCCTATTCTGCAGAAGGAAATCTCCGATTTTCTGATAAAAACCGCCGAAAAGAATGAAATTCCGTATACAGTTGAAGTTATGGGCTCAAGAACCATGACTGACGGTGACGTTGCGGTAACTGCAGGAAAGGGTATAAGAACGGGACTTGTAAGCGTGCCTCTTACAAATATGCACACCCCCGTTGAAACCCTTGATATCAAGGACGTTGAGGCGGTTGCCTCTATTCTCGCAGCTGCTGCAAAGGAGGTAATGTGATGTTTACGATTCTTAAGGAGCTCTGTGAAATAAACGGAACCTCGGGCAGAGAGCACAAGGTAAGAGAATACATAATTTCAAGGCTCGGGGATATTCCTTATACCGTTGATGCCCTGGGCAGCGTTATTGTTGAACTGAAGGGCGAGAAAAGAGCAAAAAACAAGGTTATGATTGCCGCCCATATGGATGAGGTAGGCTTTATCGCAACGTATATTACAGATGACGGACTTATAAAATTTGATACCGTCGGCGGTATTCTCCCTGCCGTAATGTCCGGAAGAAAGGTGCGCTTTGAAAACGGAATTCTCGGAGTTATCGGCAGTAAGCCCGTACACCTGAGCAGCGAAAGTGAAAAGAAAACCCTTCTTACCGAGGATAAATTGTTTATAGATATCGGAGCCCTGGACAAAAAGGAAGCACTTTCCTGTGTTCTTCCCGGTGACACGGCAGTTTTTGCCGCTGATTACGAGGAAATCGGAGATAAAATAGTATCAAAGGCCCTTGACGACAGAACGGGCTGTGCAATTATGCTTAAAATGATTGAAGAGGGCGTGAAATACGACACCGTATTTGCCTTTACCGTGCAGGAGGAGGCAGGACTCAGAGGTGCCGGCTGTGTTACAAACAGGGTCTGCCCCGACTATTCGATTGTTCTTGAAGCCACAACCGCCTCCGATATTGCAGGCGTAGCCGACTCTTCAAGAGTATGCGTGCAGGGCGAGGGTGCCGTGCTTTCCTTTATGGATAACTCCACCATTTACGATAAGGACGTATTCAGGACTGCTCTCAGTCTTGGTGAGGAAAAAGGCATTAAGGTGCAGGTTAAAACTGCTGTTGCAGGCGGAAACGACTCTGGAATTATCCATAAAAGCGGCTTCGGTGTAAGGGCGGCAGCTATCAGCGCCCCCTGCAGATACATTCACTCTCAGTCAAATATGCTGAAAAAGAGTGATATAACCGCATGCTTCGAGCTCGCAAGGGCTCTGTCGGAGAAACTCGCAGATGCTTAAATTCAGAAAAGCGGCAAAAGAGGATACGGATAAAATAAGCTCCCTCATAAGTAATACTATAGAGGGAGCTATGGCATTTTCTGTGCTTCACACGTCCACTGACGGTATTTCAGATTTCTTTTTTATCGGTGAAGACGAAAACGCTGATGTAAAAAGTATTGTTTTTGATACGGGGGACGAATATTTTCTTATTTACGGTGAGGAATTTCCCGAGCTTTTTACGAGGTGCCGTAAGTGTATAATGATATATAATGAAAGCACGGCTGAAGAGGGAAGTACTGAAATGCTTCAGGGACGGGAAATAACGGAGCTTTACAGACTTTTGTCAGGGAAAAATACTCTTTCCTTTGATGATGAGAGGCGTTATGTTTTACGGCTTCGTGCCGTAAATGCAGGGCTTGCCGCAGTTTTCGGCATAAGGGAAGAGGGAAAACTTGTTTCCTCGGCATCCGTTGTGTCCGAAAATGATAGGTATGCCGTGATCGGAGACGTTTTTACGGATGCTGATTTCAGAAGTCGCAGTCTTGCACGGCGCTGTCTTATGTCCTGCGTGGACTTCGCTCTGAAAAAGGGAAGAATACCTATGCTGTTATGTGACGATAAAATGTGTCCCTATTATGAAAAAGCAGGTTTTATAATTTATGGAAAAATGTGAGCTTTGCCCGAGAAAATGCGGTGTTGACAGACAAAATAATAAAGGCTTCTGCCGTGTGGGCGATAAAATAACCCTCGGCAGGGCAGGACTTCATTTCTGGGAGGAGCCCTGTATTTCGGGTTACGGGGGCTCAGGCACAATTTTCTTTTCGGGCTGTAATATGGGCTGTATTTTCTGCCAGAATATGAGCCTTTCCCGGGGAGAGGTCGGCAAAGAGGTGACAGAAAAGCGCCTTCGTGAAATTTTTTATGAGCTTATTGATGATGGTGCAGATAACATAAATCTTGTAACCCCCACCCATTTTGTGCCTGAAATTGTAAAGGCTCTGTCTGCAGAGAAGCTTCCCGTGCCCGTGGTGTATAA
>JAZOWG010000114.1:0-14779 GCA_045659105.1 Acutalibacteraceae bacterium
GAATTTCCGGTTCTACCAGAACGATGTTTAAGGTGGGCATAATTCGTTACCTCGTTTGCTGAGTTTTTCTCTATTATATCCTGCAAAATCCCGTCTGGCAAGGGATTTTTTTCGTTTTGTCGGTCACACTAACCGAGAAAGGAGGCAAAGAGATATGAAATGTAATGCCGGTAGTTTTGTAAAAGGAATGGGCATGGGTGTTGTGTTGGGCTGTGCCGCCGGGGTGGTGGGCACCTGCGTTATGAAAAAGCACAAAAAGGGCCTCAAGGCTAACGCGGGCCGAGCTCTTCATTCTTTTGGGGATTTGTTGGAGAACGTAACGGATATGTTTTAAGCTCCGGGAGGGAAAGGCAGGACGATGTCCTGCCTTTTTCATAGTTTTTTGACAATACTTCTTTACAATTCGGCGAAATTCGTGTACAATAAATAGTCAGGTATATCCTGCCGAAAACTAGGAAACGGATGGGTCGATTATGGCAAAGAAAAAGGACATCATCAGTGAAATCTCCAACGAAGAAATTGAACTGTTCGGTGCACATAAAACCAAAGACGAGGTCAAAGCGGATGAAAAAGCCCGCAAGGCCAAGGAACGTGCCGCGCTAAAGGCGGAGGCGGCTGCCCGCCGCCAAGCTGCCAAGGAAAGCGGCGTTAAGAATCGGGAGATGGTGCCGGTGTTTATCGTGTGCGGTATCATCGTCGTTTTGTGTGTTGTGCTGCTGGTGATCCAGTTTAATCGGGCGGATGATAGCGTTGCCTGGGAGCGCAACGAGGCGCTGGGCGAGGGCTTTAGCTACGTTGAGGTAGCACCCACCCTATCAGAGGAGGACATCACCTATAACCTGGTGGAGGCCTACTATACCAATAATGGCCATCTGCGGCTGCGCATGATTCTGGGCAACGGTGACCAATACCCCTCTGAGCTGAGTCAGCTAAAGGTGGATTTGTGGAATGAGGACACCGCAGCCGACGAGTCTTATAGCGCCGGCGGTGTGATCGTGGCCGAGGAGGGCGCGGTGATCATCCCGGCAGAGGGTACCACCGAATACGTCTGCTATATTGCGCCGGAGCATTTGTCCATCAAAGACGATCCGTTGGCCTATCTGCACAGCGAGATGGAGTTCAGCGGCTATGTGCTGAACGAGGACGATTCTACTACTGATTAAAAGAGGAAGACCTATGTTAGAACTGAGAAACATTACCTATACCGTGGAGACTGAGTCCGGTGAAAAGCTGGATATTCTCCACGACGTAAACTTAACCATTGACGAGCGGTTTGTGGCCATCACCGGTCCCAACGGCGGCGGCAAATCCACCTTAGCCAAGGTGATTGCCGGCATCATCACCCCCACCAGCGGCCAGATTCTGCTGGATGGCGGGGACATCACCGGCCTGTCCATTACCGAGCGTGCCCAAAAAGGCATCAGCTTTGCCTTTCAGCAGCCGGTACGGTTTAAGGGCCTGACGGTGCAGGATCTTATCACCTTGGCCGCCGGTCGAGAGATTTCCATCTCCGAGGCCTGCAACTACCTGTCCGAGGTGGGCCTGTGTGCCCGCGAGTATATCCATCGCGAGATTAACGCCAGCCTGTCCGGCGGCGAATTAAAGCGCATTGAGATCGCGATGATTATGGCCCGCGGCACCAAACTGTCCATCTTCGACGAGCCGGAGGCGGGTATCGACCTGTGGAGCTTTAACAACCTGATTCAGGTGTTCGAGAAGATGCACGAAAAGTTGGGTGGTTCCATTATGATCATTTCCCACCAGGAGCGGATTCTCAATATCGCCGATCGGGTGATCGTGGTGGCAAACGGTCAGATTCGTACCGAGGGCAGCCGCGAGGAGATTCTGCCCGACCTGTTGGCGGCCAGCGCCCCTTGTTCGGTGCTGACCGGAAAGATGTAAGGGGGTGCAGGAATAATGGATAAGATTTCCCAGAATTTGCTGGCCCAGATTGCCGACCTGCACGAGGTGCCTCAGGGTGCCTACAACATCCGCGAGAACGGTCATATGGCCGGCCGTAATACCACGGAGAATATCGACATCGTCACCAAAACCGACAAGCCCGGCATTGATATCACCGTGCTTCCCGATACTAAGGGAGAAAAGATATATATCCCCGTAATCATTACCGAGGACGGCGTTTCCGATAAGGTATACAATGATTTTTACATCGGAGAAAATGCGGACGTAACGATAATTGCAGGCTGCGGAATTCACAATTCGGGCTGTAACGAAAGCCGTCACGAGGGCATTCACCGCTTCTTTATCGGTAAGAATGCACGTGTTGTATACATTGAAAAGCACTACGGCGAGGGCGAGGGCACGGGCGAAAAGATACTTAACCCCGAAACTGCCGTTTATATGGATGAAAATTCCGTATGCGAAATGGAATCCGTACAGATAAAGGGTGTTGACTCCACTAAGAGAAACACTATAGCACAGCTCGGAAAGAATGCAAAATTTATAGTAACCGAGCGTCTTATGACCCACGGCAGTCAGATTGCGGATTCGGATATGACAATTGAGCTGAACGGAGAGGGCGCTTCGGCACAGATTATCTCCCGTTCCGTTGCAAAGGATGATTCAAAGCAGGTTTTCTACCCCAAGGCTGTAGGAAATGCTCCCTGCTCGGCACACGTACAGTGCGACTCAATTATTATGGACAATGCAGGCATCCGCTCAATCCCCGAAATTGCGGCAAACCACGCAGAGGCAGCAATTATTCACGAGGCGGCTATCGGCAGAATCAACAACGAACAGCTTCTTAAATTAATGACCTTCGGTATGACTCCCGAGGAGGCTGAGGAAATCATTATTCAGGGCTTTTTGAATTAACAAAAAAAACGGCACCTTCCCGAGGGATGGTGCCGAAACAGCATAAAAAAGGAGTAACAGCAATGAGACTTGACAAATATCTCAAGGTTTCACGTCTTGTGAAAAGAAGAACCGTTGCCAACGAGCTGTGCGATGCCAAGCACGTTGAGGTAAACGGCAAGGTCGCACGCGCCTCTTATGAAATCAAGGTGGGCGACGTTATTGACATTCAGATGGGCTCAAACCACATAAAGGCTGAGGTTGTAACCGTTACGGAATATGCAACCAAGGAAAGCGCATCAACAATGTATAAGCTTATTTAAGTTTTTTCTGCTTATTTCATAAAAAAGGGGAAGATAATATGAGAAAACGCAATAAGCAGAGATTTCCGTTCGGTGCGTTTGCAGTAATTCTTGTGATATGCATACTTGTAAGCGCCGCATCGGGTGCCGGAGGAGCATTTTTTATGTTCAGCATCCTTTACAGCGCTCCCGAGGAAACTACGGCACAGGAATTCGTCATTGAAGAGACAACACAGGCACCTGCCGTTTCCGTCACGGAGGCTGAAACGGAGGCAAAAACCGAAGCCGTGACTCTGCCGGAGGAAACAACAGCGGCAAGGCCTCCCGAAACCGTAACGGTATATATCCCTGCCGAAAAGCCCGGCAATACCCTTTCAAAGGGTGATATATACGCTGAAGGAGTAAACAGCGTCGTGACAATAACGTCATCATGGAAGCAGTATTATTCCTCAATTCTCGGCTCCTACTACCGTCCCGCAAAAATGTCAGGCACGGGTTTTTGTGTATCGGATAACGGTTATATAGTCACAAACCATCACGTTATAGAGCATGCCGAGGAAATAACCGTCACCGACTATAACGGTAAAGAGTACAAAGCGGAATTGGTAGGCAGCGAGCCCTCAAATGATTTTGCGGTAATAAAAATCGATGCCGGCACCGTATCTGCAAAAATGGGAAATTCCTCCGATCTCAGCGTAGGAGATGACATCCTCGTTATCGGCAACGCTCTCGGAGAGCTTTCATACACCTACACTGACGGAATCGTAAGCCACCTGAGCCGTCTTGTTACACTTGAAAGCGGAGAAAATGTAAATATGTTCCAGACCAACGCCGCCATAAACAACGGCAACTCGGGCGGCCCCGTATATAATACAAAGGGTGAGGTCGTGGGAATTGCCAGCGCTAAATATGCTTCTGACAAGATTGAAGGACTGGGCTTCTGCATACCCATTGACGACGTAAAGCCCATGATTTCGGACATCATTATTTTCGGTTATGTAAAGGGAAAGCCCTCCCTGGGAATCACCGTGCAGACCGTAACGTCTGTTATGGCAAACCGCAACTCGATACCTATGGGCTGCTATATTGTGGCTCTCGATAAGGATTCTCCCTGCTATGAGGCGGGACTTCGTTCAGGTGACGTAATAACGAAGCTCGGAAACAAAACAATTGCCTCCGCTGAAGATATACAGAAATATCTTTCGGAGAAAAAAGCAGGCGACAAGTCAAATATTACATACTATTCTTCAGGAGAAACAAAAACCGTCAGCATAAAAATCGGAGAATACAAGCCCTCCGAGCCAAGAACAAAATACTCTAACGTATATGATTATTAATCTCAGCCACAAAAAAACCACGTCCCGTCATAAGACGGGACGTTGAACATTTATGTTTTAATTATTCCTGTACGGGAGCCTCTACGGGGCAAGCGTCTGCACAAGCACCGCATTCGATGCAAGCATCCTCATCGATAACATAGATATCGCCTTCGGAGATAGCCTCTACGGGGCATTCTGCTGCACAAGCGCCGCAAGCGATACAAGCGTCTGTAATTTTGTATGACATTTGATTTTCCTCCTTTTGAGTTTTTCTTAATTGTAGCACATTAAAAGAAAATTTCAATATGTTTTTAAAAAATTTTCTCTCTTATTCAATATCTTTAAGAGCTGCGATTTCCTCACGGTTGAGTTTTATCTGTGCATCCCTTATAATCTTTACGTCTCTGCGGTTATATTTACCGGGTGCGGCATCGGGGTTGCGGTCAAGACGCACCTTGAGCATACCCGTAAGAAGATTGTTGTCAACAACCTCACCCTTACCGTCGGGCGTCTCAACGAGAGCACCGATTTTGGGTGTAATTTTAAGAAGATATTCGTAAGAGGACTGCTCGTACTTGAGACAGCACATAAGTCTTCCGCAGGTACCGCTGATTTTTACGGGATTAAGAGAAAGACCCTGTTCCTTAGCCATTTTGATTGAAACGGGCTGGAAATCGTGTAAAAATTCCTTACAGCAGAAGCCTCTTCCGCAGATACCTAAGCCCCCGAGAAGCTTTGCCTCGTCTCTGACACCTATCTGTCTGAGCTCTATTCTTACCTTAAAAACGGAGGCAAGACATTTTACAAGCTCTCTGAAGTCTACTCTTTCGGGCGCTGTATAGAAAAACAGCACCTTGGAGCCGTCAAATGTATATTCCACGTCAAGCAGATGCATATCAAGACCGAACTGCCTGATTTTTTCTTCGCAGATAGAGAATGCCTTTTCCTCCTTACGGAGATTCTTCTCCATATTGGAAAGGTCCTCTGCATTTGCAACCCTTATTATGCTTTTAAGGGGCTTTACGAGAACCTCCTCGCTTACCTCCTTGTTGGCAACCGCACATTCACCGCATTCAATACCGCGGACGGTTTCAACGATAACGTACTGTCCCTCGTCTACCTTTTTACCGGCAGGATCAAAATAGTAAACCTTTTTTGTATTTCTGAATCTGACGCCAATTATTTCAGCCATATTAGTTATGCAAGAAATCTCTTGCCCTTTCTGTTATTTTCTTTCCTTCATTATTCTTGCCGTTTCAGCGGAAAATCTTGAAATAAGAAGATTTTCATTCGCGTTACGGCCTGCTTCCTCTATTATTTTATCCAAAACTTCTTTAATTTGCAATAGTGAAGATATTTTATAGCTTCTTGAAAGCGAATATGCCGCCATATCGCTGCCCGAAAGCAATGGCGCTCCGCTTCCCTCCGCCATAGCATCCCTTATTATGAGAATAAGCCTTTCAGCCACGGATGCCATCATTTTTCTGTTTTTGTTCATGGGAGCACAGGTAAGCATTACGCCGAATTCATCCTCGTCACAGAGGGCAAAGGCAATTTTTTCGGCAGTTTCATTCACCTTTTCATCGTTTTTTCTGCTCTTTGAGGAAAGAGTATCTCCTAAGGGATATTCCGTAAGACGGGAGATAACCGTCGTAAGAAGTCCTTCCCTGCCGTCACAGCAGAAAATGAACATAGTGTCCTCGGGAGGCTCCTCTACGGATTTGAGCAGGGCATTCTGCACCACAGCCTGCATATCATCGCAGTCGGGAAAAATAAAGACCTTACCGAGTCCCTCCGTGGGAGAGGATGAAAGTCTTGCAAGGCAGCTTTCTCGGACTGTCTTTACGGAAAGAAGCTTTTTTCCGTCCTCAGGCACAATCCTGAAAACATCGGGATGAAGTCCTGCCCTGACACGAAGGCAGGCACTGCACCTCATACAGGGCTCGTGATTTGCCTCGTCCGTTTCCGTACAAAGCACGGCAGATGCCAGCTCAAGAGCACACTTCTCACGAAGCGCACTGCTTCCCCCCGACAGAAGTATACTGCAGGGAAGACGGCCGAGCCTTACTGCGGAATTCACCGCATTTATTGTATTTTCGGGTATTTCCTTATCCGTAAAAAGCATATTTCTCACATCTTGACAAATCTGTCAATATCAACGACAAAAACCGTGGCACCGCCAACGGTAATTTCCACGGGAAGAGAGGTAAAGAACTGATCCATATGGCTTCCCGCACCGGTGCTTACCATCTGTGTGCGCTTGGAACAGCAGTCTCTCATAACGTCAAGACAAGCGTCAACCTTATCCTCCTCAATACCGATAAGAAAGGTTACGTTTCCTGCCTTGAGAAAGCTGCCCGTAGTGGAAAGCTTTGTGGACATAAAACCTGCCTTGTTAAGATTCGTTGTAAGCTTTCCCGAATCATCCTTGTTTACAATCGCAATTATAAGCTTCATAAACAGCTCTCCTTTACACGATTTATCTTAAATTTATTTTAATATATCCAGATTGCGGTCTATAACCGCCTTTCCTCGCCAGGAAAAGGCTCTGTTTTCAATTTCCGTCTCCTTTGTGACAAAAGGTACGGCTGTGCCGATAAACTCCTTTATGGGGGTAATTTCGGCATTTTTGTTATAGGGACACACCTTCTGACAGATGTCACAGCCCCAGGCACAGCCTGTTTCTTCAATAAGTCTTTCGGTATCCTCGTCCAGCTCCCCTTTTTTCTGGGAAAGAAAGGAGAGGCATTTTTCTTTTATAATCCCCTTGCCCGTAATTGCGCCTACGGGACAGGCGGACATACATTCCATACATCCGATGCATAAAGAGCTCTTTTTTTCCGAAACGGGAAAAGCTCTGTCCGTCACAATTTCACCGAGAAAAACCCACGACCCGTAAACGGGACTTATAAAGAGGTTATTTATTCCCATAACGCCGAGCCCTGCGTTTACGGCACAGCGAACCTCGGGAAGCGGTGAATTGTCAACAAATGCCTCAAAGACATTATCGGGAAAGGCTTCTGCGAGCTTATCCCTTATTTCATTTATTATTTTCCCCGTGACATTATGATAATCCTCACTTACGGCGTACCTTGAAACGTTGGAGCCCTCATAAGCCTCCTCGCCGAGATAATAGGGAAAAAGGATTGATATTACGGTTTTGGCATTTTCGGGGATACGGCTTTTTGCTCTGCAGGGAATAAGAGAATCGCTGACTTCCGAAAAAGCGCTGAAGCCGTAGGGCAGTCCCATAAAAATTTTATCCATCTTCACACCTGCGTAAGAGCTATCATTACGGGCATTGTAAGAATTGAAGCAAAGCTTACGAATGCAACGGTTTTTGATGCAACACCCGTATCTCTGCCGTATTTTGCGGCAAACATAACGGTATTGTTTGCACTGGGAGCGGATGCCTGAATCATACAGGCGGTGAAAAGCGCACCCGTGAGAATACCCGTCGTTTTCATTATAACATAAAATACAGCAGGTACGGCAATAATTTTTATTACCGCAACAAGATACTGCTCCTTATTTTTGAAAATTGTCTTAAGTCCCGCATTTGACATATAAGTACCCAGCATCAGCATTGCAAGAGGGGTGTTCATAGAGCCTATAAAGGACACGGGGGACATTATTATTTCGGGGAGCTTTATTTTGAGAAGGAAGAAAGGAAGACCGATACATACGGCAATTACACCGGGATTGAAAAACAGCTTTTTGGGACTGAATTTCTCTGTCGCACCCTTGCCTCTGTTTATCTGCCATATACCGTGGGTAAAGGTGAAAACCTGAAAAACAATAACACCTGCGGAGCAGTAGAAAACACCTTCACTGCCCAATACTGCTTCTGCAAGAGGAAGTGCCATATATCCCATATTGCCGTAAACACAGGCAAACTTGAATACAGCATTATTGCCGTTGTCCTTTTTTCTGAAGAAGGGCTCGGCAAGCACAATACCGAGAATATGCGTCACAGCACCGCCCAATGCCGCAAGAAGAAAGCCCTTTGAGGTCTCGGGGGAAAATTCCGTCGTAAGGAAGGAATTAATAATGACGCAGGGAGTGATTATATAGAAGAGAAGGTCATTTGCGGCTCTTGCGGTTTTTTCCGTAAAAATCTTCTTTTTGTCACAGATAAAGCCGACGGCAACAATAAGATAAAGAATTACAACCTGCTGAGCTGCAATAAGACAGTTCTGAAAAAACAATGAGAAATCCACTTTATTCAGTCTCCGTTACCGTTTCAGTTATTTCAGCCGTTTCCTCGGCTCTTACAAACAAAGAAGCAAGGGCATAAAGTCCTCCGCCGAGTGTATAAAGCTCGAAGGGGCAGTATTCCGTAACAAGCTCAGGCTTGAAAACCGTTGCAAGAAGGGAGGGAATTCCCGTGGCAAAGCACAATCCTGCAGCAATTATACCCGTAGCATAATAGAACCATAAGGCTGATTTTCTTCCGATGCCGGTCGTAACCCTTGCATTTTCAAAAAGGAAAAGCATTAAGAATGCAGCAGAATAAATAGCAAGGAAAAGCTGAGAAATTTTAATATAGCTTACCGTTACGGAGAAGAAGCTGAGAGTTTCGGCAAATGCCCACAAAACGGGAAAAAGCATCGGAATTTTAAGCTTACCCGTAAGCGTACCCGTTTTAATGTAAGAAAATACGGAAAGAAGAATTGCGGCTGCACCGAGAACGGCAAATACCGTACCGATAAGCCCCACGTTTCCTCCGACAGCCTCCTTCATAGAGGAAAAGCTGCCGCCTGCCGACATCATAAGCTTTACGGATTTAAGTCCCTCGTAAAGAAGAGTGAATGCAAAAAAGAGACCGGCTCCCACATATAAGGGAGACACACGCTTCTTTACGTCACCCGAGGGAAAATCCTTTATAAGATAGCAGAGTATACATATAACAGCCGCCGCACCTGCAGAAAGTATAAACATAAGAGGCACGGTTATATTGCTTTTTGTAAAAAAGCCCGTTTCACCGTCCGTAAGGGCAAAGGTCTGATAGATTCTTACTATAAGAAGCAGACCGAAAAGCACCGCAGAAGCAAGCTTTACGGACTTAAGAGAAAGAAGTGCATTTCCTTTCACTTTCATTTCAATCACCTTTCCTTTTTATCTTTCGCCGAGATTCGTGTAAACGGCAGGCTTGGAAATGCTCTTATATGCGGGACGCATAATCTTGGAGCAGGTTGCAACCTCTTCAAGTCTGTGTGCACACCAGCCGGCAACACGAGCTACCGCAAACATAGGAGTATAAAGGTCTTCGGGAATTCCGAGAGTTCTGTAAACAAGACCGGAATAAAGGTCAACGTTTGCGCATATCTGCTTCTGAATACCTTTTTCCTCGCAGAAAACGGCAGGGGCAATTCTTTCTATAGTATCAAGAAGCTGCCATTCCTTAATAAGACCGTTTTCCTCGGCAAGCTCCTTTGCATTCTGCTTAAGAAGAACCGCACGGGGGTCGGAAAGAGTATAAATTGCGTGGCCCATACCGTAAATAAGACCCGAATTGTCGTTTACCTCTTTTCTTACTATTCTGCGGAGATATGCTCTTACCTCGTCCTCATCAGAGGTATCCTTAACGTTTGCAAAAATATCGTCAACCATTTCGGTGACCTTGATATTTGCACCGCCGTGACGGAAGCCCTTAAGAGAGCCGATGCCTGCACCGATTGCCGAATAGGTATCCGTACCCGTTGAGGAGATACAGCGTGTTGTAAAGGTAGAGTTGTTACCGCCGCCGTGGTCTGCGTGAATCATAAGGCAAAGGTCAAGAAGCTTTGCCTCCTTTTCCGTAAAGGTCTTGTCGGAACGGATTGAACGCAGTACCACCTCAGCCGTCCTCTGCTCGGGCTTGACCTGATGGAGATACATGCTCTTCTTGTAGAAAAATCTTCTCTTTACCTGATATGCATAGGACATAATTGCGGGAAGCTGAGCTATAAGCTGGATTGACTGACGAAGCACGTTGTCAACGGAAATGTCGTCGGGATTATCGTCATAGGCATATAAAGCGGTAACTGAGGATGCCATTTTATTCATAATATTGGGAGAGGGCGCTCTCATAATTACGTCCTCAACGAAATCAAAGGGAAGCTCACGATTTGCAGAGATAAGCCCCGTGAAGCCCTCAAGCTCCTCCTTTGTGGGAAGAGAGCCGAAAATAAGCAGGAAAACAAGCTCCTCAAAGCCAAATCTGTTATCCGCCTTACAGCCTCCTACAAAGTCGTAAAGGTCAATACCTCTGTATCTTAAGCGTCCGGGCTTGGGAACACGCTCACCGTCGTCGATATAATAACCTTCAACGTTACATATCTTTGTAAGACCTGCCATAACACCGGTGCCGTCCGTATTACGAAGACCCGGTTTTACGGGGAAACGGCTGTAGTCCCCCTTCGGAATCTGATTGTTTTCATTAAATTTATCTGTTAAACGGGAAAAAACATGGCTGTCGCCGAAAAACTGTGACTTATCCATGAAAACTCCCCCTTTCTCTCAGGAATAAATAATTTCTTTAGTAAATAAATATTATAATATATTATTTTTTGCAAGTCAACAAAATACATACCGATTAAGGTGTTCTTATGGAAACTTTTCAGAATCTTGTTCTGCCCTTTACCGTATGCCTTATAATATTATACGGTATAATTAATAAACTGCCCGTATTTGAAATTTTCCTTAAAGGAGCAAAAAAAGCTCTTTCGGGGACTGCGGATTTGCTTCCTGCCCTGACGGCTCTGTGCCTTACGGTAGCAATGCTTTCGTCCTCCGGAGCACTGGAAATTCCCGAAAAGCTTCTTTCCCCGGTATGCGGTATTCTCGGGATACCAAAGGAGGTAATACCGCTGTGTATTATTGCACCGTTGTCGGGCAGCGGAAGTCTTTCCGTGCTCGAGGAGCTTTTCCGTGATTTTTCCCCCGATTCCCTTATAGGAAGAACGGCAAGCGTTATTGCAGGTGCCGGAGATACCACCTTCTACGCCGTGGCGGTTTATTACGGAAGTGCAGGTATCACGAAAACAAGGCACACGGTTCCTGCCGCCCTTGCAGCGGACATCACAAGCTATATTGCGGCATCCCTTTTCTGTAAAATAGTGTAAAAACGGGAGATTGCTCTCCCGCTTTCTTTTTATATTTACTGAGCTGATTTCTGTACAGTTTCTCTTGCACTTGTCTTTCCTTCGGGAGTAATTTCTCCTGCCTTCTGAAGTGATATCTTTGTAAGGAAGGGACCTACAAGCTCATAAATAAGAACTGAGAAAAGAGTGATATTGGCAACAATAGCACCGGGCTCACCGAGAGCTTCAGCCTTGATTGCCATACCGAGAGCAACGCCTGCCTGAGGGAAAAGAGTGATACCGAGATACTTGACAATATTTGCATCGCACTTTGTTGCCTTTGCGCTGAGGGATGCACCGAAGTACTTACCGATACAGCGTGTAACGATATATACAACACCGATAAGAACGATCATATAATCCTTGAATACAGAGAGCTCAAGCTCTGCACCGGAAATTACGAAGAAAAGGATGTAAAGAGGTGCAGTCCAGCGGTCGAGTCTGTCCATAAGCTCCTCGGAGAAATCACAGATATTGCAGAATACCGTACCGAGCATCATACAAGCGAGAAGCGAAGAAAATGCAATATGTATACCGCCTATATGGAATTCAAGCATTGAAAGAGCAACGGTCAGAAGCACGAAGGTAACCGACATTGCAAGTCTCTTTGAACGGGAATGGAAGAATCTTTCGCAGAAGGTGAAAAGGAAGCCCATACCTGCACCGAGACCGAGAGAAAGAACAACCTCAAGAATAGGCTCAACAATAACGGAAACAAGGTCTGCATTGCCGAGATGAATTGCCTTTGCAATACCGAAGGAAATTGCAAAAAGAACAAGACCTACAGCGTCGTCAAGTGCAACAACGGGAAGAAGGATGCTTGTAACGGGACCCTTTGCCTTGTACTGACGTACAACCATAAGTGTTGCGGCAGGAGCCGTTGCGGAAGCAACCGCACCGAGGATAATTGCGGCAGGAAGGGGGAATTTTTCGGGAATTATGAAATGCACACCGATTAAGGCGGCATCAACAATAAGCGTTGCGGCAACTGCCTGAAGAATACCGATAACGGTAGCCTGCTTGCCTATCTGCTTTAACTGTGACATTCTGAATTCGTTACCGATTGAAAATGCGATAAAGCCGAGCGCAACGTCGGGAATGATACCGAAGGAATCAATATCCTCCATACTGATAAAGCCGAGACCCTTTATACCGAGAGCACCGAGAAGATAGGGTCCGATAAGAATACCTGCAACAAGGTATGCCGTAACTGCAGGGAGCTGTACCTTTTTAGCTACACGGGAAAGCATCAGTCCTGCAAAAAGAGCAACGGACAAAGCGAGTAAAGTTTCCATAATATAAAACCTCCGTAGGGCATGTTTATAGGTCGAATCAAAAACCAATTCATTGTATTCCTTTCACAAGACATTGTCAACACTTTTGTAAAAAATCAACAAACTTTTAATAATTTGATGAATTTTGTGAGATTTCCGCTTAGAATAAGGTAGTTAACAGGTGAAAGGACGGTGGAAATATGGATGACGGCAAGATAATTGACCTTTTCAACGAGCGCTCTGAAAAGGCAATATCCGCAGTTTCCCGTAAATACGGAAGACTTTCCCTGAAAATCGCAGAAAACATCCTGAAAAATAAGGAGGATGCCGAGGAATGCGTAAACGATGCTTATCTTGTGCTATGGAATAAAATCCCGCCCGAAAAGCCCTCTCCGCTGAGTGCTTATCTTTTTAAGACAGTGCGCAATATCTCCTTAAAAAAATATCATAAGAACATTGCACAGAAAAGAAACAGCTTCTACGACGAAGCGCTGGAAGAGCTTGAAAACGTGCTTTTCAGGGACGATTCGGCAGAGCACGAGCTCATAGCAAAGGATATCGCAGAGGCAGTCAACAGATTCCTCGCTTCCCTTCCCGAAAATGACAGAATTCTGTTCGTAAGACGTTATTTTTACGGCGACAGTATCAAGGAAATTGCATCCCTTTCGGGGCTTGCCCCCCATTATATTTCGGTCCGCCTTTCAAGAATCCGAGAAAAGCTGAAAGCTGAACTCATAAAGGAGGAATTGATATGAATAAGGAAAAAATATCGGAAATTATTTCCCTTACCGACGACCGCTATATTGAAGAAGCGGCAGTAATAAAGAAAAAGCCCGCAAGAGTTTTCCGCTACGCAGGAATTGCCGCCTGCATTGCTGTTGCGGTTGTTGCAGGCGTAGTTATAAGTCAGAGTGATTTTGTCACTCCCCCTCCCATTTCAACAGAGCAAACAACAGTCAGTGAATCGGGCGGCGGGAAAAATACTCAGGAAATTGCACCCGCTCCCGAAATTGTGACAACACCTGCAATTGAAATTGCAACTGAAGCGGAAATGATGATTTGTCCTAAATGGGAAGACCGCATCACCTCAGACAAATATCCCGAGCTGCTTCTCGGTGAAAAGCCCTTCGCCTCACAGCGCACGGAAATAGCAGCAGAACACATCGGAGACTTCATTGCAGATGCGGTAATGTCAGGCTATGACATTTACGAGGACAAGACCTACACCATAAACGCAAAAGTGTATTCGGTAAAGAATATCAGCACCGAATGTGCTGTTGCCATAAAAATCGGTAATGAAAACGTGTACTATGTGTACGTGAACGTATGGTATACACCTGAAACTTTGGGTGACTTAATCAACGACATTGATATGAGAAATACCGTTTCCTTCGGCTTAGGCTATAAGGATTACTCTGACTATGACAAAAAAGAGCACGTAAGCGTTGTTTTTGCAAACTTTGACGACAGCATCGTGTGGAATATGTTACTTTCCGATACAAGCATCAAAAACATTGAATATGACAGATTTACGGATATGCTCATCAGTGTAAGCGTTGATATTCCGCTTTTAGGCTATAAAAATATATCCCTGGGCGTAACTAAGGACGGATATATCGTAACAAATATCATGAGCACACAGAAATGCTTCTTTATTGGCACGCAAAAGGCTGAAGCCTTTGAAAAATACGTTTCGGAAAACGTTGCATTTAAGAAAACGCTAACAGTATACGAAAGACCTGACGGAGCTATTCCCGGCAAGGGCGAAACAACTCCCGGATACATCCCCGGTGAAGAGGTTACGTCACCTCCCTACAATCCCGCCACAGATGCCGCACCTCCCTCAGCAGGAGCAGATGTTGAAATCTGCCCTGTCCTTCCCGATTACGTAATTGAAGCCACAACACAGATTAATTGATTTTTTTCGGCACATCTATGGGTGTGCC
>JAZOWG010000115.1:0-4226 GCA_045659105.1 Acutalibacteraceae bacterium
AATCGCAAAGTCGTTGGATTTTGCGATTTTTTTAATAGAATATATTCTGGGGAGTCGTCAAGCGGTAAGACACAGCACTTTGACTGCTGCATTCGTGGGTTCGAATCCCGCCTCCCCAGCCAAAAATCCTGATAGCGTATGCTGTCAGGATTTTTACTTTTTACCTCTTCACTATTCACTCTTCACTAAAAAAACGCTTTCAGGATTTTTGGCCGGAAAGTAATAAGTAAAAAGTAAAAGTGAATAAGTAAAATTGAACTCAAAAAAATAAACCGCCCGTAACAGTAAAAATCAATATGTTATCTTTTCTTTTTCTCTGAATTCCGCTATTATGTAATCACAGAAAACAGAAAGGACTGACAGAATGAACAACAAACTGACTCCCGGCAGTACAATTGCTTATTACAGAAGACTTTATTCTATGACACAGGAGGAGCTGTCCCGTCAGCTTAACATTTCAGCTCAGGCGGTATCAAAATGGGAGCAGGGGCTCTCTTCTCCCGACATTTCACTTCTGCCTATGATAGCAGATGCGTTTCATATTTCTATTGACGAATTATTCGGAAGAAAGCTGCAAACTGAGCCAGTATTTGACCTTATTAACAGCGTACCGTGGGATGATGACGGAAAAATAAGATTTACGGTTTTTCACGGCAAAAAATTAATGCATCAGTCTGAAACTGAGCTGTCGCAGGGGGTAAACACAATAAATGTTCATTTTGATAACGGCAGTCTTTATAAAATCAACGGCATCTGCAAACTAAATAAAGAATAATGCCCATTGACAGCATATAATACTCAGACAACAATCTTTGTCAAAAAAATAACTATTATTGACTGAGAACAGGAATATATATAGAATATAAACGGTGTAAAGTTTACACTCATTTTACTGATAAACGGAGATTTTGCCATGATTCCTGCTCTTATTCTTTTTGCAATAACCTACGTCCTGATGCTTGTGTTCAGTAAGTACCGTCCTTATATAGCACTTGCATCGGGCATTATTTTTATCGCCACGGGAATGCTTCCCTTCGGCGACATAATAAATTCTATTGACTTCAACGTAATTCTTATGATTGCAGGTACCATGGGACTTGTTTCATTATTTACGGAAAGCAAAATGCCTCAGCTTCTTGCCGATCTCGTTATGGAAAGGGTGCCGAATGTAAAATGGGCGGCGGTAGCACTCGCCCTCTTTGCAGGTATTATTTCCGCTTTTGTTGATAACGTTGCAACGGTGCTTATGGTAGCTCCCATTGCCCTTGCTATCTGTAAAAAGCTTGAAACAAATCCCGTTCCCTTCATTATTGCCATTGCGGTTTCCTCGAATCTTCAGGGTGCGGCAACGCTTGTAGGCGATACCACGGCAATTATGCTCGGCTCTGCTCTTGATATGAGCTTCCTTGACTTTATATGGTACCAGGGAAAGCCCAGCATCTTCTTTGCAGTTGAGCTCGGTGCACTTCTTTCCTGTGCAATTCTTCTTGTGCTTTTCAGAAAAGAAAACAAGAAAATTGAAAAGGCAACCACAAGAACAAAGGTTACAGATTTGGTACCCACGGCTCTTCTCGTTTCTGCACTTGTTCTTCTTATTACCGTTTCATTCGTACCCGAAAAGCCTGACGAAACAAACGGTCTTATCTGCTGTGCACTTCTTGTAATCGGACTTATTTATTCATTTATAAAGAAGAAAAACATCTCCGCAGTTATTGAGCCCCTTAAGGAAATTGACTTCACCACAATCGGTATTCTTTTAGGTCTCTTCCTTATGATAGGCGGTATCTCCGCTCAGGGTGTAATCGCAAAGGCGGCTGAGCTTCTGGCAAATGTGGGCGGCGGAAACGTATTCCTTCTTTACACAATTATCGTTTGGGGCTCCGTCATAATCTCAGCATTTATTGATAACATCCCCTATGTTGCTACAATGATTCCCGTTGTTGCAGGTCTTTCCGAGGTACTCGGCATTGACCCCACTCCCCTCTATTTCGGACTTCTTTCAGGTGCAACGCTGGGCGGTAACTGTACTCCCATCGGTGCATCCGCTAATATTACGGGTATCGGTATTCTCAGAAAAGAAGGCTATGAGGTAAAAAACAAGGACTTCTTCAAAATCGGTATCCCCTTTACCCTTGCAGCCATCATCCCCGCATATATCTATATATGGCTGGTTTACGGCGCATAACATCAATACAAAAAGCTACGGCTCAGGTTAAAAGCCCTGAGCCGTTTTGTTATGCTTTTTTTCTTTTTAGAATTTCATATCTGCGAAGATGGGATAATGGTCGGAGGAGTGCTTGCCATTATACTTGTCGCGTACAATTTTGTACTTAAGAACCTCCGAAACCTTTTCATTTACAAAAATAAAGTCAATGGGAAGTCCGTCCTCGCCGCCCTTATAGTCGTGATATGTCTTGCCTTCCATGGTATCTGCAGCCTTTTCCTGTGTATCCCAAAGACCGCCGTCAACCATACCTGCATAAAGGTCGGTGTCCTTTCTGAAATTGAAGTCACCTGTAAGAACCGTGGGCATATCAAACTCAAGTGCAAAATCCTTTACCATCTTTGAGCCCTTTGTTCTTGCCTCGGGTCCCTCGTGGTCAAGGTGTGTATTTACGTGTGCAAACTGCTCACCCGTTACCTTATCCTCAAGAATTACCCAAGTGCAGATTCTTCTGCAGGCACCGTCCCAGCCCTGAGAAACCTCATCGGGAGTTTCAGATACCCAGAAGGTACCGCTGTCAACAAGAGTAAACTTATCCTTCTTGAAGAGAATAGCAGACATTTCACCGCAAAGAGCAGATGTATCACCCGTATCTCTGCCCACACCGATAAACTCATAATCGGTAAGCGTTTCGGTAAGATTTTCATACCACTGATGGGTACACTCCTGAATACCTACGGAGTCGGGGGAATATTCCATTATAAGAAGAGGAACAATGTTCTTTCTCTTATTGTATTCGCCGTAACGGATGTTGAAGGACATAATACGAAGAGCGTCCGCATCTGTAAGCTCATCCTTTTTTGTGATTTCCTCGGGAATTGTGACACTGCAGGAGGCAAGGGATAAAACAACAAGCAGTGCGCTGATGATTGCTGTGATTTTTGTAAATACTGTTTTTTTCATTTTTTTCTTCCTTTCATTAAAAAGTATATATTTTTCCTTTTTCGGTATCGGTTTCGGTGATACCGTTTTTTGTTTTTATGCGAAGCCTTTCGCCCTGAAGAGACAGCACGGAAATATTTGTGATTTTTCCGTTTTCCCATTTTGCAGAAACCTCAAAGCCACCTCTTGCAGTAAGACCGCTGAAGAAGCCCGTTTTCCATTTTTCGGGAAGCGCCGGAAGTACCTCGATAAAGCCCTCGTGGCTCTGAAGAAGCATTTCCGCAACACCTGCCGTGAAGCCGAAGTTTCCGTCAATCTGGAAAGGAGGATGCAGATCCCAGAGGTTTGTTGCCATACATTTTGTAAGAGCCATCTTCACAAGGTCGAATGCTCTTTCACCGTTTTTGGTTCTTGCCCATAAATTGAGCTTGTGGGCAGTTGACCAGCCCGTTGACTTATCTCCGCGACGGTTAAGGGTCACTTGGGCAGCTTTTATGTGCTCCTCGTTTTCGCTTGTAATGATATTACCGGGATAAAGACCTACAAGGTGCGAAATATGACGGTGGTGCTTCTCACCGATGTCTCCGTAATAATTCTCCTCACGGAATTCCTTTATCTGACCCGACTTGCCGATTAATACAGGAGAGAGCTTTCCGAGATTGCCTCTTATATAGTCAATAAAGCTGTCGTTTATACCGAGAATTTCAGCAGCCTTTATTGTATCTGCCCAGCACTGATAAATCATCTGCTGGTCAAAGGCACAGCCCTTTGTGTGGTAGTATTCGTCGTTGTGGCACTGCTCAGGAGAGGCTGAATACTTTGCAAGTAAGGTGCCGTCCTCCTGCCTTTCAAGAATCTTTGAAAGAAGCACTGATACCTTTCTGAGAGCGGGATAGCCCGTTTCTCTCAGGAAATCAATATCTTTTGTGAATTCATAATAATCGTCAAAGAGCTTCACGGTAAATGCACCCGTGCCTGCACCCGAATGTCCCGTTTTAGGGTCGGGAAGCTTTTCCATATCATAAAGCCAGGCGCCCGTGGCAATCGCAATGCCGTTATCGTCGGAATATTCCTCGGGGAAATATTTCTTTATGTACTCGTCAGCATTCTCTGCCGCAAG
>JAZOWG010000116.1:0-4443 GCA_045659105.1 Acutalibacteraceae bacterium
ATTTCCTCATTTCCTTCAATTACCGCTCTGAAAACAAGGGAGAGGTTTTTTGTAAGCTCCTGCCCCTTTTCCCATACGGGAACGGCTTTTCTGAAATTGTATTCTTTGGATATACCTTTGATTGACATAATTATTCCTCCAACAGCCTGAGTAAGTTTATTCTGAATATCCTGTCGTTTTCGGAAGAGCGCTTAGGGGGACCCTTGGTTCTTCCTCCCGAAAGACGTATTTTCTTGTTTACAAATCTTGAATAGAGTAAATTTTCGATATTATCATTATTGAAAATTAACCCGTTCTGATTGATAGCTCTGCCGCCTTTTCCGAGTATCAGCGCTGCAAGCCCGTAGTCCTGTGTTACCACGATATCACCGCGCGATACGATATTTGCAATTTTAAGGTCAGCGGAATCCGCTCCCTTGTCAACCACAATTGTTTCGGCTGTGTCGCGCACAATGTAATGGGCATTGTCGCAGACAATGGTGCAGGGTATGCGTCTTTCCTCTGCAATTTCAAGCGCGATATTTGTAACGGGACAAGCATCGGCATCAATGATTATTTTCATAGAATCACCAAGATATATTTTAGCTCAACAAAGGAATGTTTTCAAGGGTAATTTGATATTTAATGTGTATAAAAGGCAGGAGGCTCAAGACGGGGCTTGTTGGACTGACTCAATATGCTGTCGGAAAGAATGACGGAGCGGACGATGCTTTCCTTGCCGTATTTGTCCCGTATTTTGTCAACCGTCAGCTCAAGGCTTTCTTTTTTACCCTCCTTTACCTCGTCGATGAACATTGTTGTCTGTCTCGGTGATGTGTCGGGAATCAGGTCAATTGCCCGTATTCCGATGCTTCTCAAGGGATAGGAATTATACATTTTAAGAAGCTCCAAGCCCTCTTTGCAGATGTTTTCCGAGATATTTGTGGGAAATTTAAGCTTTTTTTGTCTTTCGAGTGTTACAAGTCCCGATGTCCGTATATGAAGCTGAACACCCGTGCATAAAAGGGAATGGCTTCTCAGCCTTTTTGCTACGCTTTCTGAGAGAATATAGAGTAAAATTTTTGCGTCCTCAAAATTTTTAAGGTCTCTGGGCGGTGTCGTGGAGTTTCCTATGCTTTTTATCGGAAGAGCTTCTTCAATATTCATAACGGGAGCTGTATCCATTCCCGTTGCATAAATATACAGTCTTTCGCCGTTTTTGCCGAATGTCTGCATAAGCCTTTCGCGGCCGAGCTTTACTGCGTCCTCCACGGTATAAATACAGTGTCTGTTAAGCTCTCTTACGGTTGAGGGACCCACGAAGAGCAGGTCTCCCACGGGTGCCTTCCACACGATTTCTCTGAAATTGTCGGGAGTAATAACAGTTACGGCATCGGGCTTTTTATAGTCACTTCCGAATTTGGCAAACACCTTGTTGAAGGAAACACCTATAGAAACGGTAAGACCGAGCTCTGTTTTTATCCGGTGCCTTATCTCTTCGGCAATTACCTCTCCGGAGCCGAAAAGCTCCGTGCTGCCCGTAACGTCAAGCCAGGCTTCGTCAGGACCGAAGGCCTCCACAAGGTCTGTATATTCGCAGTAAATCTCTCTTGCCCTATTGCAGTATTTCTGATAAAGAGGGAAGTTCGGGGGAAGTATTTTAAGTGACGGACACTTCCTCTGTGCCTGCCATAAGGGCTCGCCCGTTTTTACTCCGTATTTTTTTGCAATTTCGTTTTTAGCTAAAATTATGCCGTGTCTCTTTTCGGGATCACCGCCTACCGCAATGGGAATTTTCTTGTACTCGGGGTGGCTTATGCTCTCGATTGAAGCATAGCAGTTATTGAGGTCAGAATGTAAAATTATGCGCATAAAATACATCTCCTGAAAGTAAAACGAACAAATGTTCGGTAGTTTAAGTGTATTATAGCAGAGAATTTTACGCTTGTAAACAGGAAATTTCTGTTTTCTCTTAGCTGTCCCGTGAATGGGACATCGGCAGAATCTGCAAAAAAATCGTATATAATATTATTTATTATTTGTATTTTTTTCTTGATTTTTACTTCTCGCAGGTATATACTAATAAAAAATATAAAGAGAGGATGAAGGGTATGACAAAAAAAGAAATTGCATTTAAGGCGGCAGAGGAGCTTAAAAGGCTTTATCCCGAGGCAATATGCTCTCTTGATGCGGCTGACCCCTTTCAGCTTCTCGTCGCCACAAGACTTTCCGCACAGTGCACGGATGCAAGAGTAAACCTTGTGACGCCTTCGCTGTTTTCAAGGTATCCGACAATTGAAGCCTTTGCTGAGGCTGAGGTAAAGGACGTTGAGGAGCTTATTCACTCCTGCGGATTTTTCCGTCAGAAGGCAAAGGATATTGTGGGTATGGCAAAGGACGTGCTGAGCCGTTTCGGCGGCAGAGTGCCCGACACGATAGAGGAGCTGACAACACTTCCCGGCGTGGGAAGAAAAACGGCAAATCTCATTGTCGGCGATGTGTACGGCAAGCCTGCGGTTGTGGCAGACACACATCTTATAAGAATTTCAAACAGACTGGGACTTGTTGAAACAAAGGATCCTCTGAAGGTGGAGCTTGCGCTGAAAAAGCTGCTCAGGCCTGAGGAGAGCAACGATTTCTGTCACCGTGCGGTGCTTCACGGAAGAGCGCTGTGCGATGCAAGAAAACCCCTTTGTGCAGACTGTCCTTTGAATACGTTCTGTAAATTCTCAAAAGAACAATAACATAGATATCGTCACCGTGCGGTGGCGTGAAAGGAAGAATCAGATGTCATTTCTCAAAAAAATTTTCGGCGACTATTCATCAAGAGAGGTAAAGAAGGTACGTGCGGTTGCAGATAAGGTACTTGCTCTCGAAGAAGAATATTCCGCCCTTACGGATGAACAGTTAAAGGCAAAGACCCCTTATTTCAAGGATAGACTGGAAAAGGGTGAAAGCCTTGACGATATCCTCCCCGAGGCATTTGCCGCCTGCCGTGAGGCATCCTGGCGTGTTCTCAAAATGAAGCATTTCCCCGTGCAGGTCATAGGCGGTATTGTCCTTCATCAGGGCAGAATTGCCGAAATGAGAACGGGTGAAGGTAAAACGCTTGTTGCAACGCTCCCTGCTTACCTTAACGCACTTACGGGCAAGGGTGTTCACGTTGTAACGGTAAACGAATACCTTGCACGCCGTGACTCCGAATGGATGGGTAAGGTTTTCCGCTTTATGGGACTTTCCGTCGGTCTCGTTTACAATATGCAGGCTCCCGAAGAAAAGAAGGCTGCATATCTCTGTGATATCACCTACGGTACAAGTACTGAAATGGGCTTCGACTATCTGCGTGATAATATGGCTCTTTACAGGGAAAATAAGTCTCAGAGAGGTCATATCTTCGCAATTGTTGACGAGGTTGACTCCATTCTTATTGACGAAGCAAGAACCCCCCTTATTATTTCGGGTGCCGGCAGCGTTTCCTCTGACGAATATCAGAGAGCGGACGATTTTGCAAAGAAGCTTTCGGTTCACAGAATCACCGACGTTCAGTCAAGAACAAGCCTTGACGATATTGCAGGTGAGTTTGATTATATCGTTGACGAAAAAGCAAGAACCGCTACCCTTACAAAGAACGGTATCAGAAAGGCTGAGGGACATTTCGGTGTTGAAAACCTTATGGATGCCGAAAATATGCAGCTTCTTCACCACATCAATCAGGCTATCAAGGCAAGAGGCGTTATGCAGCGCGACGTAAACTACGTTGTGGTTGACGGTCAGGTTCTTATTGTTGATGAATTCACGGGCCGAGTAATGCACGGCAGACGCTACAGTGAGGGACTTCATCAGGCTATTGAAGTAAAGGAAGGCGTAAAGCTCGGCAAGGAAAACAAGACCCTTGCAACCGTAACACTTCAGAACTATTTCCGTCTTTACAAGAAGCTTTCGGGTATGACAGGTACTGCTATGACGGAAAGTGAGGAATTCAAGGAGATTTATGCTCTCGATATTGTTGAAATTCCCACAAACAAGCCCATGATAAGAAAAGACCATCCCGACGTTATGTACGTTAACGAGCAGAAGAAGTTTGCCGCTGTTATCGAGCAGATAAAGGAATGCCACGCAAAGGGACAGCCCGTGCTTGTAGGTACGGTAAGCATAGATAAGTCCGAGGCTCTTTCCTCGGCACTTAAAAGAAGCGGTATCAAGCATGAGGTGCTCAATGCAAAGCAGCACGCAAGAGAGGCTGAAATTGTTGCTCAGGCAGGTAAGCCCGGTGCAGTTACAATTGCTACCAATATGGCAGGACGAGGTACAGATATTATCCTTGGCGGTAATGCCGAGCATATGGCAAAGAACGAAATGAAGAAGATGGGCTTTATCGATGAGCTCATTTCGGAGGCTACGGGCTTCTCCGATACCGATAATGAAGAAATCCTTGAAGCAAGAAGGGTATTCTCCGAGCTTCAG
>JAZOWG010000117.1:0-8223 GCA_045659105.1 Acutalibacteraceae bacterium
GAGCTACAACCTCGGGTTGCTCACGTCCTAATACAACGAGAGCCTTATCGTTTATTCCAGCAGTTGAAAGAGAAGTAGTATCAACTGCTGTATAAGTCATTCCGCCTGCCATCTTATTTTGCCTCCTTTTCTTCTCTTGCAATTCTCTTCTTGTAGGACTCTTCAAGAGCCTTCTTGCCGCGCTCATACTTTTCATCGTCGAATGCGCCGTAATGCCAGAGATAATCATCTTCTATAAAGTCAATACCGCAGCCCTTGAGAGTATTTGCAACAATCATAACGGGCTTGTCAGTCTTGTTTTCATAAGCAAAATCAATAGCTTCACAAAGCTCCTTGATGTTGTTACCGTCAATTTCCTTAACGATGAAGCCGAAAGCCTCCCACTTTGCACAGAAGGGCTCAAGATTCATAACGTCCTCGGTTCTGCCGTCTATCATACACTTGTTACGGTCAACAAAGCTTATCATATTTGTTGTTTTGTAATGTACGGCACTCATTGCGGCTTCCCAGTTGGAGCCTTCGTCACATTCACCGTCACCGAGAACTACAAAAGTCTTGTAATCCTTATCCAGAAGACGTGCTGCAAGTGCAGTACCTACTGCAATTGACATACCGTGACCGAGAGAGCCTGTAGATGCATCAACACCTACAACCTTATTGGAGTCAAGATGCATACCCATTTTTGAACCTGAAAGATTGAAGGTCTTGAGCATTTCAACATCATTAAAGCCGTAATCACAAAGAGTAGCAGCATAAGAAACACCTGCATGTCCCTTTGAAAGTATAAATCTGTCTCTGTCCGCCCAATTGGGGTCGTCAACCTTGATGTTCATATACTTATGATAGAGAACTGTCATAATGTCAAGAACACTGAGACCGCCGCCTATGTGCGCTGAGCCTGCCCAGTAGGTTGTATCAAGGGTAAGATTGCGCAGCTCGTGAGCTTTTTTCTCAAGCTGAAGCCATTCTTGTTTTGTTAAAGGCATAGTTTTTTCCTCCTCGAAGTTAATATATAAGGATTAAATCCCAATATTTTAGATTAATATTTTGATCTGATAGCCTTGAATGCCTCATCTGCAACATCAAGAGTATACTTGATATCCTCTTCCGTAAGAGAAGCATTGATGAAATGATTGTGATGTCCTGCGAAGAAAATACCTCTCTTTACACATTCCTGAATCCAGTCCTGATGTATAAAGAGTGAATCATCATCGGCAAGTCTGAGATAGAAGAGTGAGGGCTCACCGGATACTACCATATTGAAGCCGTTAGCAGCTGCAACATCTTTCAGTCCGTCTGTAAGCTTGAGACCGAGTTCACGGAACATCTTGGGGGTATCAAGCTCCTTCATCTTGTTGATACAGGCAATACCTGCAGCAAAGGGCATAGCGCTGAGCCAGTAGGAGCCGGTGTATGAAAGTGAGCTCACGGCATTCTTAAGGGAATCCTTACCGCAGAGAGCGGAAACGTTATAACCGTTTGCAAGAGCCTTACAGAAGCAGATAAGGTCAGCCTCAAAACCGTAGTAATGGTCAGAGCCTGCAAGGTCAAGTCTGAAGCCGCAGCGAACGTCGTCAACGATAAGAACTGTGCCGTTAGCTGTACAAAGCTCTCTTACCTTCTTCCAATATCCGTCAGCAGGAAGACAGTTATCCAGATAGTTGCCGTGCATATAGGGTGTCGAAATAAATGCGGCAATCTCTCCCTTGTTATCATCAAACACCTTCTGAAGCTGGTCAAAATCATTCCAATCAATATAAAGGTTATTTGCAACATCCTCGGGGATAATTCCGGGATAGTCAATTTTCTGTGTCCAGGGTGAAACACCGTGATAATAACCGTTTACAAAAACAATCTTCTTGCGGTGTGTGGCTGCACGTGCAGTCATAATTGCTGCTGTTGTAACGTCATTACCGTTCTTTGCAAAGAATGCCCAGTCGGCGCATGCAACGGTATCAACAAGAAGCTCTGCAAACTCAACCATCTTATATGAAGGAGAAGTCATACAGTTGCCCTTCTTGAGCTGCTCCATTGCTGCAGCGTCAACGTCGGGGTCATTATAACCGAGAACATTGGGACCGTATGCACACATATAGTCAATAAACCTGTTGCCGTCAACATCCCAGAAATATGAGCCCTGTGCTCTGTCACCCATAAGAGGGAATGAGGTTACGGGCATAAAATTACCCTCTGCAGGGCCGAGATGTCCGTAAACACCTGAGGGAACTACCTTAACTGCTCTGTCGAACCATTCACGGCTCTTTGTATAATTGTTGATTTTAGTAGCCATTTTTCTTCCTCCCTTATGCAAGATAGAGTGCAACTCTGTCAAGAATTCTGTTTACGTTATCAATCATGGAAATCATACCGCCCATGAAGATTTTTCCTTCACCGATACAGGCAATGGAATTAACATTACCGTCAAAGAGGTCGCGTGCAAGTCTTATTCCGTTGAACTCCATAAGAGCTCTGGGGTTACCCATATCCTTCTTTATACATACGATATGATGGTTCTTTACTCTGAGCGTAGCCTTGGGACCGCCGGTAATGCTCATAAGCACGTCACCGTCAACTATATGGTCTGCACTGAACTTACCTATAGCATCCTGATTGCCGATCTGAGCAAGAGATACGGCAATTGTATAGAACATAAGCGTTGTGCTGAGCTCAAAGAAATGATCATCCTTAAGGTCCTCAGGATCGGGACGCATATACTTCGTAAGAAGGTCAGTAAGTGCAGTAAAAGACTTAAGCAGGAAGCCTATATGATGGAAGCCCTTGCTGGGAATAGGTGTTACGGTTCCGTCTATCATACCGTTGAATTTTTCACAGGACGAGAAAGGAAGCTTTATATCGCAATCCGCACGACATCCGTCCTCCATACGACAGTAGCCGTTTTTAAAGTAAAGTGTAGCTGCAGGTCCGCCTTTTACCTCAAAGCCTATTGATATGGGCTTCTTGTTGGTAAGAAGGGCACGTGCATTTTCATCAAGCTCGCAAAGATTTTCAAGAGTTCCGAGAATACCATACATATTTATGTACGCCAATGTTCTTGCATCTGTCACAGCTCATTCCTCCGTTTTCTACGGGTACAATAACCCGTTATATTTATTCACAATACATTTTAACAAAAGACTTTCGCAAAGTCAACTTAAAATTATTCATTATAGATAAAAAAGTAACCGCCCGAAAAAACCGGGCGGCTGTTTATGCAGAAGCTGATTACTCCTCCGTACCCTCGTCTCCGCCGGAAAATGCGGAGAAAAGGTTTTTGAAAAGGTCTATAAGATCCATAAAAAACCCGAGAACGACTTCTAACATTTTTACTGCACTCACTTTCAGTTTATTGTATTTACATTGTCATTTTATCAAACATTTGTTACTGATATATTAACAATGTGTTAATATCACACAAATTAATGTAATTTTATTCAACAAATTTTACCGAATCCGTTTATGCATTTTCAACAAACTCAAGTAATTTGTTCTTTTTATTGAAAATTTTCACCCGCTGTACTATACTGTACTCATCAAGCAAGAAGATACATCAGCGCCATTATAAGAGACTCGTCTGCCCCGTCAGTTGTAAGCAGAAGACACAGGGACAAAATTAACATTTTCTCATAATCATCCCCGTTCAGATTGCCGAAAACACTTTTCAGGGAATTTCTTATATCTGTTCCTTGCCCCGTGTAAGGCTTTTTCTGTAGCGGCTGATTAACCCTGCCCGAGTTAATTTCTGCAGGAAAGCTTATTTTTTTCGGAACCCGCGGCAGCTCCTCCAGATGTTCTTCATTTTTACGAATATCATTTTTCTGTATTCCGTTAAAGCTTTCCGCAGCGCTTCTTGAACGCTTCTGCATTTCAAGCACTCTCTGCTTTGCCTCGGTTTGCATACGCATCATATCCTGATATGTGTAATCGTTCATCTGCCGTTCTCCTGTAGAAGACTGATTATTCTGAAAAATTTAAGCATCATAACAGCATCGTCGGCACGCTTTTTTCTTGTCTCACTCAGAAGAGGCTTCAGAGCCATTATAAATGCACTTTTCTCATCATTCTCATTCATCATTTTCGAAAACTTCGCAACGCCCGTTATAAGCTTCGGATCAAAGGGCATATCAAGCCCCTGAGGAATATCCTGTTTTTTAGCTTCGGGCTTTTTTTCTTCAGTATTGCCGCCGAAAAACTGCTGTGCCGTTGCCTTGAGCTTTTCAATATCCTCCGCAGAAAGTGATGATAAAAGAGATGAAATGTCCATTATACCCCTTCTCCCTTGAGTTTTTTTATAATTTCCTGCGCCTTCTGTGAGGACAGCAGCTGTTTAAGGTATTCGGGGTCCGACATAGCCTTTTCCACCGTTCGTTTCTGTTCTTCACTTAATTTTGCGGCGGCTGCATTACCGGCATCCGACATCTGTTTTTTATTTCCGCTTTTTGCTGCACGGAATAATGTATCAATATCATTCTGATTCATAAAAGAACACTCCCGACTGGTTTTTACTACAAAATATGCTCCGAAGGAAGGAATTATTAATGAAAGCTGTTATTGTTTCCGATTCACACGGAAATTCGCGAATCCTTGAAAGAATTTTTGCCGCCGAGAGGAATACCGACTGTATTATTCATCTCGGAGACGGCTCTGATGATCTTATGGGGCTCAATGAATATACGGGAAGAATCCCTGTATATCAGCTGAAAGGCAACAACGACCCTTCATTTTACAACTTTTCACCGAAGCTGATTACTTATATGGGGAGCATAAAATTCTTTGCCTGCCACGGACATCTTTTAGATGTAAAATACGGTCTTACGAAGCTTTACTATGCTGCTTTGCAGGACGAATGCAGCATAGCGTTTTTCGGGCATACGCATATACCGTTTATCGAAGAATCGAAAAATATAACCTTCTTCAATCCCGGTTGTGCATACAAGGGTCAATACGGAGTATTTGAAACAAAAGGAGAATCGTTCACGCTTATCCACAAAAATATACTCGGCAGATAAAATTAAGTACAGATTGCCCGTTTAATGTACTTGTAATTGTTAAATTATTGTGTTAATATTAATACAAATGTTTATTTTATAAAGAAAGGAACTGAAAAAAATGGATACTCGTTTCGCAATATCACAGTACCCCGATGCAGCTGCCATTAACAAGCAGCTTGATGAACTCATCAAAAAACCCGTTTACACAATCTCCCCCGAAGCACTTGCAAAGTATGAGGCAGAATATTTTGACAAGAAGTGCGCAACATCTAAGTCAATGATTGACGAAGCAAAGAAAATCATTCCCGGCGGTGTTCAGCACAACCTTGCATTCAACTATCCCTTCCCTCTCGTTTTCACAGGAGCTTCCGGCTGTAAGCTTTACGATATTGACGGAAACGTATACTACGACTTCCTTCAGGCTGGCGGTCCCACGGTTCTCGGCTCCAACCCCGAATGTGTACGTGAGCAGGTTATTGACCTTCTTAACACCTGCGGTCCCTCCACAGGTCTTTTCCACGAATTTGAATATAAGATTGCAAAGAAGATTTCCGACTGCGTAGAAACAGTTGATATGTTCCGTATGCTTCAGTCAGGTACAGAAGCATGTATGCTCGCAGCAAGAATTGCAAGACTTGCAACAAAGAACAAGAATATTGTTAAAATGGGCGGTGCTTATCACGGTTGGTCAGATCAGCTCGGCTACGGCATCCGTATCCCCGGCACAAAAGCAACTCAGGCTAACGGCGTTCCCGGAAGAATTATGAGAGACACTCAGGAATTCTTCCCCGGTGACCTTGATTCACTTGAAAGAGTTCTCAGAAAGAATCTCTTAAGAGGCGGCACGGCTGCTGTTTACCTTGAGGCTCTCGGTCCCGAAAGCGGCTCCCGTCCCGTTGATAAGGATTTCTGCAAGGGCGTTGAAAGACTTTGCCGTAAGTACGGTGCCCTCCTTGTATTCGATGAGGTTGTTACAGGCTTCCGTGTAGGTATGGCAGGTGCTCAGGGCTACTTCGGCTGCTCACCCGACCTTACAATCTTCGGTAAAGTTATTGCCGGCGGATACCCCGGTGCAGGCGGTGTCGGCGGTAAGAGAGAATATATGAAGTATCTCGGTGCAGGTCTTGACGGTGCAGTTAAGGTTAAGAAGGCATTCTGCGGCGGCACACTTTCCGCTAATCCCCTTTCCTGCGCAGCCGGTTACTTCACTCTCGAGGAAATGGACAGAACCAATGCTTGTCAGAAGGCAGGCGAAATGGGCGACAGAATTACAAAGGGACTTCAGGAAATCATCGAAAGACGCCACCTTCCCTTTGTAGCATTCAATCAGGGCTCAATCTGCCATCTTGAAACTGTAGGTACACTTCAGTTCTCAATCAACTGGAACAAGCCCTGGACTATCCCCTCTGTTCTCAAGCAGACAGACATCAGAAAGAAAGAAATGACACATATGGGCGCTGCTTATATGGCAGAAGGCCTTGTAACTCTTGCAGGCAGCCGTCTCTACACAAGTGCAGCTTACACAGAAGCAGACATTGACGATGCACTTGCACGCTTTGACAGAGTATTCGAAAACATCACCGTTAAAGAAGACTGATTATCCGAAATCTCACCAAGGAGAAAAAAACAATGGATTTAATGCAAGCAAAACTTGATGTTATCAGAGCAGGTAAGCTTCTCTGCGAAAGAGGTCTTATTCAGCGTACGTGGGGTAATGTAAGCTGTCGTATTGACGAGAATACATTCGTTATCACTCCCAGCGGAAGAGACTATCAGAGTCTTACTCCCGATGACATAGTTCTTGTAAAAATAGAAGACCTTTCCTATGAGGGCGACGTAAAGCCCTCATCCGAAAAAGGTGTACACGCCGCCTGCTATAAGCTGAGAAGCAACGTAAATTTCGTTATTCACACTCATCAGGCAATGGCTTCCCTTGCAGGTCTTTCAGGATACGATATAAACCATCTCGAGGGTAAAAATGCTGAAATTATCGGCAGACACGTTCCCCTTGCAGCATACGGTCTTCCCGGTACGGGCACGCTTAGAGAAGGCGTTACCGAGGCTGTTAAGCGCTCACAGTCCAAGGCGGTTCTTATGAAGCATCACGGTGCTGTATGTATGGGAACAGACATTGAGGATGCCTTCAACGTTGCAAATCAGCTTGAAATCGCATGCAAGGAAATCTTCCTTGAAAGATACAGAGAGCTTACGGGCAGAACTATCGAATGCTTCGGATCTCTTTGCGAATACATAGCAAGCACACTTCAGCAGGATACCAGCACGGAAGAAATCCCTGCTTACAATTCAGAAAAGCTTTACGGTGTATTTGAAATGACTCCCGTTGAGGGCGGTGATGCCGTTATGATCGACCTCAAGACCGGCAAGCCTCTCGACAAGGAAGCTGAGGTTCCTGCCTTTGCAGAGCTTCACGCTGAAATCTACAAAAAGAGAAGTGACGTTAACGCTATTGTTCATTCAAAGGAAAAAGCTACTTACGAGCTTTCAAAAACAGGTATCACAATCAGACCCTTCCTTGATGACTTCGCTCAGATTGTAGGTATTTCAATGAAAAATGCGGAATACGACGTAAACAATCGACTCAAATCCGCAAAGAAGGCTGTAAAGAAAATGAAATACCGTGATGCAGTTATGATAAAGCATAACGGTGCAATATGCGTAGGCTCCTCAGAAGAAGAAGCAAATGCTGTAAAGCTTGTTGCAGAAAAGGGCTGTAAGTCCTTTGTTGCGGCATCAGCCTACGGCAAAGAGGATAAATACATAAATCCCCTTGAGTGTACGCTCATGCGTATCATTTATAAAACAAAGTACTCCAAGAAAAAATAAGGAGGGCAATAATGGCAACCGGTAAAAAATCTTCACACAAAAATGCCGCACGCTCCCGACATCTCATAAAACAGGCTTTTGCCGAGCTTCTAAATGAAAAGGATATGGCAAAAATCACCGTTACGGATATCGTTGAACGCGCAAATATTTCCCGCGGTACTTTTTATGCACATTACCTTGACGTATACGATCTTTACTCCGCAATTCTTTCGAACATTGTAGAGTCAATCGATGAAGCTTTTGATAATATGGGAATCGAAAATATTATTCTTGACCCTACCGAAGCCATTAATTTCGGCATACAGTTCCTTGATAAAAATAAAAATTACTACAGATTGTTCCTTACCTCGTCTCACGGCGAAAAGCTGATAAAAAGAATTATTTCTCTGAC
>JAZOWG010000118.1:0-4909 GCA_045659105.1 Acutalibacteraceae bacterium
AATACCAAAGCAGTTTTCCATCGGTGATTTCGGTAGCCGCTTCCGATATTAACTGAGCAGCTTTGTTTACGTACATTGAGTTAACGGTTTGCCTGCGACTGCATCTGCCATTTGGCACATTAAGTCTTGGTCTGCCACGACCACGCTTCTTTTCTTCCATTTTGTATCACTCCTTTACTGTAACTTTTCGGGTTAATTTTCAATGATTTTTTCGTCTGTAATGAGTTTGATTTTGTGGGTTGTATAACTTTATTATCCGCATGCGAATAAGCTCTTTTGCCGTTTCACCCGAAATAGTTCCTGCCCCGGAATCTCACCGCAGCGTTGCTTTGCTCATATCATCGCAAAGTCATATCACTTTCGGACGGTCATTAAATTTTCAAGGTGCATATAAATAAAAGGTTTTTAGCAAAAAGAAAAAGCACCGATGAAACTGAACAAAGGATATGGTTATCCCTTTAGGTTCAGACTTCATACGGCGCTTGGAAGTTTTTCAGCCCTTACGGGTCCTGCTCTGCTTGCACGATTCGAGTCGCTATTCAATTTTAATAACGGCTTTTAGCCCTTCGGAAATACACGGTGTTTATCGGTTGCTCCAATTTGCACTTTCTGCACTTTGTTTGAATAATCGGTCTGTCATCAGAGTAAAGCTCAATAAGCCTTGCACCGCATATAGGACAGTAGATTACCTTTTTCACTGCGTTTTCCGCATCCTGCTGTGATTTTAACAGCTTTTCTTCTGCTTCGGGGGTGATGTTGTATCTGCCCTCATCATAAATTATTACTCTGCCACTCAATAAAGTCACCAACCTTTCAAAGAGCTTTAATAATATGCTTTGCCACACCCTGAACAACAAGCTTTTTTACCTTAATTGTTTTATCTGGGTAGGCTTCTTTATTTTCATAACGAAGTATCGCACAACCTGATTCTTCATCAACACCCGCAAAGGTTTTGAGTGTATTTTCGTTATTTTCATCAAGTGCAACGACTATATCACCAACAGCGGCGGTTTGTTGTTTTTTAATAAGAATAAGGTCATTTTCGTTTATACCCACATCAATCATTGAGTCACCGACAGCTCGAAGGATATAGAATTCACCTGTACCGAAAATAGAGGTAGGAAGGCTTACATATTCTTCAACATTCTCTTCTTCACTCTCAGGATCACCGCAACGAACGGAACCTACAATAGGAGCAGAGAAGTAACCTGTAGTGCATTTGTCGGTATGTGGTGTTTCAATAGTTTGTCCGTCATAAGAAAGGATACCTTTTTCATTCATTTCAACAAGGTATCTGTATGCGGTGGTTTTGGAAACACCCACAGCCTTGGCAATAGCGTTAATAGACGGTGACTGATGATTAGCCTTGTAATACTCATTGACAAAGGAACAGATTTTATCCATCAGAGCCTTGCTTTTGCTTCTCATAACATTTCACCTCAAAAAAATCTAAATGTAACGAGTCGTTACTGATAGGATAATTATAACGATTTCAAATAAAATGTCAATAGTTTTTTCAAAATAAAAGTTCGTGTTGGCAAAAAAAATGATGTGGTGTCGGTTTTCACCGACACCACATCATTTTTGCAAAGATTTCTCTGGGTAGCAACATACATTTTACTACTGTATACATCAATTAGAAATAATGTTATTCTTATTAAAATTTCACGATAACAGTCGTACCCTTGCCAACTTCACTTTCAAAAGATACCTTGGCATTATGATACTGAACAGCGTGCTTTACAATCGAAAGTCCGAGACCTGTACCACCCGTTTCTTTTGAATGGCTTTTATCAACTCTGTAAAAGCGTTCAAAAATACGGTTCTGATGCTCAGGAGCAATACCTATTCCTGTATCTGAAACGGAAATCTCAGTACTTCCTGCTTCCTTTGAAATCTTTATTGTGACATTACCGTCATCGACATTGTATCTTATTGCATTATCGCAAAGGTTATATATTATCTCATAAACATATCTGCGAACACCTGTTATTGTGCAAGGCTCACCTTCGATGTTCAAAGAAATATTTTTCTTTGCTGCGGATGTACTCAATACCTCCACAACCTCATTGGCAACACTCATAAGCTCTACCGATTCAGTCGCAACCTCATTATTTTCATCAAGCTGAGAAAGACGGATAATATCGTTTATAAGACTTACGAGTCTTGAGGCTTCCTTGCGGATGTTGCTGATAAATTTACTTTTATCCTCTTCTTTTACAAGACCAGTTTCAAGAAGCTCTGCACTGCCGATTATTGACTGTAGTGGAGTTTTCAGCTCGTGACTTACATTTGCTGTGAATTCCTGACGGTTACGCTCTGCAAAAGCTCGGTCGGTAATATCAAAAATAAGTATAATTACACCTTTTATTTTATCTGATGACTCAATCGGATTAACTGTAAACTGATATTCTGAACCGTTTCTCTGCTCAGTATATTCAGTATGATTACCTTCAAGTGCGTTCCATATTGCATTACTCATTTTTGTCCCACGGTCGTATAAAAGGAAATCGTTGCCCTTTATATCCTTGCTGACATTAAAAATCTTTTTGGCCGCCTGATTCATGCTAAGTACCATAGCGTGTTCATCAAGTAAAACAAGGCCTTCGCTCATTGATGCTACCAGTTGTTCAAATTCATCTGATTTTCTGCGGATTGACTCCATCTGACTTTTTATCTGCTTATGTTGTTTCTGAAGCTTTGTAAGTATAGGAGTGAGCTCCTCGTAAGCAACATTGTCAGCGGGATGCTCGAGGTCAAGCTTCATAAGCGGTTCGGTAACCTGCTTTGCCATTGCGAGTGAAAGCACAATTGCAACAACAGTAGCAACAAGCAGAATTGCAAAAATAGCAGGTGTCATTCCGAATACAAGAGCACCTATTGACAGCTGACTTACAGAGATACGAAGAACATCACCGTTTTCAAGCAGCACAGATTCATAATAAGTCTTTTTTGTCATGGTTTCTGAGTTTCTTGAACTGCTGCCTACGCCTGTTTCAAAGGCCTCAATGATTTCTTCTCTGTCGGCGTGATTTTCCATTTCAGCAGTATCGATTTGTGTATCGTATAGAACGGTACCATCAGTATCAACAACAGTAAAACGGAACACCGAGGAATCGAAATTCTCAAAATATTCGGTTCCAACCTCATTGACAGCATCTGCCGCAAGAGAAAGCTCTGCCTTAAGCTGATTTATCTGAGAATCATTGAAATAATCGTACAGAAAACTGGTTGCAATACCGATACTTGCAAGAAGAACTACCAGAGCTACTGTAAAGATGGAGTGAAATATCTTTTTTGTCATACTTCATTCTCCAATCTGTAGCCGACGCTGATTACCGTTTTGATCTGACCTCCACAGCTGCCGAGCTTCTGACGAAGAGTTTTGATATGCATATCAACGGTGCGGGTTTCACCCACATAATCAACACCCCATATCTCACTCATAAGCATTTCTCTTGAAAATACTGTGCCGGGATTTTTTACAAATAACTTAAGTAAGTTAAATTCCTTATGGGTAAGCTCAACCTTCTCACCGTTTGCAAGTACTTTATGTTCTTTTTCATTCAGAACAATACCGCCCACGGTGATATTGTCGGAAGCTTGTTCTCTGACCGTCCTACGCAGAACGGCCTTTACACGGGCAACCATTTCCATAACACCAAAGGGCTTTACAAGATAATCGTCAGCACCTGAATTAAGACCACTGATTTTGTCCATCTCTGTTCCCTTGGCTGTAGCCATAATAACGGGAATATCTTTATATGCACAATCTGAACGAAGCTTTTTGAGCACCTCAACACCATCAAGCTCGGGCATCATAATGTCAAGAATAATAAGTTCGGGAGTTTCGCTTTTAAGAGCTTCAAGCATAGAGATGCCGTCAGAAAAGCCTCGTGCCTCAAAGCCTGTTTGCTCTAATGTATAAACCTCTATCTCACGGATAGTGCTGTCATCATCAACACACCAAATCATAATTTATCCTCCTTTGTGAATGCCTGTAACAGAGAATTCAACCCATTCAGCAATGTTTGTTGCATGATCTCCGATGCGTTCAAAGTATTTTGCTATCATAAGCAGGTCAATGGCATATTCACCGTCTGCACTGTTATCTGTAATCATTTTAATTAAGGTATCTTTCATTTTTCTGAAAGCATCATCAACTATATCATCGTGCTCAAGAACCATTCGGGCGAGCTTTACGTCTTGCCTTACATAGGCATCAATACTGTCAGTTACCATTTTACAGGTAGCTTCCGCCATAAATTTAAAATCAGAAAATTCAGCACCTGTTTTTCCGTTGAGAAGCGGAATTATATCAGCAATATCTTCTGCCTGGTCTCCGATTCTTTCCATGTCTGTTATCATTTTCAGTGCTGCCGAAACAACACGAAGGTCTTTAGCTACCGGCTGTTGCTGAAGCAGAAGCCTTAAACAAATAGCTTCTATTTCTCTCTCCATATGGTCAATCTCTTCGCCTCGGGTCTTTACTTCTTTTGCTCCTTGAACATCACCGTTTAAAAGTGATTTTGTCGCAAAAGCAATAAGCTCCTCACAAAGTGCCCCCATATTTATCATCTTTTTATTAAGCAAACCAAGCTGCTCATCAAATCTGCTTCTCATATTATCCGAACCTTCCTGTAATATAATCTTCTGTGCGTTTATCTGCGGGTTGAGAAAATAATTTTTCTGTTTTATCAACTTCAATTAATTCACCAAGAAGGAAGAACGCTGTATTATCGGAAATACGAACTGCCTGCTGCATATTATGAGTTACTATGATTATAGTATATTTTTCTTTTAATTGCAATGCAAGTTCTTCAATTCGGGAAGTTGAAATAGGGTCAAGAGCTGATGTTGGCTCGTCCATAAGTAACACTTTAGGCTCCACTGCAAGAGCACGGGCAAT
>JAZOWG010000119.1:0-10516 GCA_045659105.1 Acutalibacteraceae bacterium
GAGGTAACACAGTCAACGTTAGCCATAAGCTCATCGGGCTTTTTAAAAACCGTGGTATTGATTCTCTGAAGAAGATGACACATTTCCTTGCCGTCTACATCGTAAACAACACGGAAGGTATCGTTTATATGTCCGTCATCAATAGGACCGAAGGAAATAAACTTTCCCGCTATAGCAAAATTGTCAAGAATTGCTTTTATTTCATCATAAGTAAACATAAAACACTATCTCCTTATTATGTGTAAATAAAATTATATCATATATAAAAAATTAGTCAAGTTTGTATTTTTTTCTTTACATATCGTATTTTTTGGGTTAAAATGGTTATCAGGAAAATTATAGGAGGATTTTATGAAACCTGTTTATAAAAGAATACTTCTCAAATTAAGCGGTGAGGTTCTCGCAGGAGAAGCGGGCCACGGCATTAATTTTGATATGGTAAACGGCATCTGCACTAAAATCAAGGAGGTTTCGGACCTCGGCGTGCAGATAGGCATAGTCGTAGGCGGCGGTAACTTCTGGAGAGGCAGAAGCAGCGGTGATATGGACAGAACGAGAGCTGACCATATGGGTATGCTTGCTACGGTTATCAACTGTCTCGCATTGCAGGAGGGTCTCATTCAGGCAGGCAACGACGCTGTTGTTATGACGGCTCTTGATATTCAGAGAATGGCACTTCCCTTCAATAAGGATGAAGCCGTAAAGTATATGGAAAACGGCAGAATCGTTATTTTCGGCTGCGGCACGGGAAGCCCCCTTTTCAGCACAGACTCGGGTGCCGCTCTGAGAGCCATCGAAACAGATTGTGACATTTTCTTCAAGGCAACAAACGTTGACGGCGTTTACGACAAGGACCCCAACAAGTTCTCTGACGCGGTAAAGTACGATGAGCTTACTTACGACGAGATTCTCGAAAAGCATCTGGGTGTTATGGACAATACGGCAGCAGCTCTTGCAGGCAACAGCCGCCTTCCCGTTCTTGTTTTTAATCTCAACGACCCCGAGAACATCAAGCGTGCGGTTCTCGGTGAAAACATCGGCACAATAGTCAAATAATTTCATTACAATATTTTTCGGAGGTAAACAAAATGAAAACCGTATTTGAATTCGCAAAGGAAAAAATGACAAAATCCATTTCTGCACTTAACTCAGAATATAATTCTATCCGTGCAGGCAGAGCAAATCCTGCAGTTCTCGATCCCATCAGAGTTGACTACTGGGGCGTTCCCACTCCCGTAAACCAGATGGCTGCAGTTTCAGTTGCAGAGGCAAGAATCCTTGTTATCCAGCCCTGGGACAAATCAGCTCTCAAGCTTATTGAAAAGGCTATCCAGGCTTCCGATATCGGCATCAATCCCCAGAACGACGGTACCGTTATCCGTCTTGCATTCCCTCCCCTTACAGAGGAAAGAAGAAAGACTCTCGTTAAGGATGTTAAGGCAACTGCAGAAAATGCAAAGGTTGCTATCAGAAACATCAGAAGAGATGCTCTTGAAAAGCTCAAGGCTATGAAGAAGAATTCCGAAATCACCGAGGACGACCTTAAGTTCGGCGAAGGTGAGGTTCAGAAGATTACTGACGATTTCATCAAGCAGGTTGACTCCGTTGCTTCCGCTAAAGAAGCAGAAATTATGGAAATCTGATCATGAGTGAAAAAAAATTCAGTATTCTGCCTGCCCACGTAGGCGTTATTATGGACGGCAACGGAAGATGGGCTAAAAACCGCGGTCTTCCCCGTCAGATGGGTCACATAGAGGGAGCTAAGACATTCAGACGAATCGGTGAATACGCAGGAAATCTCGGTGTTAAGCATATTTCCTTCTATGCCTTTTCGACCGAAAACTGGGCACGTCCCGAGGAAGAAGTAAATGCAATTATGAAGCTTTTCGGAGACTATCTTCAGGAGGCTGAGGAAAGACTTCAGGAAAACCTCGAAAAAGGCATAAGGCTTCGTTTCTTAGGTGACAGAAGCAAACTTACTCCGGAGCTCAGCGCCGCTATGGATTATCTTGAAAACGCAACAAAGGATATGACGAAGGTCAATCTTAACCTTGCGGTAAATTACGGCGGTCAGCAAGAAATTCTGCACAGCGTAAAGAATATCGCAGAAGACGTTCTTTCAGGTAAAATTAAGCCCGACGAAATAACATTGGAAACAATAGGAAGCGGTCTTTATACCGAAGAACAGCCTCCCGTTGACCTTGTTATACGCCCCAGCGGTGAGCAGAGGCTGTCAAACTTCCTTCTGTGGCAGTCGGCTTATGCTGAATTCTGGTATTCAGATGTTCTCTGGCCTGATTTTTCGGAAGAGGACTTTGACGAGGCTTTAAGAGCCTACGAAAAGAGAAACCGTCGCTTCGGCGGTGTGTAATTCATTGATTTTTTTGATAATCACAGAATAAGGGCGGATGTTTACCCATCCGCCTGATATTAAATTTTAAGGAAAATTTTATTATGAAGACTCGTATTATTACAGGCGTCGTCGGCGCTGCAGCCGTTATAGGCTGGCTTTTCTCAATGTACACTCCCGTGTTCTCTGTTTTTATTGCAATTGTTGCAGCTATCGGTGTATTTGAGCTTACAAAGGCATTTGAAGTAAAAAATCCCGTTTTCAGAGGACTTTGCATTGCTTTATCGGCAGCACTTCCCTTCTGGTTTGAATACAAGGAAAAGCTGAATATCCCTGTTTTTCCCGTTGCGACACTTATAATTGTTGCATCACTTATTACAATGGTGCTTGATTTCGAAAAGCTGAAATTCGAACAGGTTGCCTGCTCTCTTTGCTCAGCAGTGTTTGTGCCCTCCGCACTTTCCTGCATAATTCTCTACAGAGATTTATACCTTGCCTTCCCCGACAAATACATAAAGACCGACGGCATTTTCTTTATCCTTTTCGGATTTTTCAGCTGCTGGCTTTCCGATACGTTTGCATTTTTTGCAGGCAAGTTCTTCGGCAAGCACAAGCTCTCCCCCGTTATTTCTCCCAAGAAAACGATTGAAGGTGCAATAGGCGGTGTTATCGGCACAGCAATTCTCAATACAGTATTATTCTTTGTATTCAAGAAATTCTTCAGTCTCTCTGCAGAGCTTACTCTTCCCATTGTAATAATCTCTTCCGTTTGTCTTTCGGTTATCAGTATTTTCGGCGATCTTGCCGCATCAACAATCAAAAGACATCACGGAATCAAGGATTTCGGAAATCTTCTTCCCGGTCACGGCGGAGTTATGGACCGTTTCGACAGCTCCTGCTTTGTTTTCCCCGTGCTCTATTCAATTATAATTCTCATAAATTCTATTTAACGAGGCAGAATTATGGAAAAGAAAATTGCAGTTTTAGGTTCAACAGGCTCAATAGGCGTTCAGTCACTTGACGTGGCAGAAAAGGCAGGCTACGGGGTAAAGGCGCTTACGGCAAACCGTGATTTCAAAAAGCTTGAAGAGCAGATAAGAAAATTCAAGCCTGAAATGGCTGCCCTTTCCGACAAAGCAGCTGCGGCGGAATTAAGACTGCGCTGTAAGGACACGTCTACAAAAATATATTCCGGTGAAGAGGGCGTATGTATGTGTGCCTCTGACACGGATGCAGATACGGTTATAGACTCCATTGTAGGTCTTGCAGGGCTTCGTCCTGCTCTTTCAGTACTTCAAAGCGGAAAAACACTTGCACTTGCAAACAAGGAGGCTCTTGTTGCAGGCGGTTATCTTGTGCTTGAAGCCGCAAAGAAAACAGGCAAGGAGATTCTTCCCGTTGACAGTGAGCATTCGGCAATTTTCCAGTGCCTTCAGGGCAAGCCCTCCAATAAGGCACTCAAAAAAATAATTCTTACGGCATCGGGTGGTCCCTTCTTCGGAAAGACGAGAGACGAAATAAAAAACGTTACGGCTGCAGATGCTCTGAAGCACCCCAACTGGGATATGGGCGCTAAAATCACGATAGATTCCGCATCCATGTTCAACAAGGGCCTCGAGCTTATTGAGGCACATTTCCTTTTCGGTGTTTCACCCGATAAAATTGACATTCTTGTGCACAGAGAAAGCATTATTCACTCAATGATTGAATATGATGACAACTCCGTTATTGCACAGCTGGGTCTTCCCGATATGCGAATTCCCATTCAGTATGCGCTTACCTATCCCGAAAGATTTGAATCCCCGGTAGGTGAATTGAATCTTGCCGAAATAGGCAAGCTTACCTTCTTTGAGCCCGATTACGAGGTATTTGACTGCCTTAATATCTGCCGTGAGGCAATAACCAAGGGCGGACTTTACCCTGCGGCTGTCAACAGCGCAAACGAAGAGGCAAACCGCCTTTTCAGAGAAGGAAAAATCGGCTTCTTAGACCTCGGCAGACTTATAAGAACAGCCTTCGACGTAACTCCCGACAAGAAGGAGTTTACGCTTGAGGACGTTTTCGAAACGGACAGACTTGCCCGTCAGGCAGTTCTCAGTGCCGTATAATTCTCACGATTACACATATAAATAATATGATAAAATATTTAAAAGGGTGATATTCCTTGCATAACCTTGCACTTTCAGTTTCGGCAGGCGCCGTATGGGGCAAAGTATGGCCGATTCTTTTTGCAATTCTCTTTTTCGGAGTTATAATTGCGCTTCACGAATTCGGTCATTTCAGTACGGCAAAGCTTTTCAAAATAAAAGTAAATGAATTCTCAATAGGTATGGGGCCTGCCATATTAAAAAAGCGTAAGGGAGAAACTCTTTATGCATTAAGGCTTCTTCCCATAGGCGGCTTTGTTTCCCTTGAGGGGGAGGACGAGGCATCCGACGACCCGAGAGCCTTCGGCAATCAGAAGGCGTGGAAGCGCTTTATCGTAATTGCCGCAGGCGCAATACTCAATATCGTTCTCGGACTTGTGCTTATAGGCATAATGCTCGGAATCAGCGGCTCCGTACCCACCACGGTTGTAAGCGACGTTACGGAGAATATGTACACCGCAGAAACAGGTATTCTCACGGGAGACGAAATCATAAGCATTGACGGTACAAGAGTACACTCTGCACGCGACCTTTATTACTGTCTTTACAGAAACAACGACGGCAAGTTTGATATTGTGCTTAAAAGAGACGGAAAGAAAATTGAGTTTTCAGAGCTCCCTGTTTATTATGATATGGAAGAGGGCTTCTGCTCGTTTATCGTCGGCAGCGAAAAGGTTTCCGCCCTCAATATCCTTCCCGGTGCGGTAAAAGAAACCCTTTCAATGACCAAGATGATATGGCTGAGCCTTATTGATATGCTGGGCGGTAATTACGGAATGGATGAGCTTTCGGGTCCTGTGGGCACAATCGGTATTGTTGCAAACACGGCAAGCGATGCGGTACATTCCGCAGACTATGCCTCAATCATATTTATCCTTGCATTCATTACAGTCAACATCGGCATTGTAAATCTTCTTCCCCTTCCTGCCCTTGACGGCGGAAGACTTCTGTTCATCGCTATCGAGTTTATTTTCAGACGCCCCGTGCCCAAGAAATTCGAGGCAATAGTTCACGCGGCAGGTCTTATCCTTCTTTTAGGCCTTATGGCGCTTATTACCTTTAATGATATAGCAAATCTTATAAAGGGATGATACAAATGGCAAGTAAAAAGCAAGTAAGAATAAAAGACATCGTTATCGGCGGCGGTGCCCCCGTAAGAGTACAGTCGATGCTGAATACCCCCTCGGGGGATATTGAAGCCTCCGTTCTTCAGGCAAAGGAGCTCCAAAAAGCAGGCTGTGAGATTATAAGAGCAACCGTACCCGATATGAATGCGGTAAAAACAATTGCGGCGCTGAAAGAAAACGTCAATGTGCCGATAGTTGCAGATATTCACTTCGACTATAAAATGGCACTCGAATCCCTTGCCGCAGGCGTCGACAAAATCAGAATCAACCCGGGAAACATCGGCTCCGACGAAAGAGTAAAGGCTGTAGCCGATGAATGTAAAAGAAGAGGCGTGCCCATAAGAATCGGAGTGAATTCAGGCTCGGTTGAAAAAGAGATTCTTGCAAAATACGGTGCTCCCGTCCCCGAGGCTCTCGTTGAAAGTGCCCTTTATCACGTGGGTCTCTTAGAAAAATTCGATTTTGATGATATTGTGATTTCAATAAAATCATCGGACGTTCAGACCACCTGCAGTGCGTACCGCCTTATGGCTGAGAAGTCAGACTACCCTCTTCACATCGGTGTTACCGAAGCCGGTACCGAAAGAATGGGACTTATAAAATCTGCAATGGGCATAGGCTCACTTCTTCTTGACGGCATCGGCGATACCATCCGCGTTTCCCTTACCGCTCCCCCCGTAAAGGAGGTTTATGCAGGCTTTGATATTCTTAAGGCGGCAGGTCTTCGCAAAACGGGTGTAAATCTCGTTTCCTGCCCCACCTGCGGAAGAACAAAGATTGATCTTATCGGCCTTGCAGAAAAGGTAGAAGAAGCACTCCGCAGCTGCGACAAGAATATTACAGTTGCCGTTATGGGCTGTATAGTAAACGGCCCGGGAGAAGCAAAGGAAGCAGATATCGGTATAGCAGGCGGTAACGGAGAAGGGCTTATTTTCCGCAAGGGTGAAATTCTTAAAAAAGTCAAAGAGGAAGAATTATTTACAGAGCTCTTGAATGAAATAAACAAACTGTAAAATATTTACTTGTACATATTGACATAAAGGCGGTATATTACCGCCTTTTTTTATTAAATGTTAACAAAGTTGCATCCAATTTGTAACTTTTTGTAATTTTTTACTTGCTTTTTTATGCAAAATAAGGCATAATAGCCGTGTTGCGAAAATCAATGGTTTGAATTTTATTCAAATAATCGGAGGTTTTTTAATGCATAAAAACTTAATGCTCAGAGCTTTGAGTGTAGTTATGGCACTTGTTTTGAGCCTTTCAGGCTTAGTTGTAGCGAGTGCAGACGAAACGGAAAAGGTCAACGGCGCAGCCGCCATTATGGCAACGGCATCCTCTCAGGTCGGTTATACGGAGGGCGCAGGCGAATACACAAAGTACGGAGCATATTTTAACTATCAGGGCCCCTGGTGCGGAGCATTTGTATCCTGGTGTGCAAGAACAACAGGTATTCCTCAGAGTGTAATCCCCACAAATCTCTCCAGCACCGCAATGCGTGACTATTTCAAAGCTCAGGGACTTTATCATCTTTCCGTATCCTACGGCGGAACTTATATCCCGAAAAAGGGCGACCTTGTATTCTTCACCAGCACAAATTCTTATCAGAGAAGCCAGAACAACATTACCCATATCGGTCTTGTTCTTGAGGCTACATCCTCTTACGTTACCTGCATAGAAGGCAACTGTCCTGACAGAGTACGTCAGATTGACAGAAAATATACAAATTACATTACAGGCTTCGCAACACCCCGATACGAAGGTATCGAGCTTGAAGGCACGGAAATTTCAACTACCTACAAAGCAGGCACGTACGAAACCAAGGAAATTATGAATTTCCGTGAAGCACCCGGCTCAACGGTTCTCTGCACAATCCCCGCAGGCACGATTCTTCAGGTTACGGCTATTGAAGGCGTATGGGGCAAGACTGTTTACGAAGAAAAAACAGGCTGGATTTCTCTTGAATACAGCGAATATAAGCCCACATCAGACGTTCCTCCCGCCGAGGGCGATGAAGGAAACGAAGACAACAACACAGAAACTCCCGTCACTCCCATTCCTCCCGTTGCTCCCTCTGAAAATAAGCAGTACAGAGTAACAGAGGACATGAATATGAGAGAATCTTACACCACAAGCAGTAAAATTCTTACAAGAATCCCCGGTGGTACGCTTGTTGAGGTTCTTGAAGTAACCTCAGATAACTGGGGCAAGGTAAGCTTTAACGGTTTTACCGGCTGGATAAGCCTTAATTGGAGTGTTGAATTCAATCCCGAGGTTGACTGGCTTGTAATGGATATTTCCTATTCTCAGGCTCCCGAAGACCTTGACTGGATGCAGCTCAAGAGCGAGGGTGTAAAGGGTGTTATTATCCGTATCGGCGGAAGAGGCTCTGCCAACGGCAGAAAAATTTATTCCGATCAGTCCTTCCTTCAGCATTACAAGGCTGCAAAGGCTGCTGATATGCACGTAGGTGTATATTTCTTCAGCTATGCCCTTACAAAGGAAGAGGCAATTGCAGAAGCACAGTACACACTTGATGTTCTTAAAATAAACAACTGTCAGCTTGACCTTCCCGTATATATTGATATGGAGGACTTCGGCAGCGATAAGTCACACCTCCGAGCAGGCAAAGAGGTATGCTCAATGGTTCTTGACGAATTCTGTAAGACAATTGAAGCCGCCGGCTATATGTCCGGTATCTATGTAAGCAGCTCCTTTGCGGAAACCCACGTAAAGCCCGAAACCTTTGAGGGACGTTCAACGTGGATTGCTGAATGGGAAACAGACGTATGCTGCTACAACGGCAGAGTTGATATGTGGCAGTACACGGAAAACGGCAGACTTAAGGGTGCATCCAACAAGGATATTGACCTTAACAGACTTTACGTTGACTACCCTGCTCTCATTAACGGTGAAAAATTTGAAAACGGTCTTCTCGAGTCCGGTGACCTTGACTTTGACGGACAGGTTTCAGCATCCGACTCAAGACTTGCTTTAAGATTCTCCGTTGCTCTTGATAAGCCCACAGCTCTTCAGGCAAAGGTCGGAGATATTAACAAAAACGGCAAAATTGACAGCTCCGATGCTCGTGCAATTCTCATTGAAGCTGTATCGTAAAAGCTGACTGCAGACCGATTTCGGCAAAACAAAAGACATTTAACGGATATCTCTCCGACACGGAGCGGTATCCGTTTTATTTTATGCGTTATTTTTAATTATTTTATTGACCTTGGCATTAAATATCGGTATAATAAGGTATTATATCAATTTACTACAGTAAAGCACTAATACAACACGGAGCGGTAATTATGAGAATCGTAATCAAAATCGGCACATCTACACTTGCCCATTCTACGGGCAGGCTGAATATAAGAAGAGTTGAGGAGCTCGTAAAGGTTATGAGCGACCTTAAAAACTGCGGACACGAGGTTATTCTTGTTTCCTCGGGTGCAATAGGAATGGGAGCCGGCAAGCTGTCCCTAAAGGGCAAGCCCTCTGACATTCCGACAAAGCAGGCTGCGGCAGCGGTAGGTCAGTGTGAGCTTATGTATACATACGACAAGCTTTTTTCCGAATACAATCATACCGTAGCACAGATACTTCTTACGGGCTCTGACTTCCGTCACGAGGACAGACATCAGAATTTCACAAATACTATGATGCGTCTGCTTGAGCTTGATGTTCTTCCTATCATAAACGAAAACGATACCGTTGCAACGGATGAAATAAGCGTCGGTGATAACGATACTCTGTCTGCCCTTGTAGCAGAAAGCATAAAAGCAGATTTACTGGTGCTTATGAGCGATATTGACGGGCTTTATACCGCTGACCCGCACAAGAATCCCGATGCATCCCTGATTCCCGAAATAAGAGAGCTTTCCGCTGAAGTTATGGCTCTCGGGGGTGATGCCGGCAGCTCACTCGGTACGGGCGGTATGAGAACAAAGCTTCACGCAGCCGAAATCTGTACCGAAAACGGCACCGATATGATTATCACAAACGGACAGAATCCCCGTATTCTTTATGATATTGCCGATGGAAAGAGCGTCGGCACAAGATTTATCGCAAGGGTGAAATAAAATGACAACAACAGAAATACTCCGCTCTGCCAAAGAGGCGGTAAAAACAATGCTTACTCTTACCTCAGAGCAGAAAAACGAGGCACTGCTTTCTATGGCAGACGCACTCGAGGAAAATGCAGATGATATATTAAAGGAAAACGCTCTCGATATTGAGGCTTCAAGGGATAAAATAAGTCCCGTAATGATAGACAGACTGACCCTGACTTCGGAAAGAATCAAGGGTATGGCGGACGGTATACGTGACGTTGTAAGGCTCCCCGACCCCGTAGGCGAGGTGCTTGAAACAGTAACCCGCCCCAACGGACTTGTTATAAAAAAGACCTCCGTTCCTATGGGCGTTGTTGCTATGATTTACGAGTCACGTCCAAACGTTACCTCTGATGCGGCGGCACTTTCCCTTAAAAGCGGAAATGTATCTGTTCTTCGTTCAGGAAAAGAAGCCTTCCGTTCATCAAATGCCATACTCGAGGCTATGAGAAAGGGACTTACTAAATGCAACCTTCCCGAAAATCTTATAAACCTTATCCAGGATACATCCCGTGACTCAGCAAACGAGCTTATGACCGCTACGGGCTATGTTGACCTTCTTATTCCCCGAGGCGGCGCAGGACTTATCTCTGCCTGCGTCAATAATGCAAAGGTTCCCTGCATTCAGACGGGCACGGGTATATGTCATATTTACGTTGACGAATACGCAGACCTCAGCAAGGCTCTTAATATTGTAAACAATGCAAAAACAAGCCGTCCTTCCGTCTGCAATGCCTGCGAGGTAGTTTTAGTCAATAAGGCAGTTGCAAAGGAATTTCTGCC
>JAZOWG010000120.1:0-6123 GCA_045659105.1 Acutalibacteraceae bacterium
TTTGCAGGGGGAATAAAAACTGCCATAAACATACCGTAAAGGGCAACGGACAAAGCACTTACAACGGAAACGGGCAGAATATTTCCTGCAATAACGCCTGCCGCAGTTCCTATAGCCCACAAGGGTACTGCCGTAAGACAGCCGCCGTAATGATACCAGGGGTTGAAAAATCCCTCTCTTGCTATCGAAATACCGAAAAGCTCGTCCGTTACGTACATAGCAGAAAGGGGTCTGTGAATAAAGGGCATTTTCGGGTCTGCCTTCTGACTTAATGCACAGGACATAAGAAGATATCTTGCATTTGCAACAAAGGTGGCTATTGCCATTTCAAGATATGTGGCGTTTGCGGCAATTAAGGTAAAGGCAACGTACTCACCAGCCGAAGCCGCACATAAGGCACTTGCAAGAAAGCCCTGAAAGGCAGAAAGCCCTGCCTCCTTGGCAAGAACACCCAATGAAAAGGCAACGGCAAAATAACCGAGACCTATAGGAAAGCCGTCCTTAAGCCCTGCAAGAAACGCTTTTTTATTTTCCTTGAATGAATAATTTGTGTTCAATTTGATTTTTCCTCGAAATATAAATTACAGAAAAGAATTGTAGCACCAAACCGACAGAAAATCAAGACAAACATAGTAAATTAAACAGAGCGAAGCATCACAGACGTTTCCCAATTTTGCAAATCTATTGATTTTGGGAACTAAATGTAATATAATAACTTTACGAGGTGATTTTCTGTGAAACTAATCGAAAGAAAACAATACTTAGATAAAATGACAGGTGTTATCGGAACTCCCGATATTAAAGTGCTGACGGGTATAAGACGCTCGGGAAAATCGAAGCTGTTGGAAGCTTTCAGAACCTATGTGCAGGAAAACATCCCTAATGCTAATATTATTCACATCAACTTTAATCTGTCTAAGTATGATAACCTTAAAGAGTATAAGGCTCTTAACGAGTATATCGAAAGCAATTATGCACAGGGCAAGGAAAACTTCGTTTTAATTGACGAGATTCAGATGTGTGATAACTTTGAATTATGTATAAACAATCTGCATGCAACCGAGATGTACGATATTTATATCACAGGTTCTAATGCCTTCCTGCTCAGCTCAGACCTGGCAACGTTGTTTACCGGCAGAACCTTTGAAATCAAGGTGTATCCGTTTTCCTTTGCCGAGTATGTTCAATACTTCGGATTGACAGACAAATATATTGCTTTTGACAACTATTTACTTGAAGGCGGTATGTCGGGTTCTTATTTGTATAAAGAACAAGAAGATAAATTCGATTATATTGAAAATGTTTTTGATACTTTGATTTTAAGGGATATACGGCAAAAGTATAATATCAAAAATCCTGCTTTGATGGATAGAATTTCCCAATTCTTAATGGATAACGTATCCAACTTAACCTCAGCAAGAAGTATTACGGACACACTCACCTCGAACAAGGATAGAATTAATCATAAGACAGTTGGTAATTATCTGAGTTATCTTTGCAACGCTTTCGCCTTCTATAAGTTCCGCAGATACGATATTAAAGGCAAAAAATATCTTGCATCTAACGATAAGTACTATTTGAGTGACCATACTTTCCGTTATGCAAAGCTCGGTACGAAAAACCTGGATAATGGCAGAGTAATTGAAAATATCGTTGCAATGGAGCTACTCAGACGCGGCTATGAAGTTTATGTCGGTGTCTTATATAAAAAGGAGATTGACTTTGTTGCTTTGAAACGGAATGAGAAAATTTATATTCAGGTTTCGGACAACATAACCCACCCTGACACTTTTAAGCGGGAAGCAGAACCTCTTCTTAAAATCAAAGATGCCTACCCTAAAATGGTAATAGCACGAACAAGAAGTCCCGAATATCAATATGAGGGTATCAGAATCATTGACGTGGCAGATTGGTTGTTGAACAAGTAGTCATTTCCCAATAACAAAAAAATTGTGATTTTGGGTAATATAATCAGGAGTGTATCCTGTGAAAGCAATATTTAATATGGGTTACACTCTTAAAAAAGTGTAAACAATAAAAACGGCATAACCAATGGCTACACCGCTTAACGAAATCAATTAATTCAGATACAAGAGGCACCTTCCTTACGGAGGGTGCCTCGAGACCGTCTTATTTTATTACAGCTTGGGAACCCAGGGGCAGTCCATACAGTTGTCGATACGTGATACGGGCTTTGCCCAGCGTACGGCATTTGTGATAATCTTCTGCACGTTGGGGTCCTTATATGTAGGATAGGTTTCGTGACCGGGCTGGAAATAGAACACCTTGCCTCTTTCTCTTACGTAGGTAAGTCCCGAGCGGAAAACCTCTCCTGCGTCATACCAGCCGACGAATACGGTTTCATCGGGAGCGGGCACGCCGAAGGGCTCACCGTAGGTCTCTTCACCGGGAAGCTCAAAGAATCTGCCGAGGCCCTGTGCTATAGGATGACCGGGAGCGGATACCCATACTCTTTCCATATCGTCACTTTCTCTCCATGTAAGTGAGCAGCTTGTTCCCATAAGGCGCATAAAGGGCTTCGATTTGTGGGCAGAGTGAAGGAATATTGCACCCATACCGTTTAATACCTCTTCCTGCACTAAGGCGGCTACCTCATCGGGCACCTTATCGTGATGGCAGTGGCCCCACCAGATAATAACGTCTGTTTCACGAAGGATTTCTCTTGTGATACCGCAGTTTTCGTCGTCAAGGGTTGCGGTTTTTACAACGATATCCTCTTCCTTTCCGAGGAAATCGGCAATGCAGGCGTGAATACCGTCGGGGTAAATCTCGCTTGCCTTACATTCGGGATCCTTTTCGTGTCTGAATTCATTCCATACAAGAACTCTTATCATAAGCTATGCTCCTTTATTTTGTTTTTCTTAAAAAAAGTATAGCATTAAGTGAAAATTTTTGCTATTATTATATTATACAAAAGTTACATAAATTTGTGGTGATATCGTATGAAAAAAGCAGTTCTGGAAAAGGCAAGGGACGTTGACGGCGTTACAATTCCCGTTGAATGTCTCGAAATGGTGAAGACGGTTGACGAGCCCGACCACTTTGCCCATTATCACGAATTCCTGGAGATGCTCTATCTTGTCGAGGGGAAAATGAATATATGGCTGAACGACAAGCTTTTTGAGTTCAGCGAGGGTGAGCTTATTATCATAAACTCCAACGAGTCCCACCGACTTGAATCCGTCTCCGACGTAAGCCGTTATCTTGTTATAAAATTCACTCCGAAGCTTCTTTGCACCTTTCAGCAGACACCGGGAGAAACAAGATATATCCTCCCCTTCCTTGACGTAAAAAGCGACCAGCCGAGAGTCTACAGCAAGGCTTTTGCCGAGGCTGCGGGAATACCGGAGCTTCTCTTTGACGCAATAAGCGAGTGGAATGAAAAGGGTGTGGGCTTCGAGCTGGCTCTGAAGGCGGACGTGCTCAAGGTTATCCGATTCGTTGTGAAATACTTAAGCGACAAGGGCTTTACCGTAAAGGCCTCCGTTTCGGGCGCAAACATTCAGCAGACTATGAGTAACGTGCTTCAGTATATCAACGAGAATTTCGTTTCGGTCAGCGAAAAGGACGTTGCAGACCGCTTCGGCATAAGCTACAGCTATTTTTCACGCTCCTTCAAGCAGACTATCAATATGAGCTTCAAGGAATATATAAATTACCTTAAGATAAACGAGGCACAGAGGCTTCTTCTCACATCCCCCGACAGCATTCAGGAGATTTCCGAGAAGCTGGGCTTTTCATCCTCAAGCCACTTCATAAACGTCTTCAAAAAGCAGAAGAACTGCTCACCCAGGCAATACAAAAAAAATGTTGCAAAAAACTGAAAAACCTATTGATTTTTAAATGAGATTAATATATAATCAACTCATCGAACAAATGTTCATATGAAAGGAATTTATAAAATGGCAGATAAGTCAAAAGCACTTGAAACCGCTCTTCAGCAGATAGAAAAGCAGTACGGTAAGGGCGCTATTATGCGTCTGGGTCAGACAAATGCACTCAATGTAGAGGCTATTTCAACAGGCTCCATTATGCTTGACCAGGCTACGGGCATCGGCGGTCTTCCCAAGGGAAGAATCGTTGAGATTTACGGCCCCGAATCCTCAGGTAAAACAACTCTTGCTCTTCACGTTGTTGCGGAAGCACAGAAAAACGGCGGTGAGGCTGCCTTCATTGACGCCGAGCACGCACTTGACCCTACCTATGCAGAGGCTCTCGGTGTTGACGTTGATTCCCTTCTTGTTTCACAGCCCGACAACGGTGAGCAGGCACTTGAAATTGCAGAATATCTTACACGCTCCGGTGCACTTGACGTTATCGTTATCGACTCCGTTGCCGCTCTTGTTCCCCGTGCCGAAATCGAGGGTGAAATGGGTGACAGCCACGTGGGTCTTCACGCACGTCTTATGTCTCAGGCATTAAAAAAGCTGGCAGCTGCCATTTCCCGTTCAAATACAATTGTTATCTTTATAAATCAGCTCCGTGAAAAGGTTGGCGTTATGTACGGCAATCCCGAGGTTACCACCGGCGGGCGTGCACTCAAGTTCTATGCCTCAATGAGAATTGACGTAAGAAAGACAGAGCAGTTAAAGGCTCCCGGAAATGAATTTATCGGCTCAAGAACAAGAGCAAAGATTGTCAAGAACAAGATGGCTCCTCCCTTCAGAGAGGCTGAATTTGACATTATGTACGGCAAGGGTATCTCCAAGGAGTCAGAGCTTCTTGATATTGCAGTTGAGCTTGATATTATCCACAGAAGCGGTGCATGGTTCTCCTACGGTGAGCAGAGAATCGGCCAGGGCAGAGACAATGCAAGACAGTACATCACCAATAACCCCGACTTCGCAAGAGAGGTTGAGGAAAAGGTAAGAATGAGCGATGCCTTCAAGCCCAAGAAAGCAGGCGCAGGCGCCGCAAAGCCCAAGGCACAGGATGACGATGACGAAATTCTTGCTCCCAACAACGGCAAGCTCCCCAAAATAAAGATTGACATTGCGGCAGACTGATGGAATTAGGAGCAGAAAAACTCAAAAACAATAAAATAAAGATATACGCAGACGGTGAATTTTTGTTCACCGTCCCTGCCGTTATATGGTACTCTTCACGTTTTCGCGAGGGGGACGACGTAACGGAAGAGGAATTACAGGAGCTAAAAAAAGAAGCTGACTGTTCGGGGGCATTTGATTCTGCAATGAGAATGCTCTCTCTTCGGGCACACTCGGAATTTGAATTAAAGAGCAAATTGAAACAGAAGTTTTCCGAAGAAGCGGTACATCACGCAACCCAAAAATTACGGGAACTGAATCTTCTTGACGACGGGAAATTTGCCTTTATGTATGCCGAAGAACTGTACCGCAGAAAGGGCTTTGCCCCGAAAAGGATAATAATTGAGCTAAAAAACAGAGGAATTGACCCCGCAACCGCCGAAAAAGCGGTAAATTCTCTTGATATTAACAGAGAAATCGGTATAATTAAAGTAATTGAGAAATATCATCTGTCAGAAGACAGCACACCCAAGGAGAGGGATCGTATCATAAGACGGCTTCTCAATATGGGTTATTCGTTTTCCGATATTTCAAAATATATAAACGTTTACGAGTAGGTAACAGTATGAACGAAAAGATTGGCTTTATATCCCTCGGCTGCCCCAAGAATCAGGTTGACTCAGAGCTTATGCTTGAGAAGCTGGATTCTGCAGGCTTTCAGATTATCGACACCGCTTACGGGGCAGATATTGTAATCATCAATACCTGCGGTTTTATTGAAGCCGCCAAGCAGGAGGCAATTGACAATATTCTGCAGATGGTTGAGTATAAGGAGGACGGTGCCGTCGGTAAGATTATCGTTATCGGCTGTCTTGCCGTGAGATACCGCGACGAAATCCTTAAGGAAATCCCCGAGGTTGACGCTATAGGCGGACTTGGTGTAAACCGGGACATAGTTGAATTTGTAAATAACGTTATAAAGCGCACGGAAAAGAGCCGTTACCCCGAAAAAGATAAGCTTCCCCTTTGCGGAAAGAGAATTCTCACAACGCCCTCACACTGGGCATATCTTAAAATCTCGGACGGCTGCTCAAACTGCTGCACCTACTGTGCTATC
>JAZOWG010000121.1:0-9679 GCA_045659105.1 Acutalibacteraceae bacterium
CCAGAAGGCTGTTGATGCCGCTGTTAAGGCTCTGAAGTGTGATGCAAAGCCCGTACAGAGCTCCTCAGATATCGCAAGAATAGCAACTGTTTCCGCTGCTGACGAAAACGTAGGCAATCTTATTGCCGAAGCTATGGAAAAGGTTTCCGCTGACGGCGTTATCACAGTTGAGGAATCAAAGACAGCTGAAACCTCCTGCGACGTTGTTGAGGGTATGCAGTTTGACAGAGGCTACATCTCCCCCTATATGGTAACAGATACAGACAAGATGGAGGCAGTTATTGACCATGGTTTCATTGTTATCACCGACAAGAAAATCACAAACATTCAGGAAATCCTTCCCCTTCTCGAGCAGATTCTTCAGGCAGGCAAGAAGCTTGTAATTGTTGCTGAGGACGTTGAAGGTGAGGCTCTTGCAACTATCCTCGTTAACCGTCTCAGAGGCACATTTACCTGCGTATGCGTTAAGGCTCCCGGCTTTGGCGACAGAAGAAAGGAAATGCTTCAGGATATTGCTATTCTTACGGGCGGTCAGGTTGTTACCTCCGACCTCGGTCTTGAATTAAAGGATACAACCGTTAATATGCTCGGCCGTGCACGTCAGGTTAAGGTTACAAAGGAAAACACAATTATCGTTGACGGCGCAGGCGACAAGGCTGAAATCTCAGCAAGAGTTAATCAGATAAAGTCTCAGATTGAGGTTACAACCTCTGAATTCGACAAGGAAAAGCTTCAGGAAAGACTTGCAAAGCTTGCAGGCGGTGTTGCAGTTATCCACGTAGGTGCCGCAACTGAGGTTGAAATGAAGGAAATGAAGCTTCGTATTGAAGACGCTCTTGCAGCTACAAAGGCAGCCGTTGAGGAAGGCTACGTAGCAGGCGGCGGTGTTGCACTTCTCAACGCTATCCCCGCTGTTGCCGCTCTTCTCGAAACTGCTGACAACACAGACGAAATCACAGGCATCAAGATTGTTCTCAAGGCAATTGAGGCACCCATCCGTCAGATTGCAGCAAACGCAGGTCTTGAAGGCTCAGTTATCATTGATGCTATTAACCGCTCAGGCAAGAAGGGCTACGGCTTCAACTTCGCAACTGAGGAATACGTTGATATGGCAGAGGCAGGTATCCTTGACCCCACAAAGGTTACACGCTCCGCTCTTCAGAACGCAGCATCCGTTGCCGCAATGGTTCTTACAACAGAATCTCTTGTAACAGATAAGCCCGACCCCGCAGCAGAAGCAGCTGCAGCCGCAGCAATGGCAAATCAGGGCGGCGGAATGTATTAATCAGAAAAAAATTACGGCTCTCTCGTTTTCACGGGAGAGCATTCTTTTTTATTTATTATCTGTTATTTATTCTTTATTCTTTTAATATCACCTCTTCACTATTACCTTTTTCTTATTACATAAAAAACTGCCCCTCAGGTTATGAGGAGCAGAAATGCGTTATATTCGGCAAAATCAATAGGTATAGCGAAGACCGTCTATCCATTCACCGTCAATGAAATCACGTGCTCTTACCACGATTTCGTCGTCATAAACCTCAACAACGATACCGTCGCCTGCCTTATAGTCGGTGGTCTCTGTTACACGGGGCAGATTGATACAGTCAACACCGTAGGAGGTATAGAAATTATCGGCACCCATATCGTCGTGAATGTGTCCGTGTATGAAAAGCTCACAGTCGTATTCCTTAAGGAGGTCTGCAAGTCTCTGAGGCTCAAAGGAGCGAAGATACCTTATGGGGAAATGGTTGAATACGAACACCCGTGCACCCTCATCCTGAGCCTTCTTAAGAACGCCCTCAAGCCAGGTGAACTGTTCTTCCGTCATAGTAAAGGACGAAGCAGAATTGTCCTCAGATGCGAGAACCACCATATAACAGCCGTTTATTACCTTATAATAGTAGTCCTTTGTAAGCACGTTTCCGAGATAAAGTGCATTATTTGCAAGGAACTTTGTGCGAAGCTGCTCATAGTCTCCCTCTCCGTTGCCGACGTCGTGATTGCCCACAACAACAAGATTATGCTTTGCCGGCTTCATAAAACGAAGTGCGGTATAGAAGAGAATATCCTCCGTAACCTGACCGTTCATAACGTTGTCACCCGTGTAAAACACGGCATCAATATCCTCCCCTGCCTTTAAGCCGTAAAGCACGTCGCTGAAATTCTCGTAGCTTGCGGGATTATTGGTTTCAACGTGAATATCGGACACAACGGCAAAGCTCGTTATGAGGTCATCAGGTCTTTCTGCCTCGTAAGCAACAGCACCGCCGTTCGTTGCAGGTGAAAGCATTGTAAGAAGTGTAAGCACCGACAAAAGCATATCCTTGATAAATGTTATTACAGTTGTAAAATCCATATATTTACCTTCCTTCCGTTATTTTATAATTATTATAACATTTTATACAATATTTGTAAACACAGAACTTAAATTTTATACCGATTCACAAACATACGCTATAACGGAAATTTATTAAATTTTTTATTAAAAAGTTATTGACAAATACAGTTTGTTGTAGTATAATTCAAAACGTTCCGAAAAGAATATAGAGGTATAGTGTAACGGTAACACTCCGGACTCTGACTCCGTCATTTAAGGTTCGAATCCTTATACCTCTGCCAAAAAAAGACCTTGTCATTTGACAAGGTCTTTTTTAACTAAGTGCGCCTGTCGGCGCGTGGACTTTGGTTCACAAGTGAAGTTGTCCTACGGACAGTGAAGTTTCTGCGGAAGCGAATGGCGCACTTAACTTCATTTTATGTGAGCATAATACTTCACTATGACGTAAGTCATAACTTTACATCGGCGTCAGCCGATACTTCACTAAAAATGTGAGACTTCATTTTCTTTTTACTTCTCAAAAAAAGCAAAGGGCACAGCATACGCTGTGCCCTTTTGATGTGTTCTACTTATGCCATTAAGCCTGAGAACATTTCCATAATTGATGCAAGAGCTGCCTTGAGTGTTTCAATGATAGATGTAAGATCAATACCTGCGAGTAATTCTTCTACGTTAAGATCACCAAGTAATGATGTTACTGTGCCGAGAATTTCTTCCATGACTGAATACTTCCTTTCTTTAGATTGTGTAAAATTTACCATATAAACATCTAATTTACTTCTGCATTATATTAACAATATGTTAACATTGTAAAGTCAATTGTTACATCAATGTTGCACACACAAAAAAGCAGGCACAGAACTGCATAACAGAACCGTGCCTGAAGGCTTTTATTCAGTTTTTACGTCAGGCTCATTAAAAACCCTTGCGCATATAATGAAATTGGCAAAGGAAAGCACATAGATTATAAGCGAAAACAAGGGGCTTACCGAAAAGAGCTTATGCGCAAGCCCGGGAATCTCATTACCCTGAATGGAAAGAGCAGGAATAATAACCTTATCAAATAATCGGATAAGAATATAAAGAAGCCCTGCCGCATCCACAATAATTGTTGTAACAAGAAGCCTCTTGTCTCTTCTGAAATTAAGCCACATTGCCGTAAAATAATAGCAGCAGAAGACAGGAAGTGAGAATATAATCAGAAGGGTCACAAACACGGGATGAAGCATAAAGGAAGCATTTGGCAGAACGAACTGTACCGCAGCAATTATTAGATTAAACACCGGCACACACATAAGCACGGGAAAAATTCTGTGATTCCACAAATGCTCTCCGAAAAGCTCCGAGGTCTGCTTAATAAGCTTTGCTGCAAGGCACAGTATAACCACGATAATAACCGTGTTAAGAGACCCTACCGTGCTGTTTCCTTCCCATACTCTCGGCAAAAAGAAGGAAGCTATGAGCAGAAGGGACATAACTGAGCCCGTCAAGCCCGGCTTTATGCTGAATTTTATTTGCTGAGGCAAGCTGTTTCCTCCTTTGACCGTGAATTTTTCGTAAAATTAATAGTATACCTTGATTGTCTTGATTTCGAAGGGACGGAAGGTAAGAATGCCGTCGAGAGCAATTTCCTCTGTCTCCTCCTCAAGCATATTGGTAATAACTGCCTTCTTTGCCTTGTCGGTGAAGGTCATCTTGGTTCTGGTATATGCACCCTCAGCCTCATATACACGTACGATAAATGCCTTCTCGGCATCCTCGCAGGGCTTTATAGCCTCAATGAAGCAGTTATCGGCTTCAATACCTGCAAGAGCATCGGCTGTAAATTCACCCTTTGTCTGAATTGCAGGAACGTTGAGCATATAAGAGGGCTTGATTACGCTTTCGGAATTAAAGCCCGTATCATGAGGAAGAACTGAATATACACAGCGGTGAAGTCCATCGTGGTCTCCCATATGGTCGGGACGGGTGCCGCCCTTGTGAAGTGAAAGACGAAGAGATCCTTCCTTTGCGCTGATACCGTACTTACAGTCATTAAGGACTGCAACACCGTAACGAGCCTCGGAAATGTCGGAATACTTGTGATTGAGAACCTCGAACTTAGCCTGCTCCTCAGATGTGTTTCTTGTGGTAGGACGCTTTGCGTAACCGAACTGAATTTCGTGACGTGCAAAATCGTCAAATACATCGCTGTCGAATGCAACCTTGAGGAACTGATGGTTGTCCTGCCAGTCCATAATTGTATCGAAACGGATTTCAGCGGAATGTGCAAAGAACATCATATCCTGAGTAACCGTTGACTTTTCGGAAATCTGATACTTGTTTCTGATAATATAAGCTACTCTGCCGACGGAAATAACCTCGCTTTCAACGAGATTTGAAACGTTTCTGAACTTTAATTCATAGTCAGCGTCAACGTCCCAGTTATCCCACTGAGCAGGTACATCCTCTGCCATAAGAAGGGTGTTGTAGTTTTCACCCTTAACTATCTGACGGCCCGCACGCTTATCAAGATATTCACTGATGGTACCGTTTTCTGCAAAGGCTACTTCATAAAGAGGAGTTGAAAGTCGATTGCCCTCTCTTACGAAGTTGCTGTTGAATCTCTTTTCTTCTTCTGTGAGATTAAGAGTTACGCTGCCGAAGGCGGGAATCTTAACACCTGCAACAAGAAGAATGTTATTGCCGACAAGGTCTGTGTATCTCTGCTGAGCATATCTGCCCTCAATCATCATACCCTCGGGGATGTCCTTCAAGAAGAGAACGTCGTTTCTTTCGAAGGAAAGAGTATTGATAACGGTAATCTTATTGTCACCCTCAGCCTTTACAAGAACAGCTGTCTTTTCCTTTGCGGTCTTGATAAGCTCGGTGGTCTGTGCACGGCTTTCAACGTGAGCCTTGTTGATGCAGGTACCGGGAAGAATATCGTGGAACTGATTGAGAAGAAGTGTCTCGTAAAGAGGTGCGATTTCAGCGCTGTCTGCAACCTTCTCAGCCTTTACTGCATCGTTTACCGTCATAATTTCAAGATCACGAAGTGCAAGCTCTGACTTTCTGTTATTTCTCTTTATTGTATGCTGATTTGTAAGAGTGCCTCTGTGAAGCTCAAGGTATAATTCACCGCGGTAGGTGTTGGGACGGACACAGTCTCTTTCAAGCTCCTGCATAAAGTCACCGACACGTGAATAACGGGTCTTGGGCACACCGTCAAGGTTCTCAATTCTTCTTGCCATTTCGCACATTTCAAACTGAGGTCCGCCGCCGCCGTCACCGAAGCCGAAGGTAAGCATACGCTTATCGGTTACGGTCTTCTGCTTGATACCGTCATTGATGTTAGCGGAAACGTCAAGCACGTCGGGATGATGGTGAGTTGTATTGAAGTGGGTAAATACCTTTGTTCCGTCAATACCCTGCCAATAGAAGGTATCATAGGGGAATTTATTGGTATCATTCCAGCTGATTTTTGTTGTAAGGAAGTAGTCAACCGCACAGCCCTTCATAATCTGAGGAATTGCAGCGGAATAACCGAAGGTATCGGGAAGCCAGAAGCAGTTTGAGGTATAGCCGAAGTGCTTTCTTGTGAATCTCTGTCCCCAGAGGAACTGTCTTATCATAGATTCACCGGATGTGATATTACAGTCGCACTCAACCCATACACCGCCGTTGGGCTCATATCTGCCTTCTGCAACAGCCTTTTTGATGTCCTCGAAAAGCTCGGGGTAATACTTTCTTATCATATCACCGTGACAGGCAGAGGACTGAATGAACTTATATTCGGGATACTGCTGCATAAGGTTAATCTGGTTAGCAAAGGTTCTTGCGCACTTCTTTACGGTCTCGCCTACGTGCCAAAGCCAAGCGGTATCCATATGTGAGTGACCGATTACAACAGCCTCGGGAGCATTGTCACCGTTCTTTGCCGAAAGTGCCTCCTTGATGACGGGTCTTACGGCTCTGAGAGCCTCCTTAACCTTTTCAAAGGGAACGTCGTCCGTACCCGTGGGAATCTTCTCATAAATATCAAGAAGAGCGTTTATTGCCTTTCCTCTGCCGAAGCTGTCAGCAGGAAGCACGGTTGTGAGCTGATGAAGGGTCTTGAGATCAAAATAGAACTCCTGAGCCTCATAGTCCTTCACACAGATATCGGCACCGTCATAGAGGAACTTAAACTCTGTTCTTCCGGTGTTTTCAAAGGGCATACAGCCGGGAACAAAGTGACCTGCATAGTATTCGAGAGCGATGTTAAGCTTCTCCCCTGCCTTGGGCTCGAATTTCACCATATCACAGTAATGGTTGCCGTGAGCAGTGACAACGATTTTGGATGCAAAGGTGCCGAAGGGCTTGCCGTTTACAAAAAGAAGTGCTTCATAGCCGCCTATGTGGGGCTTAATGAAGAGAGTCTGTCCGTCAAGCTCAGCGGGAACGGTATAATCGCCTCTGAACCAGCAGTATGTACCCTCGCCTTCCCAGTATTCACCCTTAACTGCAGGTGTAAAAGGAAGGTCGGGTTCTTTATGATATCTCTTGTCGACGTGGCATTTTTCCACGTTTTCAAGCTCGCCTACCTTAACGAAAATATGGGGCTCCATTCTTTCAATGAAGCTCTCCATTTTCGAAAGAAAGCGTTCAATCTGTTTGTCGTTGAGCATATTGAATTCCTCCGTCCGGAAAATATTATTGTTAATATTTTATTATATACAGCGGAGTTTTTCAAGTACTACTTTTGAAATAAACGTAAAAATCCCGATGTCTGTTTTTTGCAGGGTGCACAAGGGGAAATATTTTTAACAAGAATCGTTTCCTCCCCCATCACAACAATATCGCTCCAGCACACACGGAAGGTATCGGGCCGCTTAAAAGTGAAGCCCGAGGGCACGGAGGATACGATAATAGCTGAAATTTTTCCCGAACAGACCTCTGCCTCCACGTCCGACACGTAGCCTATTTTACAGCCGTTTTCTACGGAAATAACGTCCTTGCTCTGAAGCTCTTCAATAAGACAGCTCATAATATCACCAATAAATTGTATGCAGAATATACTGATGTTAATTCATTCATATCATAATTTGTCGCCAGATGTTATCATCCGAAAACCGTAAAAAATATATTAATCCTGTAGGGGACGGCAATTTTCAGATAAAATATGATTTACTCTTTGACCTTGCGTTTGATGCTTTTTTCAATACGTGATACCTGCGCCTGGGAAATTGAAAGCTCTTGGGCAACCTCCGTCTGAGTTTTTCCCTGATAAAAGCGCATATTCAGAATCTGCTTTTCCCTGGGATCGAGACCTTCTATGGCATCTCTTATTGAAATTTCGGCAATAATATCATTGTCGGTGTTATTGTCTGAGAGCTGATCAAGGACAAAAAGCTCATCTCCGTTATCGGAATACACGGGCTCATAAATCGAAACGGGAGTCACCACGGATTCGAGGGCAATTACCACGTCTCGGACGGGAAGATTCAGCTGAGCTGCAAGCTCCTCAACGGTCGGCTCACGGTTATTCTCCTTCATAAATGCATCCTTCGCTATCATTGCGTGATATGCGGTATCCCTCATTGAGCGTGACACTCTGAGATAGGTATTATCTCTCAGATGCCTTTTGATTTCACCGATTATCATAGGCACCGCGTAGGTGCTGAATTTCACGTTCATGGTAAGGTCAAAATTATCGCAGGCCTTGATAAGCCCGATGCACCCCACCTGAAAAAGGTCGTCGGGATCCTCATCACGGTTTCTGAACCTCTGCACCACGGACAGAACAAGCCGGAGATTACCGTTAATAAGCCTTTCTCTTGCACGCTTATCTCCGTCCTGAGCCTTCCTAAGAAGCTCCATACATTCATCGGACTTCAGCACCTGAAGCTTTGAGGTATCAATTGAAGAAATTTCAACTTTTTTATAAAACACATTCATCTTCCTTTCAGCCTCATTATTGGCTGAAAGAACGGAAATTTATTCATATGCATATGAATTTTGCAAACCTATAAGCATTCATTTATACCCTCAATAAACTGTTTTAATTACAAAAAATTAATATGCATATAATTATAATTTTTAATCAAAAATCCGTGAAATTATGCGATTTTTGCCTTGACAACAACTGTCAATTGCAGTATTGTATTGAGTATGTTCATTAAACAAGGGATATATATTGTATTATTACTTATAATAATAACTATCCCTTGCAGTCATAAATTTTATTTATACCATCGGAGGTAATTCTATGAATCCCTATATCGAAAGAGTTATAGAGAACGTAAAAATAAGAAACGCACACGAGCCTGAATTCATTCAGACCGTTGAAGAGGTTTTCTCCTCAATCGAGCCCCTTGTAAACGCTCATCCCGAGTATGAAAAGTACGATATTCTTATGCGTATGACAGAGCCCGACAGAGCAATTTCCTTCCGTGTATGCTGGGTAGACGACAACGGCAACGTTCAGGTAAACAGAGGCTACCGTTATCAGTTCAACTCTGCTATCGGCCCCTACAAGGGCGGTCTTCGCTTCCACCCCAGCGTATATTCGGGTATCATCAAGTTCTTAGGCTTCGAGCAGACCTTCAAGAACGCACTTACGGGTCTTCCCATCGGCGGCGGCAAGGGCGGCTCAAACTTCGACCCCATCGGCAAGAGCGATGCTGAAATTATGCGCTTCTGTCAGGCATTTATGACAGAGCTTTACAGATACGTAGGTCCCGACGTGGACGTTCCCGCAGGTGACATCGGTGTCGGCGGCAGAGAAATCGGCTACCTCTTCGGACAGTACAAGAGAATCAAGGCAACCTTTGAAAACGGTGTTCTTACCGGTAAGGGTCTTTCATACGGCGGCTCTCTTATCCGTCCCGAGGCTACGGGCTACGGCGCTGTTTACTACCTTCAGGAGGTTCTCAAGCACTACGAGGATTCAATTGAAGGCAAGACTGTTGCTATTTCAGGCTTCGGTAACGTTGCCTGGGGTGTTGCATCAAAGATGGCACAGCTGGGCGCAAAGGTTGTAACCCTTTCAGACCCCACCGGCTATATTTACGATCCCGACGGCGTTTCCACAAAGGAAAAGCTTGACTTTATGCTTAAAATGCGTTCCGAAAACCTTACAATAGACGAATATGCTAAGAAATTCGGCGTTGAATTCTTCCCCGGACAGAAGCCCTGGGGCGTTAAGGCTGACATCATTATGCCCTGCGCCACACAGAACGAGGTTGATATTCAGCAGGCAAAGAAAATCGTTGCTAACGGCGTTCAGTACTACATTGAGGTTTCCAATATGCCCACCACCAACGATGCACTTAAATACTTACAGCTCAAGTGTAAGGCTGTTGCTCCCTCAAAGGC
>JAZOWG010000122.1:0-19454 GCA_045659105.1 Acutalibacteraceae bacterium
ATTATTTTTTCTTGATTTTGTTGAGCTTCTTGTTGATGTCGAGGAGCTCCTCCTTGGTGAAGATGCCCTTTGCCATCATACATACACGCTTGATGGAGAAGCCCATAAGCATACCGATTGTGGTTTTGTTAATCATTCCCTTTGAGACCTTCATACCCTCGGTATCGAAGCCTGCGACCTCAGCCTTTCCGCCTTTTGCCTTCTTTGCCTTCATTTTCTTAAGAAGACCTAAAACGGTGTTAATAAGAACGATTTTACCTCTGGTTGTTGCCCAGATGTCGCCAAGGGGATCATTGATTGAAAGGTAGCCGTCGGGTGTGTCAATTTCAAACCAGTTGATAACTGCGCCCTCTTCCTTAAGAACATAATCGGGGTTGGGCTCACTGACCTTTCTGATAACGGCTTCATCGGAAAGCTCCCCTGCCACAGCCTTAAGGGTCTGCTCACCCACATTCTTTACGGTAAAGTAGAAGAAGGGGTACTTGCCCTTTTTCTGCTTGCCCACGGAAACGCCGTTTGCAAAAAGCTCAATTTCGTCACAGTTTGAATATACGGTAACTTTCGTTTCGTCCTCAACACGGTCAATATATCTCTTGGAGCAGATGTGCACCATCTTTTCGGGGTTAAGCCATGCCTTATAAGCATAGAAGGAGTCCTTTTTGTACTTTCTGTCGAAGGTAACGAGACCCTTGTGGTTCATACCGTCCTCGCCGCCCTCGCTTCTTGCATCTGCTGCGAAGTCGAACATATTCCATACGTGTGTAGCCCACAGATAAGGACGCTCAATAATCTGCTTTATAAGCTCCTCGTGATAGAAGGACTGATATTCCTCTGTATAGTCACCCTGAGTGGGCTTGGAGGTGTGCCAGTTAAGAGCTTCACAGCCGTATTCACTGATGCCTATAGCACGGTTCGGGTACTTCTTGTGGAAATCGTCAAACCAGGGGCCGTTCATATCGGTAGTACCGCCGTACCAGCCGAAGTAGTGGTTATAGGAAATAAGGTCGGGCATCTGAACGTATTCGGAGTCAATCTCAGCCATTGTAACAGCAGCAACAACCGTGGGACGGGTTTCGTCCATCTTATGACACAGGTCGTTAAGGATACGGTGGTTCTTGAGAAGACTTTCGTCAGCAGCACCGCCCATTGAAATTTCGTTGGAAAGACCCCATACGAAAATTGAGGGATGGTTGTAGTTCTGAGTTACAAGCTCGGTCATCTGAGAAACGGTGTTATCGATACCGTTCTTCATATGCTTTGAGATGTAGGGAATTTCAGCCCAGAGCACAAGACCCTTTTCATCGCAAAGGTCATAGAAAACCTGAGAATGCTGATAGTGTGCAAGACGGATTGTGGTAGCACCAACCTCAAGAATAAGGTCAATGTCCTCCTTGTGATGCTCGGGAAGAAGTGCGTTACCGATGTCGGGGCGGTCCTGATGACGGGAAACACCGCGAAGAGGATACTCTCTGCCGTTAAGGAAGAAGCCCTTTTCGGGGTCAACCTTAAAGGTACGGCAGCCGAATCTTGCAGATACCTTATCCTTCTCCTCACCGTCGGCAATAAGAACTGCCTCAGCCGTATAAAGGTAGGGGTCAGCAATGCCGTCCCAGAGATGAACGGTGTCGAATTCGAATTCTGCCTCGGGGTTCTTGCCCTTTTCAGTCTTTTCGGCAACCTTGTTACCCTCGGCATCATATATAGCGAATCTTACCTCGCCCTCGCAGAAGGCTTCAACCTCAATTTCCCACTTATCCCCGTCCTTTTCGGGAGTTACCTTGATACCGGGTGTACCGAAGTAGTCAAGGTCAAAGTGCTCCTTATTAACGGTGATAAGGTTTACGTCTCTGTAAATACCGCCGTAGAAGGTGAAGTCTGCCATCTGGGGATATACGAAATCATTGGGAGTGTTATCTGCAGTTACGACAAGAAGATTTTCATCCTTTATGTCAGCGGAGTCAATTTTTACACGGAAGGTTGAATATCCGCCGTGGTGGGTAATGAGCTTTTTACCGTTGAAGAAAACCTCTGCAGTTGAGTTTACTGCCTGAAATTCAACGTAAGCGACGTCATTTGCGGTGAGCTCTTCTTTTGTAAGAAGCTTTGCGAAATAACCCTTTGTGCGAAGATAGTTATTACCGCCGTCCTGACCGTCCTTTCCGTTCCAGGTAAAGGGAAGGTTGAGCTGCTCCCAGTCTGCGGGGAAGGAAGCGGGAAGCTCTTTTGCGGTGAGCGAAAACGCCCAGCCCTTGTTGATATTTGTAACCGTTCTCATATTATTCCTCCGTTGCGTTTTTATCCATTATATATTTTACAGAAAAAGGAAAGAAAAATCAAGAAAAAAGTGAATCATAAAAATTAACACTTGTAGGGGACGACAAATCCACCGATCTCCAAATTCCGAATTATCCGAATATTTCTTCAACAAGTTTTTCTGTGTATTTGTTCATTCTCTCAAAATCCATAGCAGAAATATAATATTTTTCAAGGCGGTCGTGGGTGGCTTTTGCCTTTATGAGGCACCCGACGGCACCCGACACCATCTCGTTTTCGGAGCGGTTATTGAAGGCAAGCCTGTTCTTGTGTCGGGAGAGCACCGCCGAATCATAAAAGCGCATACAGTTGACGGTGAGACTGCCGTTTTCCGTATCCGAGGGCTTCCCTTTGACACGCTGCAGACTGAGGTTAAGAGACGGCAGTATAAGTGCCTCGGGAGAGGATGAGGGATTCATAAAATCATAGCAGCAATAGCCCTCTATGCCCCGTTCGGCAGCACGAAGTGAAAGAAATTTAAGTATAACTGCGGCTGCACAGCCGAAATTATCATAAAGCACAACCCGTTTTTCGGAAAGTGCACCGAGGGTGTCGGAAAAATCCATTATTCCCGACGGAGTCACGGCAGAGATAATCCGCTTTTTCATTTTCACGGGGGTATCGGAAACGGATAAAAGAAGCTTTTCCGAGAGCTTCTCTGAAAACTTGTGAAGGGCGGCAATTTTCATTGAGGGAATCACCACCGAGGCGGTGTCATTGCGGCAGGAAAGGGCGGCGAGGAGAAAATCCGCACACTTTTTATGGTAAAAGGAGTTTTCCTTGGCGGTCTCTATAATTTCATTCCTGTGCTCATTAAGACGGCTGTCGTCACGAAAAAGTCCCAGGTCTACGAATTTCTCGCAGACACCGGGGTACTTCGGCTCTAAGGTATGGGGCGGTGTGCCGTCTGCAATGCTGATTTTAAGAGACGGTATAATCACCGCATCAAGGCTTTCGGGGTCAGAGGAGCAGTAAATTCTCTCGCAGAACTGTCCCCTTCTGTCTGCGGCGGCGGCAATTCTCTTCATAAGAGTGGATTTTCCCGTGCCGGGTCCGCCCTTTATGATGTAAAGCCGCCAGCCCTCCTCGGGAGAATAAAGCTCGGAAAAAAGAGAATAAAAGCCCTCGGGCGTGTTTGCTCCGAGGAAGAATGAAACGTTATCGGTTGTGTTTGTCATAATATCACCCGTAGATATATTATGCACAAAAAGGGAAATGTGATACAAATACGGGCTTCGGAGATGATTTTTAGTGAAGAGGTAAGAAGTACAAAAAAAAACAGCTCACATTACTGTGAGCTGTTTTCTTTGTGCCGGCGACGACCTATCTTCCCGGGCGGCTGCCCGCCAAGTATTTTCGGCACGATTGAGCTTAACTACCGTGTTCGGGATGGGAACGGGTGGGACCTCAATGTTATAGACACCGACTTCTCTCTTGGGGTATTCCCTCAAGCGCAAGAGGGATTATAACAGAAGAAATCCCTCTTGTCAACACTTTTTTTCAAAAACTTTAAACTTTTTTCAGCACCGTCACAATTTCGCCGATATACATACGGTGATAATCCTTTTTGGGGTAATTATCGGAGTCTATTGTTTCATCAATAAACCATTCGGGGGTCATATCGGTATCTGCGATTTTTTTACAGATAAAAACAAGCTCTGCTTCTTCGGGATAGGGTACGCCGTCCTCAAAAGAAACCGTCATTCCCGATTCCTTATACTTGTCAACGTCTCTTCCGCTTTTTGAGCCGAAGACTGCCATTCTCTTATGAATATCCTTGTTCATTATGGCAAGGGAGAACATCTCCCCGTCATTCATAAAGCCGTAGGTGTGTCTTACGGGGCGGACGAATGCGAACACCACGGGCTTACTCCACAGAACACCCACACTGCCCCAGCTGACGGTCATTGAATTAAAGCCCTTGTCGGAAACACCCGTAAGTATGCCCCAGTCCTCGCCGATTGCCTCCACGGGCGAAAAGCATAAATCATTTACGTTTACTTTTTGGAATGCCATAAAAACCTCTCCCTTAATCCTCGTAATGTCCTTTGCAGGATATAATAATTATGTCACTGTCTTCACCAACAGTATAAACCAGTCGGTTCTTTTCATCAATCCGACGGCTCCAGCACCCGTCACAATACCTTAACGGCTCAGGCTTCCCCACACCGTCAAAGGGACTTCTGCCTATATCCTTAAGCAGGGCATTTATCCTCTTCAATGTCTTCTTGTCCTGCATCTGCCAATATAGGTATTCATCCCACGCAACGGGGGAAAATGTAAGATTATTCATCAGCCATTTCCTCTAAATCCTGCATAGTCTTCTTTATAACGTGACCTGAATTTATATCGGAAAGGGAGCGGTTGAGCTTACCGAGGTATTCGGCATTCTTAAGTGCTCTCTGCAGTTCATTCCATTCCTCAAGGCTTATAAGCACGACGTTCTTTTCGTCCTTACGGGTAACAATAACCGTTTCATTGCCGTCCGTCACCTTGTCGCAATAGAATTTCAGATTTTCTCTTATTGTAGAATAATTTACAGCAAGCATTGAAATCTTCCTTTCTGTACTGTTTCTTGTACAACTTATTGTACTATAATATTATATGCGTGTCAAGTGATTTTATACAATAAAAACGGTTATTGTCCGTTAATTTAAAAATCATGCTTTATGCGCCGAGCCGTGCGGCGATGAGTGTGACTAAAAGGGTGCAGATGCCCTGAATCACGGAAATGACAACCGACACGTTGAATTTTGATTTAGAGTCGATTTTTTCCTTGATGTACTGCAGATCCTGTCTTATTGTGGCAAAGGCGGTTGAGCCCTGAGCCAGCTCTTCACGAATCTGACGGGTACATTCACCGCACTCCTTACGGGAAATAAAAGTCTCGTGAAGGTAGTCCTTGTCTTCCTTGGTAAGATTCACATTCTCACCGCCTTAAAATGAGCTTTTATCCGTAGGATTATTGAGAATTCCGAAGGTTATGAGTATGGTGCCGACGGCGTTGACGATGACGTCGAAGGTAGCATTGTCAATGCCGATTTTCTCGAAAACACCAAGAGAATTGAGAATCACACCCACGGCACCCAGCACCGAGACCCACACCGCCCAGGATTTAAGACGTTCCTTTATATTTACCTTGCTTTCCATATTACACCTCCAGCCCCGTGGCAATACGAAGAGCATCACGGGAATCGGCGGCGGTGATTTTACCGTCACCGTCAACGTCACCCTTTACGGTATCAAGCTTTTCGAGCCCTACGGCGGCACGGAGAATAAGACGGGCATCAGAGGCTGTCACCTTACCGTCACCGTCAGCATCTCCCTTTATAACGGGAGGGATGAAGGTAAGCCCCATATTCTCCATAAGTGCCTTTGCAATACTGAGAGCAATTTCCGGGAACGCCGTATCAAATACGGTGTTATCCTTCGTGTTATCAATAAAGCCCACCTCAAGAAGGCAGGAGTGCATTTTAGTGTAGCTGTTCACCGCATAGTCACGGTAAGCAGGGGCACCCTTTTTTACACCGCGGTTACGGTAGCCCGTTGCGGCACAGACACCGTCAACGATATTTTTTGCCATATTGTAGGTAATACCGTCAGTCTCAACGGCGGAATAAACCCACGCCTCGGCACCGGTTGCACCCTCGGGAGTAAAGGCATTGCGGTGAATTGAAATATAGTAGTCCGCACCCCAGCCGTTTGCTCTTTCGGCACGCGCTAAGAGGTCGGGGTCGGAGTTGTCCTCACGGGAGAGCATTGTTTCAACGCCCTTCTGTGTAAAAAGAATATCACGGACGGCAAGAGAGAGCCTCAGGCAGTCGTCCTGCTCAAGCCTTCCCTTATAGGAGGCACCGATTGAATCTCCGCCGTGACCGGGATCTATAAAAATTTTTATCATAAAAAATCTCCTTTCTGAAGCTGCAGATAAGCCGTTATTTCCATCTGCCGAGGATGTGCGCTCTCACGCCCACAGCTTCGGTTTCGCTTATGGCACCTGAGGTTCCGTATTCGGAATTTTCAAGTCTCATAAACACCTTGAAGGATGCCGTGGACTGTGTAATAGGATATGCCTTGTCTATTTTACGGACGTTTTCATGGGGGACAACAAATGCGGTATAGGTATTATCGAAAAACGTAAAGGGCAGACTGATGTCAAACTGAAGGCTCTTGCCCTCACCCAGCGCCGTTCCCTTAACGTATGAAAAGGTTCCCCAACATTCGGCAATGCCCGAATTCCATTTGCGGTACATCCAGCTGCCGGAAACACCCTGCTCGGTAACGTGATCTACAGGCGCTCCCGTAATTTCAGCATAGCCGTGGGTGTGGGACGTGTCACTCTTTGCGGACAGAAGGCTGTTTACCTCACTTTCGGTATAATATCTGCCGTCGTGAGTGTGAGACGTGTCACTCTTGCCTGCGAGCTTCCCTGCGGTTTCCGAGTCAAGTCCTGCCACTAACTGCTGAGCCTTAAGCTCCGCTGCGGCAACAAGAGAGTCGGTCTCTGCCTCGGTATAGTATCTCTCATCGTGGCTGTGACCCGTGTTGCTTTTTCCCGAAAGAAGGCTGTCGGTCTCAGCCTCTGTGTAATATCTTCCGTCGTGGCTGTGAGACGTATCGCTCTTTCCCGAGAGAAGAGTATCTGTTTCGCTTTTTTTATAATATCTGTCATCGTGAACGTGAGACGTGCCGCTTTTTCCCGAAAGCAGAGTGTCAGTCTCACTTTTTTTATAATATCTGTCATCGTGGACGTGACTTGTATCACTCTTTGCGGAAAGAAGACTGTCTGTTTCCGTCTCGGTGTAATATCTGCCGTCGTGGGTGTGATTCGTGTCACTTTTGCCCGCAAGCTTCCCGGCAGTTTCCGTGTCAAGCTCATACACCAGCTGCTGAGCCTTAAGCTCCGTGGCGGCAATAAGCTTATCTGTCTCGGCTTCTGTGTAGTACCTCTCGTCGTGGGTGTGAGACGTGTCGCTTTTTCCCGCAAGAAGTATTTCCGCCTCCTGATAAAGCGCATCAATAAGAGTCTGTGTCTTATTCTCAGCCTCCGTAAGAAGAGAGTCAGTTTCTGCTTCGGTGTAATATCTGCCGTCGTGGCTGTGGCTTACATCACTCTTGGCGGAAAGAAGACTGTCGGCTTCACTCTCGGTGTAATATCTGCCGTCGTGAGTGTGAGACGTGTCGCTTTTGCCCGCAAGCTTTTCGGCAGTTTCCGTATCAAGCTCATATACTAACTGCTGAGCCTTAAGCTCCGTGGCGGCAATAAGCTTATCCGTTTCAGCCTCTGTGTAATATCTCTCGTCGTGGGTGTGGGATGTATTGCTTTTTCCTGCAAGCTTTATTTCCGTATCCTCGGAAAGTGCATCAATAAGGCTCTTTGCATTATTCTCAGCCTCCGTAATAAGAGAGTCCGTTTCGGCTTCGGTATAATATCTGCCGTCGTGGGTGTGAGACGTGTCACTTTTACCCAAAAGAAGGCTGTCGGTTTCACTTTCGGTGTAATATCTGCCGTCGTGAGTGTGATTCGTGTCACTTTTGCCCGAGAGCTTTTCATCGGTCTGAGTCTGCAGGTCGGAAATAAGGCTCTCAACGGCAGCCGAGGCATTATTCACAATATCGGAAATCTCCTCCTTTGTGAAATACACGTCACCGTGGCTGTGCTCACGGTCTGCCTTGGCGTCAATATAGTCAAAAACACGGTCAAGGCTTCTTAAATCTCCCTCAGGCACAAGAATATTATCCGCGCTGTCTATAGAGGGATAAACGGGGACATCCAGCATAGGGCTTTTCATAACGAAGCCCTTTTCATCCGTCAGATAAAGCTGGCACACGAGAACTCCCCTGCCGTCGGTAAGGGCAGCAGGCAGAAGGTATTCGCCCTCACCGTTTTCGTAAGACAGCTCCTCTGTAAAATATATGTTGCCGAGAGGCGTTATAAAACCAAGCTTTGCTTTTTTGTCACGAAGCTCCTCCTCTACGGAAAAGCGGATAAGCCTTGAAAGATTTTCACCGCTTTGGGTACGCTTGAAATCAGCTGTAATCTTCATTTATTTTCTCCTTGTAAATTCTCATAATCTCCCGTGAAAGGGCGCAAACGGTGCTTTCCGGAGGTCTGTCCGAGGTCCCGTTATCGGCAGGACAGTCAATGTAGCCTGCCTTTATAAGATATGCGTTTTCGTTATCCGAGGTAAAAAGCTGTCTGAAGGGACTTTTCTCTGTCAGGGTATGTACCCCTCTGTAGCGGTAGCCGTTTTCATGGCAGAGAGCAAGAAGCATACGGTAGGCATTATACTGCGTTCGGGCACAGGCGTCTGCGGAAACAAAAATCTCCGCACCGCCGTTTTTTTTATTCTTTTCCGAGGTGCCCTTGTGAAACACGAAAAGAAGACCTTCATCCGAATACCCCTTTGTGCCCTCGGTTATTTTTACGGGAAGTCCCTCAAGCCTTTCGCTCACCGCATTTATAAGCCTTGCACATTCCCCGTACTCCGTCCTTCCCCCCGAAACACCTCCGGGGGAAAGGGCTGTGTGGCCGTTATTAAGTATAATCAAGCACTCACCATACCTTCTGCTTCTTAAGAAGTCTGTCATAGTACTCCTCAAGCTCACGGTTCTTTGTATCCGCACCCAGCTGATTGAGCTTTGAATAATCTCCGTATTTTGCAAAAAGCTCAGCGAGGGTGATTTTATCCTCATTCGTAAGCCGTGAGGTGTCAACACCGAGAGCACCCAGAAGCGAATAGTCCCCGTACTTGGCAAAAAGCTCAGCCAGCTCATATTTCTTACCGCTTTCAAGCACCGAGGTATCAATGCCAAGCTCCCTAAGACCCGAATAGTCGCCGTATTTTGCGAAAAGCTCAGCCTGCTCCTTAAGCTTCTTGAAGTCATCGTCCTCGGGCTCAATGCCAAGCTCCTTAATGAAGGAATCGTCTCCCATTTCCGACGCCAGCACCGCAAAATCAAGAGCAGCCTTCTTTCTGTCCTCCTCCTTTTTTGCCTCATCCGTCATAAGAGAATAAAGAGAATAAAGACCCTCAATATTGTCCTTGTGCCTTTTATATGCCTTCTCCTCAAGCTCCAGCGCCTTGTCTGCGGACATTTCGGAAAATTCAGCCATTTTGTCAGAGCCTATTTTCTGTGCATAGGAATTGCCGTAGCCTCCCGTAAGCGCCGAAGCCCTTCCCATAATATCCTCAGAAGCTCTCATTCCCTCTTTTTCGTACTGCTTTTTGTACTGAGAAAGAAGAGGGTCCGCTTCGGGGTCGTAGGAAAAGGAGGAATTCTCCTTAAGTATGCGCTTTGCAATGTTTTCAGCCATCATAGAGGGAGTATCGAGAGGGAGCTTTCCCTCCTCCTCTCTTTTTACGTATCTTGCATCGGAGGCGGTGATTTTTCCGTCAAGGTCAAGGTCTGCTTCCATATCCTTCGGAATAAGACCCACCGCCATCTGCAGAATTTCGTCGGACGTAAACCTTTTAGCCACCTGTTTTCACTCCTTTCAGTTCGTTTTTAAGTGCCTTTACCTGCAGAGAAAGTCTTGTGACCTCCTCCTTCAGCTGTAAAAGCAGGGTGTATATTTTTTCGTTATCAGTATTTTTATTCAATATCAGTCACCTCTCCCGTAAGGCCCGTTACCGCATCAATGCCGTGAAGGGTAAAATCTCCCTGACCCTCAAATCTCAGGGTGAAGAATTTACACCTCGGCACTCTTACACAGCAGGAAAATATGCCGTCGGTTTTCTTATTAAGGAAGAAAAGCTCTCTGAAGCACTCCGCGGAATCAGGCTTTATGAGCACTTTGAAAACGGCATCCTCGGAAAGGGTAAGCGAAAATCTCAGCGCCCTTACCGTTTTGTTATAGGAGGTGATATTACGGCAGAGCTTTCCCGTTTCGGCATACCATAAGACCTCATTTTCCGCCTCGGGGATAAAGGCAGTCTCTCCGTAAAGGGGCAGATAGCCGTTTTCAGGGGTAAGCCTTCTTTCGTCACGCACAAATACACGGTTACCGTCTTTGCAGACGTGAAAAAGATTTCCGTCCTTTACGAACATACAAAGAGTATGAAAAGCGTCGTCCTCTCTGTGCCACAGCCCGTTCCCCGTATCGTACACATAAACGGCTCTGTCCCCACGGGGAGAGGTCATGGCAATGACGTACTTTCCGCCCGCAGAGCCGGCAACGGCTTCGGTAAAGCCCGTAAAGGCGTCACGCTCTGACACGAGAAAGGGAAGGGTGCCGTCATACACGGTAATCCCCTCGGTGCTTTTATAAAAAAGCCTCTCTCCGAGATTCACAAGGCTCTTATCCTGCCCCTTTTCAATGCCCCTCCCGGGGACGGTGTAAACGGTAAACTCCGAGGGTGCAGAGCCCAGCACCCTTATAAGACAGCTGTCCTTGAAGAAAACCACCTCGTTTCCCACCTTGCCGACACCCGTGAATTCCCCGGGACAGCCAAGGGAGGCGGTGTAGGAATCCGTGGAAATGCCCTGAAAGCTTCCCCATTCCGCAGGGTCACCGAGCTTTGAAGCATAGATTTCATTTACGAATTCACCCTCGTTATTCTCACCGTACCGGCATGCCCAGATGCGGTTGTTGTGCTCAACGGCAAAATCCATCTTCGGTATACGCCGTGACAGCGTAACGTCAGCTATTACACCGTCGGAATTTATATTGCCCGAAAGCACAAGGGAGTCGGAGAACACGGTTTTTACGGTGAAATAGCCGTCCCTGAGAAGACCGCCCTTGCTTTTTACGTGAACGGAGTCTCCCTCGGAAATGCCCGTAAAATCAAAGGGCATACACAAGCGGAAATAAAGGTCTGACTCCTTTATCCACTTTTCTCCCGTAAAGCCCATAAGCTCCATTTTACTGCCGTCGGAAAGAACGAGGGTGTCCCCCGTCACGGCTGACTGCGGAATATCTCCGAAGTACAAGGGAAAGACGTCCGTGCCGTCCTCGGTGCAGTAGAAAAGCTCTGCCTCGGGCGAAGTCACCGTGAAATTGCAAAGGCTCACCGCCACACCCTCATCGGTGCATTTTATATATATCCCGTCGGGGCAGATGAATATGTTTCTGCCCGTAAGGATTGCCTGACGGGAGGAGGTCTTGCCCGAAAGCACGGCACCCTCAATTTTCACGCCGTCAAGAAAAACCTCGGTTTCGGTGCAGATAAGAAGTCCCGAGGGCGTATCAAGGACAGCCGTCACGCTCTCACCCCCGAAATCGAGGGGGCGGACTGACTTATACTCTGCCCTTTTGTCCCTTGCGCTCATAAGGGGATATTTATCCCCCGTAAGGTTAAGACTGTCGGAAAAGCAGCCGTCGGGAACAGCCTCACCGAAAACAAGGGAGCCGAATTTATTTACGGAAAAGATTTTTTCCTTATATGCCTTTAATTTCGGAAAAAACATAACATCCCCCTCAGTCTATGCTTATTTTTGCACCCTTACAGCAATGGGTGCGGTTGTAGTGCTGCATAAAGGAAAGGTAAGCGCTGTTATAAAGTGCCGCCGCATTTACGTAGCCCGTGATATTACCCGAGTGAAGCTCCATCTTCATGGTAAGATAGCTTATATAAAGGTCGGAAAACTCCTCACCCAGCAAAAGCTCTCTGTCGGCAGCGGTCATTTCGCTGTCCGTCAGAACGGGAGCATCCCCGTAACGGGAGAAAATATCACGGCAGAGCCCGGCATCAAGCCTCCATAGCCAGCGCACCTTCATAGGAAAGGGAAACACGTTGGGAAACAGTGCATCCGTCCTTTCAATAAGTCCCGTTGCTGTCATAATTTTCCCCCTTACGCTTCATTGACGTTGGAAAGAATGAACTGCTCCGCCTCAAGGGACTGACGGCGTGAATTTTCAATTACCTCGTAAAATTCACGGGGCACCTGCACGGTCTCACCCTTTTTAATGAGCATCCTCTTGCCGTTGACCGCCACGAATAACGCATCGTCATTCTTGTTGAGTTTGGGGATAAAAACGGGATATGTTGTAGTTGCAGTTTTGTTATTTTTCATATTATTCTCCTTTGCAGTAAAAACTTATCGGTGATAAATTTTAATGTAGTATCCCTTACGGGATATAAAATATTTGTCTTTTCCTGTAGGGGACGAGGGCGTCGTCCCCTACAAAGGAATTATTACATTACTGCCTCAAGGGCACTGAACTGTTTTATTTTTGTGCGTTAAAGACGGTGATTTGTGCACATCTTTCAGTTCGCGTTGGTTGTAAGAGAGAACTCAGAGCCTGATTCAACTCTGATGATGTATTCCTCAAGAAGTCTCTTTGCGACCTTGGTTGCCTTCCAGCCGATGGAGCTTCTCTGGTTGAGGGGGTCGTTGCCGTAGCCTCTGGGCTTTACGATGTGCTCGAGGCCGCCGCCCTCAATATCCGTTACGCCGTAGGCATTTTCACCCAGGAAGAGGGTTGAAAAGACTGCTGAGCCGTCCTTACCGCCGCCGATGCCTGCGATAATGTCACCCTTTTTAAGAGTTACCGCTGAGCCGAGGGTCACGGTGTTGCCCTGCACGCTCTTTACGGTGTTCTTGACACCGCCTGCGAACACCTCGACGGGAGAAGCGAGTGTAATGTCACCCATATACTCGTTTACGGTAACCGTTGCGGAGCCGTTGACGTCGGAGGCAACTGTCATACGTGTGATGCCCTCTGCAATTTCAGCGGGACCGAAGACCTTAGCCTCTGTGCTTTCAACGAAGCGCACACCGCCGAGACAGCCGATTTCACCCTTGAGAAGGCTTTCGGGGCTTACGTACTTCTGGATGCTTACCCACTGGTCGCCTGCCTCCTGCATAAGGTCATAAGCCACGTAGGGATGAATGATTGCCACGTAGGAGCCGCCGATTTTGGGAGCGTTGACGGCTTTGAGCTGAGCAGCAGCTCTGAAAATGTCCTTCACACGGAGCTTGCAGTCCTTTGTGATGTCCTCACGGCTTAAAATCTCGGTTTCCTCACCGTTTTCTGTCACAATAGGAGCGTACATAACGTTTGTACCGCCGTTGAGCTCGTTTCTGACTACGGTGTCAAGGGTTACGCCTGCCTGGGATGCAAGCTCCTTTGTAGCCTCAACGATTGTGTTGTCAACCGCCGTAAGCTCAAGCATATCCGTCTGCTCGATGTAGTCGCCGTACTGGTCAACGGTACAGCTGACGGCTGTTACGTTGAACTTGTTGCCGTCGGGGGTTACACCCTCTGTAATGGGCTTTAATGCCTTGGGAAGACGGGAAAACTTTCTGAATTCGATAGTCTTACCGCCGTTCTTGGGGATGGGGCGCTTCTGACCGAACTGCTCGTGAATGAGGTTTGCCCCTGCAAGGGTGATAAGTGTCTTGTCATAGAAGGTCTTCATTTCGGGAGAAAGGGCATCGGGATTTGTAACAACGCCCTTTTCCACAGTACCCAAAGTGGTGTTAAGCACCTCGCCTGCTGAAAAATGTGTAAGTGTGATAATATTGCTGTTCATAAAAAAATCTCCTTCTTAAGTAAAAATATAATTTAAGTGTGCAAGAGCAGCAGAAAATACCCCGTTTGACGGAAAATGTTCATATTTTGTGCAGATGTGCCGTTTTCTTCGCAAAGAAACGGTGCAGATGTGCGAAATACGGACATTTAACGGAAACCTATGTCTGCCGCCTTACGTGCGGGATAAAACTAACTGAATAAGGTCTGCACAAAGCTTCGGAAACGCACGGGAAAGGGCGCAGAAATCAGCGGATTTGGTGTTTTCGGCTCTGGCAAGCTGTACGATGGTACCGCGAAGAGCCGAAAACACAGCACAGCTGAATATTGCGGACGTGGCAAAAAAACCAACAATACCGGTTATGCCAATGCGTGGCAGAACACCCTTTATAATATTTCGTGCGTCAAAGACGGTGATTTGTGCGTCTCTTTCCCATATCAGAACGTTACTCTTGCGCCGTTGCCTACATCGGCGATAATCTTTCTGATTTCGGCTTCGGTTAAATTGTTCACGTCCGTGTGCTTACTGCTTGCGGCACGGTCGGAGAGGGAATTCTCCTGTACACGGCTGTTACGTCTTATGCTCTCGGCAGTCTCAAGCTTGGCTTTCATTACTGCCTCTCTGACGGCTTCCCTTGTAAGGCGTTCAATATTCACCGCCTCGTATGCCCGGCGCAAGGGCACACCTGCCGTTATAAGACGGCTCATTTCGGGAGATGAGGTAAGCTCCCTTTTAAGGTCAAAGGACGGGTAGAGCCTGCGAGTCTCTTTTGCTTCTCTTAAAAGGGCATCCCTGACCTGCAATGCCGCCTGCATTTTTATAAGGTGCCCAGCCGACTGTAAGAATGCCTCGGGCACCGCCGTAACGGGTTTTGCGGTGCGGTCAGAATCCGCTTTTCCGAGAAATGCCGAAACGAGAGCCTCGGTGTCATCCTTATTTACGTGGGGAAACTGCGCTTCAAGGTGTTCTTTTAAGGGCGTGTATGCTTCAAGGCTTTTTTCCATAGCCTTCATTTTAGAAAATCTCTTGTCGATTATCCCCTGAACACGGCTTTTGAATGCGTCGGAGTATTTCCCCCTGATGAGCTCCTCGAACTCTCCCTCGGGCGTGGTGCTTTCCGTGACGGGAGAAGCTGCCTCAGCCTCGCCCTCGGAAAACGTCTGCAGAAAAATGTTCATCCTTTGTCCTCCTCTCTGTAGGTATTCATCGTCTGTTCCGAAGTGCCATTATCATTACCCGTTGAGGGTATTTCAAATATATCCAGGCTGAGATGGCTCGGGTACTGTCTTTCAATCTGCTCGAGACCTGCTCTCAGCATAAAAAACAAAGCATTTAACCGCCCGATAAGGCCTTCCTCTCTGATTCCGAGGATTCTCATTTCAAAGCAGCCGTCGTTTACCTCGGCGCCGAAAAAGGCTGTATTTTCGCGGTTCACGTAAAAAACTGCCGCCTCAAGAAGTGCCGAAGAAAGGGCGGATACCCCTGCACACACTATGTCCTGCCCCTTTGGTGCATAGCCTGCGTGTCCGCAGATTTTTACAATGCATGAATTTTCACCGTAGCTTATTTCTGCTTTAATCATTTACCTTCCCTCCGTATACTGCGTTTTCACGGATAATTGCCTTGATTTTCTCCTTGTTTTCTATGTCGATAAGCTCCATACAGGCAAGGGATTCCACGGCACGCTCGGGATTGAAGAAGCCGAGAGTATAGAAATTCAGGGCATCCTGATTCTGTGCGCTTCTCTGGTAGGCGTTCATCTTGTGTGCCTTAACCTTCACGTCAAAAACGGGAGCAGAAAGACTGCCGTCCGAAATAAGAGAAAGTGCGGAGTTATCGAAAAGGGTGTAAAGCTCCTCTCCGTTTTCTCCCGTAATTCTCATAGTACGGGGCACGGTGTAGAACTGTCTCATCAGCTCAATCACAAGGGTGCACACCGAGGAGAAGGCATTGTAGGTGGAATTTATCATATCCCGGGAAAGCTTGTTGCCTGCCTCCTGTAAAGCCGTAATTGCCGTGCCTGAGGTTACACCGCCCAGGGTTCCGCCCTGAGAGAAATCACGGTTTCCGCTTGTCTCCTTAAGCTCGTTTATCTTGTTGTTAAGCACCGTTATGTAGGTTGCAGGCATAGGTGTAAAGCCTATCTCCCTGATGCTCTCTTCACCTATAGAGGAGCCTGCCACGTGAACGAAATCACGGTTAAAGTCGGCAAATTCCTCCTCGTTGACGGCACCCTCAACACGGGTAAAGTAGCGCTTTCTTGAGCCTAAGCGTGCGTTTCTGACAATCTCGTTTCCGAGAATGTCAATCTCCTCCTGAGTCTCCTTCATAATGTCAATAAAGCCGAAGCCCGTGGGAGTGCCCTCCTCCCTGAAAAGAGGGTCAAATACAAAGGGATAAAGTCCGTGGTCGTACCAGCCTCGGTCTCTGTAGAGCTCATCGTTTTCCGAAGCGTATAAAAGACAGCCGTTTACGAATTTTGCGTAGTGAAGAAGGGTTCTGCCCCCTACACGCTTCTTATAGTACCAGTCCACAACGGGGGACTTGTCCGAGGTATCAACGTTTCTGTCGTAGGTGTAGGCTACGGTGTCCGCACCCTTGCCGAGCTTACCCTCAAGGAAGGGGTAGGCTTCAAGAAGCAGGTCGTTGTCCACAAGGTCAACGGTGAAGATGTTACGGGATTTCTGAATATCCCTGATACCGGGCTCCCAGAAGACGTTCAGGATGTCAAGGCACTTGATGTCAATTTCACCAAGTCCGCCGTCCGCCTCACCGTTCCAGAAAACACCCAGCACCGCCGTGCCCGTTTTGAGCTTCTTGTAGGCGGCATCGGAATACACCGAGTGCCAGTTGTTTCTTTCGAGCACCACGGGGATAACCGATGTAAGGCGCTTTGCAAGAGCCGTATCCCCCGATTCACGGGGAAGCACCGTGCACTCGGGAAGCTGATCCATAAAGTCCGCGTGCTTGTTGATGATGGAGTTGAAAAGCCAGGCGGAATGACGTCTTTCACGCTCGCCTTCACGTCTCAGCTGACCCCAATGGCGCAGTCTGAACCACTCCTCGTTTTCAAGGACCCTTGCATCAAGATTCGCCTTCGCCGCCTTGTAGCGTGAAAGTATCTCCGATGCACGCTGAACGTCCTTTTCGGTAATCATAAAATCTGTTGTCATATATACTCTCCTTAAAAAATTATTTGTGTTTTCTTGCGGAATACATTCTTCTTTATTTTTTATTCATTATTCTTTAATAACTAAACCCTCTGTACCTCGTCCTCTGGTCAAGGGGGTCGTCGCCGTGGGGCTTCGCTTCGGTCTGCAGACGGGGGCTTATGGGACGGGACATACAGAAATACCTGAAGGAATCGGCAAAATGGTCCTCTCCGTCGGTATCCAGGTCCTCGGGGGTGGTGTCGGAAAACTCGAGAAGGGGCAGAGTCCGTATTGCCGCCTTACAGGTGTTGAAGAAATACACCATAGGTCTTCCCTCCCCGTCAAAGCCCATACGGTAGTGGCACTGCATCCACCCGGGAATACGCTTGTTGTCCCCTCGGGAGAAATACACGTAATGGCGGTCGGCAGCCTCAATTATAGCTTCCCCTCGGGAGGCATCCCATATAGACGGGTCTGCAACACCGTCAATGCACTTGCCCTTAAGCCAGCGGTGCTCCGTTTCAAGCCGACGTATCTCCGAGAAGATTTTGTCGGGATGCCACTTAAGACCGTCATTGGGAATGTCCGTACAGCCGTAAAGCTGTAAAATCAGGTAGGCTCGCCCTTCATAATCTATTGCCCACCAGTCGCAGGAGAAGGGCTTGCGGAAGCCGAAGTCGAAGCTTCTTACAATCTTCCAGTCGAAGGGCACCTCAAAGGGCTCAATGACGTGGGTGAATTTTCTGTCGGCATAGTGGTCGGGGTCGTCACGGAACTCCTCGAAGAACTGTCCCTCAAAGATGTCCCAGTCCCCGTGAAGCCACGCCTTTTTAAGCTTCGGAGGCAGAGATTCAAGCTGTCTTACGTACTCGGGGTCAGCCTCCATAAGTGCGTGATTGTCCGTGACAAGGCTTTTTATAAAGACGTAATCCTCGGGATTTTCCGATTCCTTGAAGCGTCTGTCAACAAAAAGCCGTTTTACGAAGCCGTGCCCCACTCCCCCGGGGTTGCAGGTGAGATATATCCTCTTGGGGAAGGGATTCACACCTCTGACACACGCCTTGAAGCGCTCATATTCCTCCTCGGTCAGCTGTGTCGCCTCGTCAAGAAAGAGAACGTCAACCTCGGTGCCCTGATATTTGTCAATGTCCGTGGCATTTGCGCAATGGCGGAACATAATAACCGACCCAGTGGGGAAGGTGATTTCCTTGGTGCTCTCCTTATAAACCGCCGTGTCACCTAAAAGGGACTTCAGGGGCTCTATGTGGTTTGCCCGAAGCTCGGGGTAGGTGCGGCGCACAATCATAATTTTTATGCCCTGATAGTAAAAGGCAAGAAGCACCGCCTTTATACGCACCGCCCAGCTTTTGCCGCCGCCTCTCGCACCGCCGAAGGCAACGTATCTGTGTGTGTCCGTGAGAAACTCCCTTTGCCTTTCAGAAGGCACACCCAGTGTCAATGTTTTCATAAATCTCTCCTTGTGTATAAATTCGCCTTATCTTGTAGGGGACGACAACCCTGGCGTCCCGTTCAAAAGGGTTGATTCTTCGTGTAGGGGACGACAACCTTGGCGTCCCGCCCTGATGGAATCTTAATTTTTGTATTAATCTTCGGAGTTTATCTTGTAGGGGACGACAACCTTTTGAACGGCAGGGAGAACCCCTCCCCTACCGCCAATTCTGTCCCTCGGGGGCTTCTCCGAATTCCGAATTCCGAATTTGTTATGCGTTGCGAATTACGAATTTGTCTCCCATCTTTCCCGTTTTTTCAGCACGGGCACCGTTGCTCTTGCTCTTGCCTCGGCACGGGCGATGTCATAGGATGCATCGGGGTCGGGCACGGGAGGCTTTTTATTATTCCCCTTCTGAGAAACGGGCTTACTCCCCTTGTTCTCCCTTGCCTTTACCCTCTCACCCTCGCAGGAGAAGGGCGGAAGGAGCGTTATGAGAATCCCGTTTTTGCCCTTGTTCTCGGTGGAGATTCCGCCGTCAGCCACAAAACGCTTAAGCGCCGTTCTCACAGCGGAAAGGCTCACCCCCGAAATCTCCGCAATCTCCTCATATTTCATAAGGCACTGCCCGGGATTTACCCTGATGCCGTTCACCACCGCCGTATTGTACCTGGCATTGAAGAGAATAACCTCACATACAAGAAACATCTGAGGCTTTCCTATGTAAAGCTCAAAAATTTTACGGGAGTGCAAATAATAACCGTTCATAACGTCTGTCCTTTCCGCTTTTCAGATTATTTCATAATTTCCTCAGGGAAGCCGAATTCTATCCGGATACCGTCTTGTGCTTCGGCATCGCTTTTTCCCAGAGCCGTCACAACGCTTACGGCTTCCTTTACAGCGGCGCCCACGTCCTTAAGAAGCTTCGGATCAGGCTCACCGCCCTCTTCTCTTTTCAGCACACGCTTTACCATTTTCAGCACCTCGGAAGCAAGTATCCCTGCCGCCGTGCTTAAGCTTTCCTCTGCCTTCTTCTTCACAGGTCTCACCTCTTTTCCGTTT
>JAZOWG010000123.1:0-1883 GCA_045659105.1 Acutalibacteraceae bacterium
GTGTCGGAGAGGGTGTAGAAAACGACGTCCTCTTCGGGAAAGCGTGTAAGATACTCACGGGCGAGGGTGTCGCCGTATTTGTCGTAGATGTGCTCCGTAAAGCCTCCTCGGCAGGCACCTGCATCGAAATCCACAGGCAGGCGGCTTACCGACAAAAACACCCCGAAAAACAAAAATATTGTGACAATGACACACAAAAAAGCCGCACACCATTTTTTATTAAGTCCCCGAAGCCTCTTCATAATGCTTATAACATTGCTGTCTGCCGCCTCATCACGGCTGACAGCTTCTATTTTTTCACCGCTTAAAAGGTCATTGACGGTAACACCGAAGAGGGTGCTGAGCGTTCCCATAACCTCAATATCGGGATAACACCTACCCGTCTCCCACTTTGAAACCGCCTTGTCGGAAACACCGAGCTTTTCTGCCAGATCCTTTTGTGTAAGATTATTCTGTTTTCTTAATTCCGAGATGAATTTTCCCGTTTTCTGAGGATTCATATTTCCGCCTCCATAGTGTTTTTCACTATAATTTTACCCCCGAAAAGGCAAAAAGTCACCCTACCTCAGGTAGAATGACTTCATTTTTCAAACTTTATCAAAATCGAAGGTTATACAAAAACAGACTGATATAATTTACTTAACAGGTGCCCAATAACAACCACCTTCGACCTTTTCTGCACCTTTAGGTCTGTCTTTTTCATCCGGATAAACCCAAGCATCATTATACAGACTCTTTATATAAGAATTACTATCACCTCTGTAACTCTTAATTCCGAAAAGTGTCTGAACAGCACCACCCATGTGTATTGCTCCCTTGCCCATTTGCTTAACCCTTGCTGCAAGAGGAAAGCCATACGCACCGCAACCGATAAGAGCAATGTCAAAATCACGCTTTTGTATTTCTTCTGTCATATAGTCAAGAGCATCAAACCAAGTCGGGAATCTGGAGTCTACCTCATCTGCCTGAGTATTAACAGCCTTAATTGTCTGCAATTCAAACTGAGGCAAAGCATTTGAATCCGGAAAAATAAGTTCTCTTTTGTTAAAATATTGATTTTCAATAGTTTTATTCATAGGATGAACAACTAAAACTTTTTTTCCTTCAAGGCAATGTGTATAACCCTTACTTGCCGATGCAATACCGCCATTTGGCATAAGTATTGCTTCAGAACACAAATTTTCCACAATCCAACCTTCACAATAAAAATTCATCACTCCGAGAATATCACACTCAGCAGATAAATCCGCCATCAATTCTGCCCATTTATTGATTGATTTTGTATCATCCGGAAAGAAGCCGGCGTTACAACATAAAAATTGTTTAGTCCTCGGTAGATAATCTTTCCTGATTCCACTTAATATCTGAAAATATTCGACCAAAGCCCTTCCTTCACTGGTACCATACCGACCAACCATAAAGGGGCTTTTATTATCCACAGCTGCTACAATCTCTTTTCTGCCTTCTTCAATTGACAGTATTTTTCTGTTTGCATAGTGTGTTCTCGAGTAAAACTTTTTCGGCATATGATCAGAAACTCGGTAAACAAAACTTTCCATTTGATAGAATTTCATTCTATTCTTCATTTCCCTAGTTATTTCCATAATTACAACCTCTTTTCTTATCACATCCGCTAAAGTGCGGATATGTATTTATCAGAAATTATAGTCGGGATTTACGGGCTTGCCCGTTTTTGCGGATTCAACGATTGAAAGACAGACCTCAACCGTCTTTGCACCCTCAGTTGCGTCCGTAAGCACGGGAGTGCCGTTTATGATGTTATCAGCAAATACCTGAAATTCTGCCGCCGCATTGTGGTTGTTAACCTCAACTTCAAGGTCCTCTGCCTCGTGTGCCATCTGGTCCTCACCGATGGTGTAAAG
>JAZOWG010000124.1:0-2949 GCA_045659105.1 Acutalibacteraceae bacterium
TGTTATATCAACTTCATTTATACTGACAAGGAAACAGGACTTGAAATTGCTCTCGAGCAGGTAGAGCTGGCAGTTTCCGACTGTGAATACGACATCGAAATCGGCTCAAAGATTTCCGCTGAATCCGAAAACGGCATCCTCACAGTCGTTTATGATAACGGTAAGGCTGTATTTGACGGCACAACGGGTGAGCTTACCTCCTACACCGTTAACGGCAAGGAGCTTCTGAATCTCAACGCAACCGAAAGCAAGGGTATAAGTCTCAACCTTTACAGAGCTCTTATTGACAACGACGCAAGAATGAGAGATAAGTGGGCTGAGGGCAGCCTTAATAAGCTTAAAAAGAAGCTTGAGGAATTCTGGGTTTCCGTAGACGACGGTGAAATCGCAGTTGAGTCTCTTTATACTATGAACTCCGGCAGAAAGGCTATGTACTGTTGGTATATCAAGTACGTTATCTCTTCCCTGGGAGCTATGGAGATTCAGACGTCACTCAAGGCTCTCTCCCCCGAAGCCGTAAAGGACATCCCCCGCTTCGGTGTAACAATGGAGCTTGACAGAAGCTTTGACACCGCAGAATACTTCGGCAGAGGCGAAGCCGAAAATATGCCCGACTTCAAGGCACAGTCCCCCGTCGGCATATATTCAGCTAAGGTTGCCGATATGTACGAGCCCTACGTATTCCCCCAGGAAAACGGTATGCACTGCGATACCCGTTGGTTAAAGCTTTCAGACGGTGAAAACACAGTAGCACTTTACGGTGACGCTCCCTTCAATTTCAGCGTTCACCATCAGACACAGTCAGCTATAAATAAGGCAGAGCATCAGGAAGACCTTAAGGATATGAACACCACCTTCCTTACCGTTGACGGCTACACGAGAGGCATCGGCTCCTCCTCCTGCGGACCCGACACAAGAGAGGAATTCCGCCTTGATGCATCAAAGCTTATGGAATTCAGCTTCACTATAATCCCCACGAAAGGATAAAGCAATGAGCTCTGCAATTTTTGATAATTCAGTATGGCTTACATACCCCGGCTCGGATGCGGTTCTTACGAGAACTGCATTCTCCTGCGGTAATATAAAAAATGCCGTTCTTTATATTACCGCACTCGGTTATTTCGAGGCATTTATAAACGGCGAAAGAGTATCGGACGAGCATTTCATTCCCGCTATGACGGACTATGAAAAGAGAGACCTTTCGGGAATTCATATGCCGATTTACGATACACTCTCCCACAGAATCTATTACTACAAGTATGACGTAACCTCTTCCCTCAAGGAAGGGGAAAACGTCCTTGCAGCCCACATAGGTGCCGGCTGGTACGGTCAGCACGAAAGCCCCAACGAGGGTATGCCCTACTGGGGTGACAATACCCTTGTTTTCACCCTCGCACTTACGGATGAGAATGGCAATATAACCTATATTAATTCCTCATCAGAGAACACAAAATTCAGAAAAAGCTACATTCTTGAAACCAGCCTTTACTATGGTGAGTATCACGATGCACGTCTTTATCCCGAGGGCTGGATGAACGCAGGCTTTGATGACTCCGGATGGAATTTTTCCGCAGTAAGATCAGCTCCCGAAACCGAGCTTTATGAATGCTTCTTCCCCTCAGATAAGGTAATAAGAACAATCACGCCGAAGCTTATTTACGAGTTCGGCGATATGAAGATTTACGACATTGGTGAATTAGCGGCAGGCTATGCCGTGCTTCAGTTTGAAGAGAATGCAGCCTCAAGCGAGCGTGCAGTACTTCGTTATGCAGACGAGCTTAATGAGGACGGAAGCCTTCAGTTCCACTACACTGGCGGTACCTTCCGTATGCAGAGGGATACCTTCATTTACGACAAGCGTGCAAAGGGTCAGAATTTCCATCCTCACTTCACCTGGCACGCCGCAAGATATATTGAGGTTACGGGTATATGCCACTTAACCGAATACCGTGTCATTCAGACAGACCTTAAAAAGACCTCCGACTTTACCTGTGACAACGAAACCCTTCAATGGATTTTTGATGCCTACGTAAAGACCCAGAGTGCCAATGTTCACGGCTGCATACCCTCTGACTGTCCCCACAGAGAGAGACTCGGCTACACAGGTGACGGTCAGCTTACCTGCGGTGCAGTAATGAGCGTATATGATGCCCGTCAGATGTATAAAAAGTGGATGGCAGATATAAGAGACTGTCAGGACAAGGTGGGCGGCCACGTTCAGCATACGGCTCCCTTCTACGGAGGAGGCGGCGGTCCCGGAGGCTGGGGCGGTGCGGCAGTAATCGTCCCCTACCGTTACTATAAGTTCTATAACGATAAATCAGTTCTTGAGGAAAGCTACGGTTCAATGAAGGCTTACCTTAAATATATGGTAAACCATACAGAGGACGGAATTGTGACAAGCGAAGAGCCCGGAGGCTGGTGCCTTGGCGACTGGTGTCCTCTCGGAAACCGTGTTACAATCCCCGAAGCCTTTGTGAATACCTATTTCCTCGCAAAATGTGCCGATATGACAGCAGAAACGGCTGAAATTCTCGGTTTTACAAATGATATAGCAGTATATAAGAAATTAGCCTGCGATTCCCGTGAAGCACTTATCAGGCACTATTATAACGAGGAAACACACAGCTTCTGTGAGGGCACTCAGGGCGCGGATGCATTCGCACTTGACCTGGGTCTCGGTGACGGAACAACAAAGAAGAATTTTATTGAGAAATACGAAAAGCTCGGAACCTTTGACACGGGCATTTTCGGTACCGACCTTGTTATAAGAATGCTTTTCAGCTTCGGCAGAGGAGATATTGCTTACAGGCTTCTCATTAATGAGGAGGTTACCTCCTTCTTTAATATGAAGAAGCACGGAGCTACCACTCTTTGGGAAAACTGGGACGGCTGTGATTCCCGATGCCATCCTATGTTCGGTGCCGTTATCGAATACTTCTTCTCGGA
>JAZOWG010000125.1:0-2363 GCA_045659105.1 Acutalibacteraceae bacterium
TGAATATGAAAAAATTTATATGTGCCTTTATTTCAATACTTATGCTTTTTGTGACGTCCTTTTCCGCATCAGCAGGCTCCATTCCCTGGGATCTTGCCGAATATGACGAAGCAGTAATCTATTTCGGGCAGGTAAAAAAGGTCTATTACAGCTCAAATCAGGCTGTAATAAAGCCTCTTAAGGTCATCAAGGGAGATGTTCCCACAGACGGCTCACTTATTATTGAGAACATCGGACTCACACCGGTTATTCCGGGCAACACGTATATTTTTACCGGCTTCTCGGATGGCGGTCAGACTTATATATTTTTCCCCGACAGCTATGATACCGAAACGCTGAAGCTGTCTGAAAGAGGCTCCTTCTGGGAAGAAGTGCAAGAAAGAATTAATTCGGGCAGATACAAGGAAACCGATGATATGCGGATTGACAGAATCAATGAAGCTCTCGTAAACGGTGACGGGGTAAGGCTTTCAGAAGCCTTCGGAATGACAAGGGAAGAGCCTCAGGATATTGATGCAGAAGACACATCGCTTACCTTCGGAGAATTTTATATGCTTTGTGATGAAATTGAAGCATATCCCATTGATATCGTAAACAATATCAACAATTCTCTTGTAAAAACATCGGTAAAGCTTGAAAACGGCAACAGAATTGACGTCACAAGCGACGGCAAAGTTCAGATATGCTACCCGAAGACAAGAAGCATATACGTTATCAGCGCCGAGGACAGAGATAAGCTCCTTGACGTGCTTTGCAGTGAAAAGCTGCCGTTTATTTACGGGGGCTACATCACAGCGGCGGTGTATGCTGTGCTTGCACTTACGGTGGTTTCGGGCACGGCAGTAATACTGACAAGAAAGAAAAAAGCAAAAAAACAGGGGATGTAAAAAAAGCGAAGACCGTATAAAACTATATAAATCAAGGGGTTCTGCAGGTTAAGTCTGCAGAACCCCATAAATCTGAGTAAAAATCGAAAATAAGAAAATTTTTATGTTTTATACTACGAACAAACTTCGCCACTCGACGTACCTTTGTACGCCTTCGGGCAAACAAAATCAAGTCTTACGCCTTGATTTTGCTCAGTTTGTCCGTTCTTCATCTTTTTTTCCTATCCCCTTAAAATGAGCTGTAAAAAATCTTTCGTTTTTTACAGCCCCCTTTTTTATTCTGCAGAAATAAAAAACAAAATTATTAAAGATTGACACGGGTTTTATTTGATGATAATATGAAATTAACAGATTACAGGAGGGATTTTTATGTTTGAAACGTTTTTAACGGAAGTTCTTAAGCTCGCCCCAAGACAGATGTGGGGCGTTGAGCAGCAGATTGAATTATTAAAGGAAATGTTTACTTGCTTTGATTTGAAAAGAATCTTCGCTTGCTTTATGGCGATAATTGAGCTTTTCGGTCTTACAATTTTTGATTTACCCGTAAAGCCTCACGGTGAGGAGCTTGATCTTACAGGCTATTCTCTCGTTTTTGAGGATGAATTCAATTATGATGAATTTGATTCCGACGTGTGGGAATACAGAGGCTCAGGCGCAAGACGCGGCGGCTTCAATGCTCCCAGCCAGGTAACCTTCAAGGACGGCAATATGGTGCTTACCGGTGAATACAAAAAGGACGGACAGTACGGCGAGGGCTGGTACACGGGTATGGTAAGGCTCAAGGAGTGGTACTGCAAGGGCTACTTTGAGATCCGCTGCAAGGTTAACAGAGAAAACAATTTCTGGTCCGCATTCTGGATTCAGGCAAAGGCTCCCTATACTGCTTCTGCTTCACAGGGCGGTGTCGGCGGTGCCGAAATTGATATTTTTGAATCCGTAAACACAGGAAAATATTTCGACAAGGATGCTGTTTCCCACAATATCCACTGTGCAGGTGTAGACGGTGTTCAGGAGGGCTATCAGTCCGCAAGCCTCGGTGCCTTCTACGGTGAAAACATTTACGACGAATATAACACCTACGGTCTTAAGTGGACTGATGACGAATATATCTTCTACATAAACGGTGTTGAAACAAGACGCTCATCCTTCGGTAACGGTGTTTCCGAGGTGCTTGAGGAGGTTATCGTGTCCCTTGAAATTCCGGATGAAGCTAAGCTCGCTGAGCTTGACAAGGAAACCTATAAAACCGAATTTGTTGTAGACTACGTAAGAATCTATCAGTAAAAGCAAAATATATTAAAGAGAGCTGTAAAACTACAGCTCCCTTTTTTTATGAAATTTACTTCTTCACTATTACCTATTACCTTTTACTTCAGAATAACGGGCACCGTTATTCTTTATTCCCAGTCGATGGGGCGGTCAATGAAGTTTATTTTATCCTTTTCGGGGATGAGTGAGAAGGAGGACACTCTGTTG
>JAZOWG010000126.1:0-13103 GCA_045659105.1 Acutalibacteraceae bacterium
TCTGAGATTGCAGTTTTTACATTTAGCCGGGAGAATTATTTTCTCCCTTTCTTTGTTCATTTTCTCCCACGCTTCCCGGAAGGAGGAAAGCTCTGCCGAGGGAGTGTTCATCATACCGCAGGGGGTCATTTTTCCGTCCCACGTTATCCAGAAGGAGGAAAGACCTGCTCTGCAGGGGATGCGTTCGCCGTTTTCGTCTGTACAGTCACCGGGCGGCGCACCCGTGATGTCATTCTGACTGTTTTGGGAGAGGATTTTCAGCCTCTCTTCGCCCATGCTCAGCTTTCTGCACTGAAACTGAACCTCTGCCGCCTGCTCAGGGGGGAGTCTGTCAGCCTCACCGCCGACCCTTACGGGAGGGAACATATAGCTGACGGGCTGAACGGGTATTTTCAGCTCATTTGCAAGGGCATAAATTTTTTCAACGTCCTGACGGTTGTAGCCGTTTGCCGTAAGGTTGATTTTCACCTTAACCCCGGCGTTATGAAGGCTGACAATTGCATTCAGGGCTTTTTTGAAGGCTTCACCGCTTCCGCACAGCGCCTCGTACGTCTCTTCCGATGCGCCGTAAAGGGAGATGTTAATTACCTTCGGCGGATGCTCCTTAAAGAAGCGGACCGTATCGCTGTCAATGAGCACTCCGTTGGTGTTGACGGATAAAATCAACCCCATTTTCCGCATTCCGAGGTAAATTTCCCTGAAATCCGGTCTTAACAGCGGTTCACCGCCTGTGAGAAGTGCTATAAGCAGACCTGCATTTTTTGCCTCTTCAGCAATATCGAGCCACCATTCGGTGCTTTTTTCGAGGGATAATGCCTCTCGGTCATTTTCACGCCTGTGAATGTAGCACATCTTGCAGTCAAGAGGACAGCGCGGTGTCAGTTCAAATGCACCAGACAGAGGAATAAAGCTTTTATCTGCCTGAGAAAAGAGCTTTGCCATAAAAAGGTCATATTCCGTGCTCAAGTGAAAACACCTCCGTCCTGCAATGCTTTTTCAAGGGTCTCGACAGCCGATTCGTCAGCTTTGCATCCGAAGGAATAAACGGGAACGGTTTTCAGAAGTAAAATCAGAAGGTCAAGAATCATCCTGTTTTCGTCTGTTGCCAGCAAATCAAGATAAATATTGCTGAGAATTCCCGTAATTGCTTCAATACCGTGCAGCTGTTTTAGCTCATTCATTGGGGACTGACTGAGTAGAACAATTGCACCGAGAGGAAACTCACCCGTCTTGCATATACCGCTTGTCCCGCAGAAGGGAACACCGCATGCAAAAACGGAATTGTCCTCAATAAGCACGCCTGCCTTGTCGCCGTTGATAATCTGCGCATTTCTGTGCTTGTTCCATAAATCCGCCTGAGTGCTTTTGCCGACACCGCACGGTGCCGAGAAAAGCACGGCACGGTTCTTGTGCACGATAAATGACGAATGAAGGAAAAATACATTCTGCGCCAGCATCAGCTGGGCAAGTGCAAGGGAGCTCCACATGTATCGGTTGTCCATCATAACGGGAAAGCTGTCTGCTGTGAAAAAAGTTTCGCTGTGCGACGTATCTGCCGGATTATACCGTGTCAGTGCGCCGGGCTTTGTTATCATCGGTGTGTTGCGGAAAACAGTATTTTCGCTTTCGTAAACGTAAACGTCTCCGGTCTTACCCTTACAGTGGTCCGGAAGAGCAGGGAAGTCTTCCGCAGTTTTGCAAAAAATGCTGATGTCTGCAATTTCGGGTGCAGATTCAAACTGCTTCCATTGAGGATTATCTCCCGGAAAAAAATCGGCTTCGATGCAAATTTGTTTTCTGCATAAATAATAATACTTTTTCATACGCGTATTTATTCCCATATTATGATAACATACATTCTAAACCAACAAAGGACAATTGTCAATAGAGTATTTAAATATTTTAAACTGAATATGTAACCGTGTTGCGTTTTATTTGCTGTTGCAGTTGTTTGAAATTTTGAAAAAATATTGTGTCGCACAAAAATTTATGCTATTATACCCACGGGGTGATTTTATGACAGATGAAAAATTTTGCTTGAAGGACGGATTTGTGCTCCGCGAAATCGCAGGAGAGTTCCTTGCCGTGCCCGTAAATTCCGTTGAAAATTCCTCTCAGCTTATAGTTCTTAATCCCGTCAGCGCAGAGATATGGAAAATGCTTGAAGAGGAGAAAACCATAGCTGAATTAGTTGACGGAATTACGTCGGAATTTTCAGTTTCACGCGAAGAGGCGGAAGACGATATTATTGCTTTTCTGGAGCAATTAAAGGAGCTGAAATTTTTAAGATAACTGCAAAAATCTGATATATTAAAGAAATTGATATTTGATGAAATTACGGTAAAATTGACAATTAAATTAAAATATTAATATCAAAGTTGCAAATAAATGATATTTTGAAAATTATAATTCAGAGGTATAAAAATGCTTGAAAGAAATGTGAATCTTGAGGGGGCAAGTGTCCTTGTAACGGGCGCTGCGGGTTTTGTCGGCTACCATCTTGTGCTCGAACTTTTAGAGACCGTTCCCGGAATAAAAATAGTCGGTCTTGATAATATGAATGACTATTATGACGTATCCATAAAGGAATTCCGTCTCAGTGAAATTGACAAAAAAATCAAAGAAAAAAGCGGTGCTTCATGGGAGTTTATCAGAGGTGATATTTCCGATAAGGCGCTTGTTGACTCTTGCTTCCAAAAATACGGTTTTGACGTTGTTGTGAATCTTGCTGCTCAGGCAGGTGTACGATATTCAATCACAAATCCCGATGCATATATCAAGAGTAATATTATCGGCTTTTACAATATTCTTGAAGCCTGCAGAAATTTCCCTGTTAAGCATCTTGTATATGCCAGCTCTTCAAGTGTTTACGGCACAAATAAGAAGATTCCGTACAGCACGGAGGACAAGGTTGATAACCCCGTGAGCCTTTATGCCGCAACAAAAAAGAGCAATGAGCTGTTTGCCCATTCGTATTCAAAGCTTTATAACATTCCCTCAACCGGCCTTCGCTTCTTTACCGTTTACGGACCTGCAGGAAGACCCGATATGGCATATTTCGGTTTTACAAACAAACTGATAAATAATGAGGATATTGAGATTTTTAATTTCGGTAACTGTAAGCGTGATTTTACCTATGTTGATGATATTGTTGAGGGTGTAAAGAGAATTATGATGTGCGCACCTGAAAAAGAAAACGGAGAGGACGGACTTCCCGTTCCGCCCTACAGGGTTTACAATATCGGTAATTCAAGTCCCGAGAACCTTCTCGATTTCGTGGATATTCTTCAGCAGGAGCTTGTTGCTGCAGGAGTTCTTCCCGCAGATTATGATTTTGAAGCACACAAAAAGCTGGTGCCTATGCAGCCCGGTGACGTGCCCGTAACCTATGCCGATACGAGTGCTCTCGAAAGAGACTTCGGCTTCAGGCCGTCCACTTCTCTCCGGGAGGGACTTCGCCGCTTCGCACAGTGGTACAAGAGTTTCTATATGTAAAATTTTATAAACACAAGAAGGCTGGCCGTTCGGTCAGCTTTTTTTATATATTAAGGTAATTTATACATGTGTATTGACTTTTTAGGTGTTTTGTTATAGACTAATTATAATTGTGGAATTATGTCGGGAGGTGTCGCGGATGAACGATATTCATTGTCATATTTTATACGGCCTGGATGACGGCTCGGTAAGTATTGAGGAGTCTGTCGAAATGGCAAGACTTGCCCGTTCAGGCGGCACAAAGAAGATAATCGCAACTCCTCACAGCAATGTTACGGGCTCGTACCGGAATATGTGGTGTCCTGAGTTTGAGAATATGCTGAAGCGGCTTAACGGCAGACTTGTTGAACAGGGAATAGACGTTGAAATTTTCCCCGGTCAGGAAATTTTCTGCGGTGAAAGCTTTATGGAGTTTCTTCTCGACGGAAAGCTGATAACTCTCAACGGCTCAAAATATCCGTTGATTGAATTTGATTTTTACGAGCATTCCGCTTCAGTTTATATGAAGCTCGGAAGAATTGTTTCGGAGGGATACGTGCCTGTCGTTGCACATCCCGAAAGATATGCTTTCTTCTGCGAGGATGAAACGGCTGCACTTAAGATAAAGAACATGGGATGTCTGCTCCAGGTCAACAAGGGAAGCATTACGGGAAGCTTCGGCAGAACCACTTCCAGGGCTGCTGATTTTCTTCTCAGGAATTCTTTTGCGGATTTTGTTGCAAGTGATGCCCACAGCCCGTATATGAGAACACCGTTTCTCGGTGATGCCTTTGAGTACGTGGCGGAAAATTGTTCCTATGATTATGCGCATCTGCTGTTTACTGATAATCCTCTGTCGGTAATTGAAAACAGAGAGATTTCTTATATATAACTTTTGGGGTGAGAGAAAAATGATGAAATTTTACAGACTTGCCGTTATTGTGCTGTTTCTTGCAGTAAGCGGTGTATTTTTATATACGTTTGTGACGGAAAAGCTGACTGTAGATACAACGCTTCCCGTCATAACTCTTGAGGATGACGTGCTTGAGCTCAGCGTATCTGCGAAGGATAAGGATTTTCTTGACGGGGTTACCGCTTACGATGAAAAGGACGGAGATATAACCGACAAAATAATTGTGGAGTCGGTTTCCAAGTTTATAAAGCCCGGTATCTGCAAGGTTACCTATGCCGTATGTGACGGAGATAACCACGTTGCTACCGCGGTCAGAAAGGTGAAATATACCGACTACACAGCTCCCCGTTATTCGCTGACGGAATCGCCCTGCTATTCCGTATATGAAGCGGTAAACGTCAAAAATTCACTTGCTGTAACCGATTGCTTTGACGGAAAGCTTGACAGCAGCATGATTCTTACCTCGAAGGATTATGTTGCTGCAACTGAGGGAGTTTTTACTATTGACGTAACCGTGACAAACAGTATGGGTGACGTTTCAGTGCTTACGTTCCCTCTCATTGTTGAGAACAGAAGTCTTTCTGCTCCTCAGATAGAGCTTTCGCAGTATCTGCTTTATATTGATAAGGGGGATGAATTTGACGCGGAGGACTACCTTGTGTCTGCAACCGACTACAAGGAGAAAAACCTTCTCAGGAAAGTAACCGTTGATACAAATCTCAACGTTAACAAGGAAGGCACCTATATTGTGCATTATTATGCAGTCGATGACAGAGGGGAAAGAGGTCACAGCACTATGATTGTGATTGTAGGAAATGAGAAATGATGAAGAATAAGAGAATTTCATTTGAAATACATTCAATACTCAAGGATATTATAAAGAACTGCTGGATTGTTGTTCTTGTGGTTCTGTCCTGCCGTATGGGTGTTTACGTTGCTGAACGCTACGTTTATGAGCCCGAATACACCGCATCTGCCACAATGGTTGTTTCGGCAAAGGGAGCAAACTCTGCTACCTATTCCAATTTTGCGGTATCTGCAGACCTGGCGGAGATTTTTGCAAACATTTTTACTGATCCTATCATAAAAACCAAGGCAAGTGAGCAAATCGGCAGAAGCTTCAACGGCAGCATAGGCTCCTCTGTTAAGCAGGGAACCAACTTTATAACACTCAGCGTTACAAGTGCCAGTCCCCAGAATTCTTATGAGCTTCTTAATGCAGTGCTGAAGGTTTATCCGTCCGTTGCCGATTATATTTTCTCGAATGCTACGGTAATGGTGCTCAAGGCACCGTCTGTGCCTAAGGGTGCTTCAAACAGCATATCAAACGACGATAAAAGCCTTCTGTATTCGGGAGCTGCCGTAGTATCGGCATTTCTTATTGTTGTATTGTCGGTGCTCAGAGATACTGTTAAGGATGAGGATGATTTTAACGAGAAGATTGATGCTAAGCTGATAAATACGATTATGCACGAGAGAAAGCGTCGCAGCCTTAAGTCAATTTTTAAAAGAAAAAAGCAGTCTCTCAGAATTCACTCCAATGCCTTTATAAGCTTCTCATTTGTTGAGAATTTCCACAAAATCTCATCAAAGCTTGAGTTTATGAACCGCCGTGACGGAGATAAGGTATTTGTTGTTTCAAGTATTGCGGAAAATGAAGGCAAGTCCACTGTTGCGACAAATATTGCTTTGTCCCTTGCGGAGAAGGGTAAGAAGGTTCTTCTTCTCGACTTTGACTTCAGAAAGCCTGCTCTTTACAAGATTTTTGATCTTGAATACTCTCAGCAGTATGAAATGGGTGAATATCTTGATAATCCCGAGGCGGGTAAAATCAAATTCAGAAAATTCAGGGATTCCTCGCTCTTTCTTGCTGTTAATGCAAAGCCCTATAAGGAAAGCACGAGCTGGGTTGAAAGCGGAAAGCTTGAAAAATTCGTAGATGCAGTAAGCGAAATGGTTGATTTTATAATAATCGATACGGCTCCCGTGCTCGCTGACGCTTCTACCACGGCAATTGCAAAATTTGCAGATAAGCTTCTGATGATTGTAAGAACAGATACCGTAAAAAGTGAGCAGATTAATAAAACTCTTACAACACTGAGAGATTCCGGTGTAAGGCTTGCCGGCTGTATTCTTAATGACGTACACGGTGAACTTGTGCCCTTTGACCTTTTCGGCTCGGATGAAACCGGCGCTTATTACAAGAATAAGTACTCCAAATACGGTAAGTATCATAAGTACGGAAATTATCACAAGTACGGAAATTATCACAAATACGGACACTACCATAAGTACGGGCATTATCACAAGTACGGAAGATACGGCGGTTACGGAAAATATTCCCGTTATTTCCGTTCATCGTCTTACAACAGTAGCACAGATAAAAATCAGGAAAGAAAATAAACTGAAGGAATGAATTTATCCTAATGAGCAATACAGAAATCAAAACTGATTCCATAAGCACAAAGCATATTGCCATTTATTTTACCGACTTCCTTAAGGGAGCCAGTAAGCTCTGGTGGCTTTGTGTCATACTTGCCGTCCTTATAGGCGGCTTCAGATACGTCAATGATTACAGAAGCTATGTGCCGATGTACAGATCGTCTGCTACCTTCACTGTCACATCGCAGAATGCTCAGGCAACAATCAGCGGAATTTCATCATACTCTTTTTATTATGATGCCTCCACAACGTCTCAGCTGACTGAAACCTTCCCCTATATTCTGCAGTGTAACATTCTTCAGGACGCAATAATCAACGATCTTGATCTCACCTATATGCCGGCATCTCTTAATGCCTCTATGGTTCCCGGTGCAAATCTGTTTACACTTACAGCCTCCGGCAAGGATCCGCAGCTGACGTACGACGTTCTTATTTCTGCCATAGAAAATTATCCAGAGGCAGCAAAATATGTCGTAGGTAACATTAAGTTTGATATGATCGAGACTCCTGTTGTGGCTTCCGCGCCCTACAACAAGACAAACTATACGACAAATGCCATAGAGGGAGCGGTCATAGGAATTGCTATCGGCATCTGCCTTATTCTCCTTTATGCTCTTATGCGAAGAACGATTAGAACTGCAGATGACATAAAGCGGGAGCTTAACCTTAATTCACTCGGCAGTATTCCTGCCGTAAAATTCAGAAAATACGTGCAGCCCGGTGACAGAAACGTACTCTTTACCAATGAACGGGTATCCTCGGGCTTTCTTGAATCCTTCCGTGTTATACGAAATGTTTTCATAAATCAGGCCGTTGATAAAAAGGTGTTTATGGTAACAAGCACTGCTCCCGGTGAGGGAAAGACCACAACGACGGTCAATTTCGCATTGTCGCTTGTTCCTCTCGGAAAAAAAGTACTTCTTATTGATGCGGACCTTCATCACCCCAGCATTCTGGAGGCTCTCGGAATTGAAGCTGACAATACGGATATGTCGCTGAACTCAGAGAGTGAAAGAAACGGTACGCTTTTCCGTATCAGCAGCTCAGAGAAATTCGGACTTGATATTATGACAATTGAGCCGGATGATAACAAGAATCCCTTCGAAAATATAAGGGAGCTCAAAGGTGTTGTTGACGGCATCCGCGAATTCTACGATTACATATTCATTGATACACCGCCCTGCGGTCTTGTGTCTGACGCAATGAATATTGCGGCTTCTGCAGATGCTGCAATATACGTCATACATCAGGATGTTGTACGCATTTCAAAAATCCGTGCAGGTATAGATAATCTTCTGTCAACAGAAGCCGGTATTTTCGGCTGTGTGCTTAACGGTGCAGTAACGGGTGCATCAGGATACGGATACGGTTACCGTTACCGTTACGGATACGGCTATGGCTATGGCTACGGAAGAAAGTACGGCTACGGCAACAGACACCACCGTAAGGAAGAAATCAACACAAAAAACTAAAAGAAAGGCATTTTCGGATGAAACAGAAGGAAAGCTTCGGTATGCTGTTAAAGAGAATGGCAGCCGAATGGATGTGGCTCTTCAGGTACATAAAAAAATACTGGCTGATAACGTTGCTTTACGTTGTCATCGGTATGCTTTCCGTTGTTATGAGTCTCGGTATTTCCGTTGTATCCAAGATTGTTATAGATGCCGTAATGGCAAAAGAGAATGATGTACTGCTTCATTTCGGAATCCTTGTTATTTTTCTTGCTGTTTTTCAGCACGTTTTTCAGGCTGTGTCCTCCTGGCTTATTTCTGTTGTCAGTTCAAAAGCAAATAATGAAATAAGAAGTGAAATTTATTCGCATATTGTAAGTGCAGGCTGGAAGGATGTCAGCCGTTATCATACCGGTGAGCTTCTCAACAGACTTGAAAGCGATGTTTCATCCGTTTCGGGCGGTGCCATAAGCTTTATTCCCGGGCTCATCATCAAGCTCTGCCAATTTATGGGTGCTCTTTGTATTGTGCTTTACTATGACCCTGTTATGGCTCTTCTTGCACTTATGTCAGCCCCGTTTATGTTTCTTTCATCAAAGTTCATAGTAAGGGCTATGAGAAAATATAATGAAAAGTCCAGAGAGCTGAACGGTAAGGTGCTGTCATATACCCAGGAATCCGTACAGAATATTCAGCTGATAAAGGCCTTTGACCTTACGAGGGACTATATAAGCAACTTTTCAAAGCTTCTTGAGGAGTTCAGGACGTTCAGGTTAGGCTATGATAAATTCAGTATTCTTATGACGCTGTGTCTTTCACTTATCGGTGTTGCAGTTTCATATTCCTGCTACGGGCTCGGTATATTCCGCCTCTGGCAGGGGGCAATAACCTTCGGTACTATGACAATGTTCCTGCAGCTGTCGGGTGTGCTTACCTCATCCTTCGGCGCTCTTGCGTCAATGGTGCCGTCTGCTGTATCAATTGCAACGGCGGCTGGCAGAATCATTGAGGTTACGTCGTTTGCCGAGGAAAATGATGCAGATAAAGAAAAGGCTCTCAATATTCTCGAAAAAAGCGGGAAGGACGGAGTTTATGTCAATTTCAATAAGGTTTCCTTCCGCTATGACGATGCCGAAACGGATGTGCTTAAAAATATAACACTTGAAATTGCTCCCGGTGATACAATAGCCTTCATCGGTCCCTCCGGTGAAGGAAAAACCACGCTTCTGAAGCTGATTCTCGGTATTGTAAAGCCCACTGACGGACAGCTTTTTATAAGCTCCTCCGACGGAGACCGAATCGGTATTTCGGACAGCACAAGGCGTTTCTGCTCATATGTGCCTCAGGATATGGGTATTTTTTCCGGCACAATTGCGGATAATCTGAGACTTGTCAAGAACGATGCCACCGATGAAGAGCTTATGAGGGTTATTGAAACCGCAGATCTCGGAAGTATGATAAAAAATCTCCCTGACGGTATAAATACCGATGTCAGCGAAAGCGGAAACAATTTTTCTCAGGGTCAGCTTCAGCGTATTGCAATAGCAAGGGCGCTTCTGAGAGATTCGCGGATAATTCTTATGGATGAGGCAACATCCGCCCTTGACGTTGAAACAGAAACAAGGGTGCTTAACAATATTATGGTGAGCAGTCCCGAAAAAATATGCATTATAACCACTCACCGTGAAAGTATGCTTAAGTACTGTAACAGGATTTATAAGGTTAACTCAAACGGTGAAATGACAGAATGCTGAGGAAAAAGTATGAAGAAAAAAAAGTGTGATTCGAACGGAAAATTGCATATAGAGCAATGGCATATAATTGCAGGATTTCTTGTGCTTTATGATATTGTTGCCGTGAATTTTTCTTATCTTGCGGCTTTGTGGATAAGGCACGACGGGGAATTTTCGTTGATTCCCGCCGAATATCTTGATGCATATACAAGGTTTGTCCCCGTTTATTCTGTTGCGTGTATAATTATGTTCTGGGCTATGCGAATGTATCACAGCGTGTGGAAGTATGCAAGCTTTAACGATATGGTAAAAACTGCATTGGGAAGCGGTGTTTCTTCTGTTGTTCACGCAATTCTCATTACCGTATTCTTCTGCAGAATGCCCATTTCCTATTATCTGTGGGGTGCCTGCCTTCAGCTCATTATTCTTGTTTTTGCAAGATTTATATACCGGTTTCTGCTTCTTGAGGTCAATAGGATAAAGGATGTCCAGGACAAAAGAATTGTCAGCCGTGTAATGATCATCGGTGCCGGAAATGCAGGACAGCAGATTTTACGAAGCATTGAAAAGGATGTAAACCATACCGATAAGGTTGTTTGCCTTATTGACGACGACAGCAACAAGCAGGGAAGATATATTGAGGGAATTCCCGTTGCAGGCGGAAGAAACGATATTCTTTATAATGTAGATAAATACCACGTAAACAAGATTCTTATTGCAATTCCCAGTGCTCCCAAGGAGGATATAAGAGAGATCATAAGTATCTGCAGCGAAACCTCCTGTGAGCTTAAGAATCTTCCCAGCATATTCCAGAATATCAGCACGAATATTACTGTAGGCAATATGGCTGATGTTTCCGTAGAGGACCTTCTCGGACGTGATCCCATAGTAGCCGATATGACAGAGGTTTACGGACAGCTTAAGGACAAAACGATACTTGTTACGGGCGGAGGCGGTTCTATAGGAAGTGAGCTTTGCCGTCAGGTTGCAAGGCAGGACCCTGCAAGACTTATTATTTTTGATATTTATGAAAATAACGCCTATGCAATAGAGCAGGAGCTTAAAAGCACCTGTCCCGACCTTCCTCTTACGGTGCTTATCGGCTCGGTAAGAGACTCAAGAAGACTTGACGACGTATTCAGAAAATACCGTCCCGATATCGTCTACCACGCTGCAGCGCACAAGCATGTTCCTCTTATGGAGGACAGCCCCTGCGAGGCTATAAAAAACAACGTTATCGGAACTTATAAAACGGCTTATGCCGCAATGGTTTATAATTGCAAGCGATTTGTTCTTATCAGCACGGATAAGGCTGTTAATCCCACAAATATCATGGGAGCCAGCAAGCATCTCTGCGAAATGGTTGTGAACGTTTTTGACAGACGTGTCAAGGAAAATAAATGTGATGAAATTGCAAGAATTTTTACGCATCTTGAGGATAAGGTGCTTGCAGAAAAATATACGCATAACGGAAAAATTCACAGTGAAACAGAATTTGTTGCCGTAAGATTCGGAAACGTTCTCGGGTCAAACGGCTCGGTTGTGCCGATTTTTAAAAAGCAGATTGCGGAGGGCGGTCCCGTAAAGGTAACCCATCCCGACATTATAAGATTCTTTATGACAATTCCCGAGGCTGTGTCTCTTGTACTTACTGCAGGAGCTTATGCCAAGGGCGGTGAAATATTCGTTCTTGATATGGGCTCACCCGTGAAAATTGATACTCTTGCAAGAAATCTTATAAGACTTTCTGGACTTAAGCCCGATGTTGATATTAAGATTGAATATACGGGGCTCCGTCCCGGTGAGAAACTTTATGAGGAAATTCTCAAGGATGAGGAAGGTCTTAAAAAGACTCCCAATGACCTCATTTTTATCGGAAATCCCATTCCCTTTGATTCTGATGTTTTTCAGGCACAGCTTACGGATCTTATGTATGCCGCTTATGAAAACTCCGAGGAAATTGTAGCAAAGGTGAAGGCTATGGTTCCGACTTTCAGACCTCAACAATAACCGAAAACAGAAGGTACAGAAAATGGAAAAAAGAAATATTCCCTTCAGCCCCCCCGACATTACGGAATCAGAAATAAATGAAGTATGCGAGGCTTTGCGCTCAGGCTGGATAACTACAGGCCCCAGAACTAAGGAATTTGAAAAAAGACTTAAAGATTATTGCGGTGCAGACGGTGTTGTGTGTCTTAATTCCGCTACTGCAGCGCTTGAACTTAATCTCAGAGTGCTGGGAATTGGCGCAGGGGATGAGGTAATTGTTCCCGCTTACACGTATACGGCTACTGCTTCACCTGTAGTGCATGTGGGCGCTACTCCGGTTATGGTTGATTCCTGCGACGGTTCTCCCGAAATGGATCTGAATAAGCTGAAGGCGGCAATAACCGATAAAACCAAGGCAATTATTCTGGTTGATATTGCAGGTATTATAGCAGATTACGATTCTGTAATTGAAATTGCAGAGGAAAGAAAGGACAGCTTTGTTCCTTCGAATGACATCCAGAAGGCAATAGGCAGAATTGCCGTGCTTGCTGACTGCGCGCATTCTCTCGGTGCTGTAAAGAACGGCAGAAATGCGGGAAATATTGCAGATTTTTCTTCATTTTCCTTCCACGCCGTAAAGAATCTTACGACCGCAGAGGGCGGTGCTTCTGCATGGAGGCACATTGACGGCATTGATAATGATGCTCTTTATCATCAGTATCAGCTTTACAGTCTTCACGGACAGTCAAAGGATGCTCTGGCAAAAACAAAGCTCGGTGCCTGGGAATATGACATTGTGGGTGCCTGGTATAAGTGCAATATGACTGATATTGCGGCTGCAATGGGTCTTCGCCAGCTTGATCGCTATGATGACATTATGAAAAGAAGACATTGTATTATTGAAAAATACAACAGCTGCTGCGATGAGCTCGGAGTTAAATATCTCGCTCACAATTCCGAAGAGGGAAGAGGATCGGGACATCTTTATATAACATACATACCCGGTATTTCCGCAGAGCAGCGAAACGATATTATCTGCGCTATGGCTGAGATGGGGGTTGCCTGTAACGTACACTATAAGCCCCTTCCTATGATGACAGC
>JAZOWG010000127.1:0-5602 GCA_045659105.1 Acutalibacteraceae bacterium
CTCGTTTTCGGGGGACATTGAGGGGCCCGAAATAAGATAACCGTTTTCATCCTCGAAAAGGAAGTCCATAAAGAAAAGGGCACATTCGTGAAGATAGTCGTATGCTGTTTCCCTTAAGAATTCAATGTCGTTTGTGTAAAGGAAATGCTCCCACATATGGAAGCTCAGCCACGCTCCGCCCATGGGCCATACGCCCCAGATTCCGTCAGCAGGCGTTGTAAATCCGTAAATATCGCTTAAATGATGAAGCACCGTGCCTCGGCAGTTATAGTTTTCCTTTGCTGTCTTTTTGCCGGATTCCAGAAGATAATTATTCATATAATCAAAGAGAGGAAGATGGCATTCGGAGATGTTTGCAACCTCGGGAAGCCAGTAATTCATCTGCAGATTAATGTTTGTGTGATAGTCGGAATTCCACGGATTCTGCATCTTTTCAACCCATACACCCTGCAGATTTGCAGGAAGGGTATCTTCACGTGAGGAGGAAATGAGAAGATATTTTCCGAAAGCGAAGTAAAGCGCATAAAGACCGTCATCCTCTGCATTTTCGCTCTCCTTAAGCCTTTCAAGACGTCTGTCCGTGGTCATTCGTTCAACGTCCTTCTTTGACTTTAACTGAATGTCACTTCTGCCGAAGAGCTCTGAGAAATCCTCAATATGCCCCTCTTTTATCTCTTCATATTCAGCCTCTGATAAAAGGTCGAGACAAACCTCCTCAAAGCGGTTGCCGAATTTGAATTCGGTTGCGATTGAAATATAAATTGTGGTGTTGTCGGAGGCTGAAACGGTGATTTTTCCGTCCTTTTCCTCAATATCTCCCTCGGTTTCAATTTTAATGCCTACTGCAAAGCGGTGGTTACCGCAGGCGGTTTTTGCTCTTACAAGAAGAAGGTCGTTGAGGAAGGTCACGCTTTCAATGCATTCTCTTTCATAGCTTAAGGTAAAATCAATTTTCTCCTGTGAAGAAAGATTTATTACCGTAAGCTCGTAAGGGTAAGAGCAGAATGCTGTCTGAATTATTGCGTTGCTGCCCTTTTTGTATGTAATTTCCGAAATGCCCTTGTCGAGGATAAGATTTCTGTGATATTCGGAAGCCTCGGTTTTATCGGCAAAATCAAGGGAAACAATACCTGCATATTCATAGGATTTTATACATTCAATGCCTTCTCCCAGGTTTTCCTCTGCCCAGGGGTCAAGCTCCGTGATTTTTCCGTCAAGATACATCTGACGCATAGTCTTTACTCTTTCGGGGAAATCCTTTATTGTTGTATCTCTTTCGGTGCCGGACCAGATTGATTCCTCGCAAAGATAAATTTTTTCGGTATCCGTGTTTCCGAAGAGCATAGCACCGAAGGAGCCGCCGCCGATGGGGGATGCGTGCTCCCAGTCCTCAGCGGGGGTTGAAAGTTTTATTACGTGATTGTTCATAAATATTACTCCATTGCCTGAATTTTATAAAGCTTGACGGAACGTCCGCCGACCTGCTGTGAAATTTCGTTACCTGCAACAAATGTTGTGTTGTCCCATATATCGCAGACGGCATAACGGTCTGCCTCGGGAAGGTTTACGAAATTGAGCCTTGTAAGGTCCTTGATGTTAAATGAAATCTCCTTGGGGGAATTGGTTTTGTTAAGAAGGCAGACTGCAATTTCTCTGTTTTCGAGAGGCTTCACAAGAACGTCCGTAAGACCGTTTGTCTTTACTCGTCTGCACTGAACGCCGAGCTTATCCTGATTTATTGCAATAGCCTTTTTATTGGAGATAATTTTCAGCACCTTATTATTGAAATCCACCGTGCCGTCCTCTTTAAGGAATTTTCTTATGTCATTGCCGAGAATAAGGGGAGCGGCAAGCATACACCACAGTGAGAAGTGGGCGATGTTTTCGTTGTCCGTAAGGTCTCCGTTTCCGACCTCAAGCATATCGGGATCGTTCCAGTTGCCGGGGCCTGCGTATTCGTAAAGACGAACGGTAGCTTCATATATGCCGATGATTGAATGCCACTTGGGGATAATGTCAGGGGTTGTTCTCCATAAATTACCTGCGGTGTGTCCCCACTTCCAGGGTCTGTTCCAGCCCCATTCGCAGATTGAGAAGCAGATAGGCTTTTCGGGCTTGCCAGTCTCTTCGGCAACCTTCTTTGTAGCACGCATAAGCTCCTTGCCCATATTCTGATACTGTCTTGCGGCAGAGTCCATACGGGAGGCTATGGGGTTGTGTATAAGAAGCGTGTTCTTGCCCTTTCTGAGTGTGATTGCGGTCTGGTTTCTGCCGGCACGGGGTGAGCCCTTGGCACCGGGAATTCTCAGAGAATATGTTTCCTTTCCGTTTACGATAACCTCGCAGTACTGATCCTTCTTTACTGCCTTGCGGATTCCGAGGGTAAGGGTGAATTCTCCGTCCTCGGGAGCCTCAATATCATAGAATATTGCACAGCCGGCTCCGTTTGAAAGACCTGCAATGTGTTTCGAATGCATAATCTTTTCGTCGTTTACGAGCATTGCATCGCCGCGCAGCTCAGCATCCTCGGCAAGAAGTGTTATAAACTCCTTTTCGCCCTTACGGGAAATAAGCACCTTTTCAATTTCGGGGGCAGCCGTGGGAATAGGCTCGTTATGGCAGAAATCGTATTTGAAATATTCAACTCCCCATTCTGCAAAGGTTTCTGCGTCCGTTCTTTCGTGATAAAGGCTTGAGGGCAGGTCTTCACAGGTAAAGGTGCCGTTTGACGTATAAATACCCATTTTGAGACCGTAGGAATTTACGGCTTCAACAAGAGCCTTTATACCCGAGGGGAATGTGCCGAGGTCTCCCTGAAGTCTGCCGTTTTCGTCTCTTACCGATGACATCCAGCAGTCATCAACGTTTACATAAATATATCCCAATTCGTCAAGGTGCGCCGCCTTCATAGCAGCAGCCATTTCCTTGATAATATCCTCGTTTATGTTGTTGCGGAAGGCATTCCAGCTTGCCCACCCCATAGGGGGAGTGAGAGCCGTGCCGTTATTGAAGCGGTCGGCACCGTCCACGTGAATTTTTGTCATTGCCATTGCTTTTTTTATGTGGCATACGGGGCACAGGTTTTTTTCCTTGAGCACCGTTTTGAAAGACTTATTCATAATAAAGCCTCCTTTTTTATCTTATTTATATATTACACGGGGAAGAAATAAAAATCAACCTTAAATTCATAACGGCATATACTGAAAAGAGGTGATTTTTTTGCAGGGAAACAAGAGAACGGGTACGGCGCTTATAAAGCTGTTTGTTATGGCGGTGCTGATTGCTGCCGTGTATTTTTTAGCAGATACAAGAATGACTCCCATTGTAAATACACTTGCTCTTTCAAGGGCGCAGAATCTTGCCACCGTAATAATAAATGATACGGTTGCGGAGATGCTGACCGATAATAAAAACGATTTTTCGGGGCTTATCATAGAAGAGTACGATGAAAGCGGAAGAATTGCAGCTTTGTCCGTTAACAGCGTTGGAATGAACCGTCTGAAATCCCTTATAAGCGTTCATATCACAAAGGCAATAGGGGAGATAGAGGAGAGTAAAATAAACATTGCTCTCGGCACACTTACGGGAAGCTCCCTTCTTACAGGCAGAGGTCCGAAAATCACCCTAAATGTACACATATCCTGCGCCTGCTCCATTGAAGTGAGGAATTCCTTCGAATATACAGGGATAAATCAGACGGTCCACAAGGTTATGCTTGATATAAAAACCGATGTTTATGTGCTTTCTGTGGGCAATACCCTTTCAAGTCAGGTGTTTACAAGTATACCCGTATCGGAAACCGTAATCATAGGGCAGATTCCCGAAATCTATGCAGGTAAGGATGATGCATTGTGGCAGGACCTTATTAACTGATGCTTTACTTTTGTCCCCGAAAGTAGTAAAATATACTTTCACGGGAGATGCTATATGAAACTTATAATTGCAGAAAAGCCCTCTCTTGCACGTAATATCGTTGCAGGAATCGGACAGATGAAAAAGAATAACGGATATTTTGAGGGGCTCGGGTATATTGTTACCTGGGCATTCGGCCATTTGTTTTCACTTTGCGATATTGAAGACTATACGGGTGAGACCTCTACGGGTAGATGGAGTATGGAAAATATTCCCTGCTTCCCCGACGTTTTCCGCTTCAAGCTTAAAAACGGTGAGGATAAAAAGCCCGATGCAGGTGTTATCCGCCAGTTTGAGCTTATAAAGAGGCTCTGCAACCGTGATGACGTTGAAGCAATAGTAAACGCAGGAGACGCAGACCGCGAGGGTGAAATCATTGTAAGACTCTGTGTTATGAATGCGTTGGAAAAGGAAAAGCCCTTTCTTCGTCTGTGGCTTCCTGATCAGACTCCCGAAACCGTAGCGCAGGCTCTCACCGAAATGAAAAATGAAGAGGAATACGAGCTTCTTGCAAATGAGGGCTTTGCCCGTACCTATATTGACTGGCTGTACGGCGTGAATCTTACAAGATATGCTACGCTTCGTACGGGTGTGCTGCTTCGTGTGGGCAGAGTTATCGTGCCCGTTGTAAAGGCTATTTACGACAGGGATATGGCAATAAGAAACTTCGTTCCCGATAAGTATTTTGCCCTTGTAAGCAGTTGTGAAACAAACGGTGAAATTGTAGAGCTTGTGTCAAAGCATAAATTCCCCAAGGAAAAGGCGGCTACCGCTCAGCGTGCCTGCGACAAATTAAACGCACAGGAGGCAATTGTAACCGCAAAAAAGACGAAAAAGGATAAGCTTAATCCCGGAAAGCTTTACTCTCTTTCAAAATTACAGAATTTTCTCGGCAAAAAATATAAAATGCCTATGGATACCTCTCTTCGCATAGTTCAGAAGCTTTATGAGGAAGGCTTTCTTACATACCCGAGAACAAACTCCGAATATCTTGCCACCGCAGAAAAGGATAAAATAAAGAAGATTGTAAATATCGTAAAGGGCAAGGGTTATCCCGTTGAATTCAAGGACAAGAAAACCATATTTGACGACAGCAAGATTGAATCTCACTCTGCCCTTACGCCTACTTATAAATTCCCCGACGTAGCCAAGCTTTCCGAGGAGGAGAAAATAGTTTACTCTGCAGTTCTCAGGCGCTTTGTTGCCGTCTTCTGCAGCGAGGAATGTGTGGTATCCAAAACAGAAATCACCGTATCCGTAGGGGAGTGCGAGGACTATTTCCTTAAAGGACTTATGATTTTAGAGCCCGGTTGGACAAGGTTCGATGATTCGGGCAGGAATAATAAAATTCTTCCCAATCTTGAAAAGGGTGACAGAGTAAATATTGATTTTAAGCCAAAGGAAAAGGAGACAAGTCCTCCCAAGCACTACACCATAGAAACTCTTAATAACTATCTTAAAAATCCCTTCCGCGAGGAAAAGGCTGAGGCCTCCGAGCAGGACGATGCCGAGGATTATCGTGCTATTTTTGAAGGTCTGGAGCTGGGTACTGAGGCTACACGTACGGGAATTATAGATAACGCCGTAAAGAGTAAATACATAGAGCTTAAAAAGGACGTTTATAAAATACTGCCCGACGGTGAATATCTCATTGAACAGCTCATAAATATGGGTATTTCGATGGATAAAT
>JAZOWG010000128.1:0-4897 GCA_045659105.1 Acutalibacteraceae bacterium
CCCGCAAATCAGTCCATCGGCGACCTTACTCTTATCAATACAACAGAGGAAGAAGCCGCTGTTATTATGGCTATCACAAGCTCAAAAAGCGGAATTCCCCTTAACCGTCTTAAATTCAACACAATCAAGCTTATGGAGGATAAAAAATAATGAAATACGTAGTTACACTTAACGGAAAGAATTATGAAGTAGACGTAACAGAATGTGATGCAGTTATCACTTCCGTTGCTCCCGCAGCTGCACCCGTAGCAGCAGCAACCGTGGCAGCCCCCGCTGCAGCACCTGCAGCCGCTCCCGCAGCAGCTCCCGTGGCAGCAGCAACCGCTGAAGGCACTAAGGTTGTAGCTCCCATGCCCGGCAACATCCTCTCCGTAAACGTTACTCCCGGACAGGCAGTAAAGGAAGGCGATGTTCTCTTTATCCTCGAGGCTATGAAGATGGAAAACGAAATCGTAGCTCCCGTATCAGGCACAGTTAAGCAGGTTCTTGCAACAAAGGGTGCAGTTGTTGAAACTGACACTGTTCTCGCTGTTATTTAAGGAGAATCCCAATGGAACTTATATCTCAGGTCTTTGCAGGCATCTGGGAATCATCAGGTCTTATAGGTATGCAGTGGCAGAACCTTGTAATGCTCGGTGTTGCAGGTATCTTCCTGGTGCTTGCTATCTTCAAAAAATTTGAACCCCTTCTTCTCGTTCCCATTGCATTCGGTATGATTCTTGCTAATCTCCCCGGTGCTAATATGATGCTCGACACAACGGGCGGACTTCTGGGCGACCTTTCAGGTGCCGCAGCGGTTGAAGGTGCACACTGGTTCGATTCAGGTGTTCTTCGTATCCTTTACGTCGGTGTTAAGTCAAGTATCTTCCCCTGCCTTATCTTTATGGGCGTCGGTGCGATGACGGACTTCGGTCCTCTTCTTTCCAACCCCGTTTCCCTTATTCTCGGTGCGGCAGCACAGCTTGGCATTTATTTTGCATTTGTTGTTGCAATCCTCTTAGGCTTTGAGCCTCAGGAGGCAGCTTCAATCGCTATCATCGGCGGTGCAGACGGTCCCACAGCTATCTTCACGGCTTCAAAGCTTGCAGCTCACCTGCTCGCTCCCATTGCCCTTGCAGCCTACTCCTATATGGCTCTCATTCCCATCATTCAGCCACCCATTATGAAGCTCCTTACCACAAAGAAGGAAAGAGAAGTCAAAATGACTCAGCTTCGTAAGGTTTCCAAGATTGAAAAAATCATTTTCCCCGTTGTGGTTCTTGTTGTTGTAGCTCTCATCCTTCCCTCAGCAGCTCCCCTTTTAGGTATGCTGATGCTCGGCAATCTCTTCAAGGAATGCGGCGTTACGGACAGACTTTCAGACACAGCTCAGAACGGTCTTATGAACTCAATCACCATTCTCCTCGGTGTATGCGTAGGCGCTACTGCAAACGGCATTGATTTCCTCAAGCTCGAAACAATAAAAATTGTTGTTCTCGGCCTCACGGCATTCGTATTCTCAACTGTCGGCGGTGTTCTTATCGGTAAGGTTCTTTACATCGTTACAGGCGGCAAAATCAATCCCCTTATCGGTGCCGCAGGCGTTTCCGCTGTTCCTATGGCAGCACGTGTTGCTCAGAACGAAGGCAGAAAGTACAACCCCACAAACTTCCTTCTCATGCACGCAATGGGCCCCAATGTTGCAGGCGTTATCGGCTCCGCCGTCGCCGCCGGCTTCATGCTCATCATGTTCCAAAACTGAGCTTGATTTTTACAATCATACACAAAAAAAGGATACTCTCACGAGTATCCTTTTTCTCTTGCTTTATTTCAGTCTTTTCTTTATCTGCTTAATAATTTCAGGTGTTTTTTCGTTTTTGAGATAATATTCTCTTAAATATTTCTCGTGATTATCTGCACAGAAATATCTTACACGTCGCATTGCTTCATCGCGTTCCTGAGAGAAAATATTTACAAGGAATTTTTCAAGCTCATCATACTGTCGCACAAGATAATTTTCATCCCTAAGAGGACAGGTCATAAGCATATTAATATACTCGTCATCGTGCGTGTCAATATATTTCACTCTTTCAAGCGTATCATGTAAATCATTTTCCGACTTGCACCATACAAAGCTGTCCGTATTAAAATCCTTATCAATTTTCGTACTTCCGAAATACACGGGAATTGAATTAAATCTGAATGGATCAACAATTTTCTCAGTTACAAAACCGGGATAGTTGATACTGTCTCCGGCAATTGTAAACTTCGAAAATTTCAGATATTCGTGCTTTTCCTGCCATGTACAACGGCTCTTACCGCCGCCCACATTATTAAGGAAGCTGCCGGGAGATACAACAGGCTTATATGTGTGGAGTGTTTCAAAAAGCTTTTCTCTCATTCCGTGTGAAGATGGATGTCCGTAAACGAAATTACAGAAATACTTTTTACTTGCAAGAATTTCTTCGGCTTTTTCCTTTGTCAGTTTTTCGGGAACCCAGGGCTTTGCATTATCAAAATAAAATGCAAAAGGAAGACGGAAATATCTGTCACCAAAATCCATAAAATCGAAACCTATTGCGTAATCAAACACAGTGAAATCAGGCGACATATTTTCACCCATAAACATAATACGTACACAATCGTATTTCATATACTCAAAGGGATTTCCCCTGTTTGAGCATATCACAAAATCAGGATTTTCGGATATTTCCACATTAAAATGACGAGAAAGAATCTTATAAAAAAGATTATCTTCCTTCTTAAAGCTCCCCTAGAATCCACAAAAATTAATTTTTACAGTTTTCATATAAACCCTCTTTAAGTATACAAGATTTTACCACCTTAGAGGTATCAACACATCCAACACCTCTCAAAAGGCAGAATTCAACATATTCACATCTTCTGTCTGGACACATATTCATGTATGAATCTCCCTTTACCAATAACATCCGTTTTCGACCTGCTTGAACTTTTCAGGGGGTTGCTCCATAGGTCTTATCCATGCATCAGTCATATATTTTTCAATACCTTGCTGCACATCTCTTTCACCGTAAATCCCAAAGAACAAAGGTGTTCTTCCACAGGTTTCAATCGCAACCTTTCCCATTCGCTTGATTTCAACAGCCAAAGGAAAACCGTATGCGCCTGCACCTATAAGTGCAACGTCAAAATCTATATTCTTAATATCACTCAACATTTTATCAAGAACTTCAAATGAGTTCTTAAAGCAACCCGGTCTCTCACCTACCTGCGTAACATAAGTCTTATATGTAATTAACTCAAATTCGGGAAGTTCAAACTTTTTATCTTCTACTAACTTATCTTTTCTTTTATACTGGTATTCTATTGATTTTGTAAAAGAGTTTATAACAAGAACCTTCTTACCCTTAAGAGCCCTGACCCAGGTTTTTTCGGTCTCCATATCAAAATACGGTCCGAGATCAGTAAATGTTGGTGTTGCATTTTTTGCAAACTTTTTGAAAAAATAGGGCATATAAATTCTAGGAGGCCACATTGCTGATAAATAATCGCATTCACTCATTCCCTCAATTGTTAACGCTGCATATCTATCCACAGCAACAATTTTATCTTCATAATCATCAGCAAAAAAACCTGATGTTGTAAACAACCAGTCAAGAGTAGCTTTATTGTAAACATCAGTAAGCCCCAGCTCCTTATCACAATATTGGCCGGCAATAGCTCCTTCTGTACCGCCCAATCTTGCAAGCAGCATGGGTTTTTTATTCTCAATACATTCTGCTATATCATCAGAAAAAGACGAAATTGTTCTGATAGAGTGTTTCATGAGCTTTTTCGTGATTTCTTTATCTTTTTTTCCTAATTTCTTTCCGACTTTATATGTTAAATGCAAAAAAGCCAATTGCAGTTTTCCATCGATTACGATATTTTTCATAACAAACTCCTTTTTTGTATACAGCTTATTAAAAGTTATAGTCGGGATTTACGGGCTTGCCCGTTTTTGCGGATTCAACGATTGAAAGACAGACCTCAACCGTCTTTGCACCCTCGGTTGCGTCCGTAAGCACGGGAGTGCCGTTTATGATGTTATCAGCAAATACCTGAAATTCTGCCGCCGCATTGTGGTTGTTAACCTCAACTTCAAGGTCCTCTGCCTCGTGTGCCATCTGGTCCTCACCGATGGTGTAAAGCTTCATTACGGGTGATGTGTTATCGCAGATAATGGTACCCTTTGTACCGTAAATGCAGGTACGCATTGTGTAGTCACGCTTACAGCCCGTGGAAACGAAAACCTTACCGATTACATCATTGGGGAATTTCATAATGGCAATTGTTGCATCGTCGTAGGAAACAGTAGGCAGAAGCTTGTGTGAGCCGTAAGCCATAACCTCCGTGGGGTCGCCTACAAGCCAGCGAAGAAGGTCAACGGCGTGACAGCCGCCACCCACAACACCGTGACGTAAGGGGTCTGAGCGCCAGTCCTTTAATATATACATATAATCGTGTGCATATTCGGATTCTGCGAAATAAACCTCACCGATTACACCCGTTTCAATCAGCTCCTTTGCCTTTCTGAAGGCAGGGGTAAAACGGCAGATCTGTCCTACCATAAATTTTGCTTCGTTCTCACTTGCAGCCTTTACGATATCCTTTATATCCTCTCTTGTGAGTGCTAAGGGCTTTTCGCAAAGCACGTGCTTTCCTGCCTTAAGGAAATCAACCGAAATCTGCTTGTGAAGCTGGTCGGGCACGGCTACGGTTACGGCATCAATGTCACTGTCAAGCAGGTCGTGATAATCCGTAAACCATCTGTCCTCGGGAACGTTGTACTTTTCTCCTGCAAATCTGAGTGCTTCAGGGTCAAGGTCGCAGAGAGCGGCAATTTCTGCGCCGCAAGCGAGAGCACCCTCTATGTGTGCTCTGCCGAACTGCATAC
>JAZOWG010000129.1:0-16207 GCA_045659105.1 Acutalibacteraceae bacterium
TTTCCTTTTTCTCCCGAAAGAAGTGAAATTCCGCTGAAGCAGTAATCGGTGTCAGAGTATGTGAAAATTTTTTCGAGCGATGAACAGAAGGTTGATTTTATGCTCATTTTGTGTGGACTCCTTTTTGCTTTGTTAACACAATGATAACATCATGTAAAAAAATATTCAATATACCGCAGGATAAAACGGAAAAATGCACAAAAAAGTCTCTTAAAAATTTAACTGCTCAGATTATTCCGTGTGTTGACATTTTAATTCTTTTATAATATAATTAATCTGCATATATGGACTTATGTCCGAAAATCAGGAGGCAAATAATATGAAAAAGATATTGGCAATTATTTTGAGCCTTGTAATGCTTCTTTGCTGCGTTCCTTTCTCGGCAAGTGCAGCAGACGAGTCTTCATCAAATCACGTTATATGGGATAAGGATCAAACAATCGAGGCTGCAGCTTATATTTGTGAAAACTGCAAATACTCAAGCACTAAGTGGACTGAGACGTGTGCAAATTGCGGCGAAAAGGGTACTATCGGCGGATTACAGTATTCTGTTTTGCTTTCAAACGTTAATTACACACTCAAGACCGGTAATGTTCTTACAATAGCTCCTGACGTTACTGCAGTTGTTCCTCTTAACAGTACTCTTGTCATTGAAACAGGCGCTACTCTTCGTGTTTACGGTGAGCTTGTTGTTCAGGGTCAGCTTCGTATTGACGGTCTTGTTGAAGGAAGCGGCTCAGAAAAGATTAAGGTTGACAAAATGGGTTCTGCATTGGCTGCTGTACGCTTCCCCGCACTTGAGAATCAGGGTCTTAAGGGCAGAATTGATGTTTCTTACGGTGTATCAGCAACAGGCGATCCCTACTCAGACCTTCAGGAGGGCTTTAAGTTTACGGGAGTTAAGGAGACCGGTGAAACAGTTTACGTTCCCCTTAATCAGTATATATACGTAAAGGCTGCTATCAAGGAGCCCGAAGCTGCTTATGATAAGTTTGACGATTCACTTATGAAGGTTTACGTAAACAGTGTTCCTCAGAACTATGGTCAGGGTTCTTACTGCTTCAAAGTTGTAAGCTCTTCAAATATTTCATATTCTCCCTGGACATCTGATTACGATTTCCTTTCAACCTTTGAAATTTTACTTCAGGGCGGTGAAGGCTATACAGTTTACGGCCGTGAAGGTGAGCAGAGTGCCCCCGGTGAGACCGTAAAGCTCAAGTACGGACAGACCTTTGCCTTCAAGGTTGAGCTCGACCCCGAGTACGATATGTCTGCTTACGAAGTGTATGTCTACAACGGCTACGGCTGGACAAACCTTGATCCCTCTCAGGATCTTGCTGACATCGAGCCCGCAAAGCCCGATGAATACGGCTACTACACAATCGAGAACGTTAAGGGTCCTCATACCATTTACGTTACAGGTGTTGTTGCCAACGAGACCATTCTTATGGTCGGTAATATTCTTGATATGGTTAAGAATGTTTTCGAAATGATTTCAGCATTCTTTGCAGAGATTCTTGCATTATTCGGTCTCGCTGCATAATTTTTGAAAATAAACCGGTTGAAGTAATTCAGCCGGTTATTTTTTTTCTGGCCGCCCCCTTCAATAACGACGGAAGCATCAATGAAAGCTATACCGCCTTCAAGTAGAAGTGTCTGCGCTATAAGGAGCACGGCATTAAGGTTATGGGTATAACGCCTTTTCCAAATGAATACCTCGGCTGTTTTTTTATTAATTCAGGGGCTCTTGCAAGTATAATCCTTGCCGGAGCCCCTTAGTTTATATTGTTTTATGCAGTTTATGCTTTTTTGCATTCCCTTTTGATATTATCAGGCTTCGTCTCAGCCTAAAAGCGTATCCGTTACAAGCATTACGGTAAAGCCGATGAGAAGTGCGTAGGTTGCACCTCGCTGACTGCCGTGACCGTGGGTTTCCGAAAGCATTTCGTCACTGACAACGTAAAGCATCGTACCGCCTGCAAATGCAAGGGCAACGGGAAGTACAACCGAGGAAATGTTTACCGCAAAATATCCCATAAACGTACCCACAACCTCAACAATGCCCGTAATAAGAGCAATTATGAAGGCCTTGCCGGGCTTTACGCCTGCCGAAAGCATAGGTCCTATAATAATCATACCCTCGGGCACGTTCTGAAGAGCGATTCCTATGGCAATCATCATAGCTCCCGATGTATCTCCCGAGCCGAAGCCGACACCTGCGGCAATACCCTCGGGAAGATTGTGAATACCTATGGCAAGCACGAAAAGCAACACCTTGCTGAGGTTTGATTTCTGATGTGCTTCCATATCCTCGTGTCCCACAAGGTTGTGAAGATGGGGAACTAACTTATCTATAAGATTCAGACAGGCAGCACCTGCAAAAAGTCCGACGATTGTCTTTATAAGACCGTATTTTCCTCCGAATTCAAGGGAGGGGAGAATAAGGCCCATAACCGATGCCGCAAGCATAATTCCTGCCGCAAAGGACAGAATGATGTCCTCGAATTTATGTGATATTTTTTTGAAAACGAAGCCGAGAAGTGAGCCGATTACGGTAGCTCCGCCCACTCCGAGGGCTGTAAGTATAACTAATTTCATTTATATTCCTCTTATTTGTTCAGTTCATCTGCAAAGTATGCGTTTGTGTCGGCTGTGAAGCCGCTTTCGTCTCTTGCGGTGACTCTTACGTATATTGAATTTTCAGGGACGGCACATTCAGCCTCTGTAAGGTAACAGCCATTTTCCGCAACTCTTGTTTCGGCATGACGGGAGCCGAAAACAAAGTCAATTTTCTTGACGGGGGAGGTCTTTATGTGAATTTTTCCGTCCTCATACCATAATTCCTCAACAGAGGGACCCTGAGAGGAGTAGAAATTGCCCTTTTCCATAGCCGAAATTATACTTTCATAGGAAAGCTCCTCTGCTTTGATTACGGTAAAGCCGCCGAAGGAGTCGCAGTATACGCTGTCTTCAGCGTGGCGGTTATGATTGTCGTCCGTTGCAACACAGAAGATTCGTTCGCCGTAACGGAGCATTTCATCATAAACCTGAGGTACATAATCGGCATAGCCGACTATCACACAGCCGAAGTTGCATATTTCCATGGCATCCATACCGTGATAGTTAATGTAATCGGAAAAGTCCTCAAGTGACCAGTTGGGATGGTTATAGGTTACGAAAAAGCCCTTTTCCCTTGCCTCCTTCATAATTCTTGAAATGTTTTCGGGGGTATAGGTATCTTCATCACCGAAATCGGGCTGTGTCATACCGGGCCTCTTGGCAATCAGGCAGAAATGGCAGGTTTTTCTGTAGCCGTTTTTATTGGTGTTTTCCTCGTTTACGTCAATTTCATAGCCGTCGAGCGCAAGAAAATTGCTGTCGGAAAGATGAGCCTGAGAGTGCATTGTTCGGTGGTCGGTAAAGGCTATTATGCTGTAGCCGTGGCGCATATATCTCTCTTTAATTTCCTCGGGAGTCCATCTGCCGTCGGAAAAGGTGGAATGGCAGTGAAGATTCGCTTTATAAAAATTCCCTGTTTCGGGCAAAAGGTATTTTTTCATATAAACTCCTCCTTTTTACAGATTTTAACACGGATTTTACGAATTGTCATCAGTATATTTTACATAAAAGCACTTTTTTCTCTGTTTATTTTTTACGAAAATGAATTATTATCAAAAATCACTTTATTTGGTTAAAACAAAATTATATAATATAGGAAAAGAAGGGGTTGATTAAATTGAATATTTCTGAAATTATCGGAAAGGTAAAAGCAGCACCCGCTTACGTGAAGGAGCATTGGAACAAGCCTGCAGAGGGTGAATATCTCTCCTTAAAGGAAATGGCGGCATATACCATCTCTCAGGCAGGTACGTATATCTATGCCACCGCTGGCGGTCTTATGACATTCTCTGCGTCATATTTCTGCGGTTCAATTATGGGAATAGCCGCAATGGATTTTTACCTTATAAATCTTGTATCTACAATAATCGGATACATTCTTATGTTCACTAACCCCGTGGGTATGCTCATATATGAAAACCACGGAAGACTGTCTAAGGGTATGAAGAGATTTGCTCATATTTCATATCTCGGTCAGATTATTATAGGTCTCGGATGCTACTTTGTTCCGTCAAACACCTTTGACGTTGTTATAACGGGACTTCCGCAGATAGTGGGTAACATACTTTTTGTGGGCGGTGTAACAAGCTACATCACCTGGTTTATAAGATGGAAATTCTGCGCAAAATACGGCAGAGTAAAGCCCTTTATCGTAATATGTGCCATTCCCTCGGCAATTATCGCATCAATAATTCCCTTCCTTCCCGTAGAAGGTCTTTCCTATTCAATGAAGCTTATCGTGCTTCACGGCGCATTTACCTTTATGAATTATTTCTACAATAATTTCATTGGTGTAAACGGCCTGGTAACCTTTATGACCCCCAACTCTCAGGAGAGACAGAAGCTTCATTCAATCGTTCCTATTATTACGGGTCTTTTTCCCTCGATTATCAATATGTTCTTCCCGTTCCTGATTTCCGTAACGGGAGGTTATCTCAATATTACAACCTATAAGGTATTTGTCCCGATTTTCGCGGGAATCGGTGCCGTTATTTCTCTTGCCGCACTTTTCTGCAAGGAAAGAGTTATTGAAGAAAGCATTGAAAAGAGAAAGAAGGTCAAGTTCTTCGAGGGTGCAAAGAATGCACTTAAAAACAAATATCTGTGGATTGTGAATATTTCGAATATTGTAGGTCAGTGGCAGTGGCTTATGGCTTCAATACTTGATTTGTGGTTCATTTACCTGCTCAGAACGGAATCCCTTATGGGTGTTGCGAAGAACCTTGTCGTTATCGGTATGACGGCAGGCAACATCCTCTGTCCCGTGCTTACTGCAAAATTCCAGAAGAGAGATATTCTTCTTGTGTCAAAGGCTGTGGCTCTCGTTATTCTTTTCGGTGCGCTTTTTGCCGTAAGAAGCGAAAATCTCATAATCTATCTTATTCTTATGTTTCTGCGCAATACCATTCAGCCGGTTGAAACGGGTGTTGCATTGGGACTCGGTGCGGATATCCAGAACTATCACCATTGGAAATACGGTGAACGCTCCGACTCCGTTTCGGGAGTATTCAGCTGGTTCCTTAATCCTGTTAATATGGGACTCGGCTACCTTCTTCCCTGGATTCTTGCCGAATGCGGATTTACCTCAGACTGGGACGTTTATTACGATGCGACCGTTCTCAATAATGTTTTCTACGTTTATATATGGGCGGCAATTATTTCTACTGCGCTGTTTGCTTTGCCCTATTTCTTCTACGACCTTACAAAGGAAAAGCACGATATGTGCGTAAGAGAGCTTAAAGAGCGTCTCGAAAAAGCCGAAGCTGAAGAAAAGGAGGAAGCAGCCGTATGAAAAAGATAATATCTTTTGCAGTTGTTCTTGTTCTTCTCTGCACCTGCCTTTGCTCCTGCGATATTTCAGATGTTACGGGAGAAAGTCTTAAAATTAAGTACAAGGCAGACGGTGATAATTTAATCGTGACGTCTGTTCCCGACAACGTTACTCTTCCTGAGATTGTGATTCCCGATGAGTATGACGGAAAGAAGGTTACGGGAATTGCGGATTTTGCCATTGTAAACCTTGAAAATGTAACGAAAATCACCATAGGAAAGAACGTAAGTGAAATCGGTCTTTGGGCTATGGAAAATAACAAAAGGGTTACCGCCATTGAGGTTGATGAGGGCAACGAATATTTCTGCGACGTGGACGGTGTTCTTTACTCGAAGGATATGAAGACGCTTCTTTTCTATCCTATGGCAAGGGATGTTGCCGAAATTAAGGATGAAGCAGGAAATACGGTAAAGAGTATATCCTATGAAATCCCCGAGGGAGTCGAGTGTGTCAGGACAAAGGCTTTTTATAAGTGCTCCGACGTGCGCTCTCTTACTCTTCCATCAACCCTTAAAACCATTGAGGAAAAGGCATTTTTCCGTTGCAGTATAACTGAAATCATTCTCCCTGAGACCCTTGAAGCAATCGGTAAGGATGCATTCGCATATACCGCTCTGAAAAAAATAGATATTCCCGCTTCCGTAAAAGAAATCGGTGAATATGCCTTCTATAACAGTATTTCTCTTCTCGAAATAAACGTAGGTTCTCCCGAAAGCGAGCTTACCTTAGGGGAGAAGTGGTACCCCACAAACAACGGTCTTAATATAAATGAGCTCGTTATTAACTGGGCGGAATAATCATAAAAAATTCAAGCACAAGGCTACAGAAAAAAGTAGCTTTGTGCTTGTTGCTTTATTATTATATAGGAAATTGCTCGCAATGTGAGCAATTTTGCATATAACAAGAAACACCTACAGCCCCCAAGATTGGGGGTAGGGGGTTGATAAATCGTAAGATTTTTTCTTATTTGGTGTATTCAATTTCGTAATCTACGACCATAAGACTGTCTCTTTCAGCGGAAAATACAATATTTATAAAATGGTAGGTTCCGCTTTCTGACGGAAGAGTATTGTATTCACCTGTGTCAACGTTGTATATGAGAGCATATTCATAATAGGGGTGAGTGCAATAGTCTGATGTTATACCGATCAGTATTGTGGGAATTTCTTTGAGCCACCTGTCATCCCTTAAAATCCTTGAGCGGAAGGATTCAGAGGTTACGTTTGTCATTTCTACCGTTGATGTCTCAAAAATATAACCTCTCGAAATGTTCTGACTTCCGGTTGTCCAGTCCTGCGTCCGAATTGATGTGTATTCGGGCAGGTCTATTCCGGTCAGCTCCTCCGCTTCAAGATAAAGCTCGGGATTTTCTGTCATTACGTCTTTGAAAATAAAAGTAAAACTGCCGTAAGCGCACAGAAGACCAAAGATAATAACTCCGGCAACAATATTTTTTGTGAATCTGTAGCCTTTCTTCATTGCAAAAAGTCCGAAGCAGAAGGAAGCAACGGGAATAGGCGTAAACAGGAAGAATACCCACATATTACCTATATCGGGGGAGCCGGACAAGCCGCTTGTCAGAGCAAATACGCCTACCGCAAAAAATACAGAAAGAAGAGTCAGAATAAACAGAATCGTGGAAGCAAGGGAAAATTTCGACTGTGCTTTTAAGTTTTTTGTAAGGGGAGATGTGTTGATGTAATAAAGGAAGGGGGATTCGGGCGGAATCTCATTTTCCTTCAGAAGTATATATCCGTCGCTTGTAAGAATTCTTATATAATTTCCTTTTCTTTCAATTTTTTTGATGTCACGGAAATCAACATTTTTTGTTCTTAAAAGCTCTTCGTTTTTTGAGCATCGGATTTTTATACAAGAGGGATAAAAACTGTATTCATATACGGTTCCGTCCAATTCCTCCGATGCCTTTTTGCATTTCTTTACAGCCCTTATTATGAGCGGAATTTTTATTACAAGATAGGCAAAAAGAATACCGAGGAAGAAGGGGGCTGCGGAGAAAACATTGTAATTGCCGTCTATGTGCACGTTTATATTGCCGAAGGACACAAACAGAATAATCAGTGAAACAATTACGGTTCGGATAATCATTTTTTTTATCTGTTCGGTATAAAAAATGTCTCCGTCCTCTTTTGTAAAAGAGAAGGTATACTGCTCAATGGGGTTTGTATTCGCTGCAGGGGCAATTGTGTTTTGTTCAGGTACCTGATTCTGTGTATTGATAGTATCCATAATTTTTCCTCCTTGCCGTTTTTTTATATTATAACATAAATCTTTATATCAGTAAACCGTAAACATTCTGCCTTTTTCGCTATTTGTCGGAAAAGCAGGAAAAGTATATTTTGTTTTATTCTGTGCAAATAAAAAGCATCTCGACAGATTGGGAAAAATATGATAGAATGGTAAAAAATAATTTACGGGAGAAAAATATGAAAAAATATACTCTTAATTTCGGTCAGTTCAGACAGTATGACAAGAAATTTCTTACTGCCGAGAACGGCATCAATGCAGAAGAAGTAAATACCGTGGCTTTCCTCGGTGAAACGCTGTATTTCACCGCAGAGGGCAGTCTTTATGAATATAACGAGGGTAATGTAAAGAAGCTCTCGGGCAAGGCTGACAGACTTTTCGGCAGAGACGGCAGAGTTTTTGTGTCATCGGGTAAGACCCTCGGTGAGCTCAAGGGCGGAAAAATAAAGAAAATTGCCGAGTTTGACTGCGCTGTCAAGGACGTGTCCGTAGCAATGGATAAGTCACTCTGGCTTATGACGGAAAAGGCTCTTTATCTCTTTGGTGACGAGGGCTTTACAAGAATCGTCGGTGTGCCCGAGGATGCAGTATGCTTATGTGCAAAGGATAACCTTTCAAAGTATTGTGAAACAGTATATGTAGGCGGTGTTATTGAGGGGCTTCTTTCTATGAAGGGCAAGCGCCGTCACTTTGCGGAAATGACTCCCGATATGTCGGGTGTTCTTGCAAAGAAGGTAAACTGCCTTGCTCTTGACGGTATGGGACATCTCTGGGTAGGCTCTGACGACGGACTTAATATCTACGACGGCAGAAACTACTGGTACAACGGAAACGATTTCTACAGCGTGCCTGCAGGCTCCTTCAACGATATGTGCTTTCTGAAGGACGGCAGAAAATATTTTGCCTCCAATACGGGTGTTGTGGCACTTGTTGAAGGTAAAATAAAGTATTTCTCCTACGGTGCATGGCTTATGCATCCTGTTGTTACAAAAATCGCAGTATCCGACAAGGGTACAATTGCAGCAGTAACTCCCAGAGGTATAAGCGTTATCACTGAACAGCTTATGACCCTTCAGGAGAAGGCAAACCATTATGACGAAATGGCTGTGAAGTATTTCACCCGTAACGAGGGTTATCAGGTAAGCCGTGAGCTTCGTAAATACGGCGACCTTGATTCGGGCTGGCTTCCCAATTCAGATAACGACGGACTTTTCACGGGTCTTTACTGTGCTTCCCAGTGCTTCCGCTACAAGGTAACGGGAGACGAAAAGGCAAAGGAAAACGCAAAGCGTGCAGTTGAAGCTATGATTAAGCTTACGGAGATAACAGGTAAGAAGGGCTTCACCGCAAGAGCTACAAGATATTCTCACGAGGAAAACTTCGGTACGGAAAGCCGTGAGGAGTGGCACTATGTTGAGGGTAATCCCGATATGGAGTGGCTGGGTGAAACCTCCTCCGACGAAATGACGGGACATTATTTTGCATACGGCATTTACTTCGACCTTGTTGCAGACAAGAAGGAAAAGAAGAAAATTGCCGAGGTTGTAAAGAACATCACAGACCACATAATCGACAACAATTTCCACCTTTGCGACGTTGACGGTATTCCTACCACCTGGGCAAACTGGGAGCCTGACCTTCTTAACAACGATGACCGCTGGTATTATGAAAGGGGCACAAACTCCCTCGAAATCCTCTCCTTCCTTAAGACCGCTTACCACGTAACTGGGGATGAAAAGTACAACAAGGTTTACGATATGCTCATAACCAAGCATCACTATGCTATGAACTGTATGCAGTACAAGGTAGAGGACAATCACCTTGCCCACATTGACGACCAGCTTGACTTTACAAACATCTATCCTCTTATCGTTTACACCGATGACAATGCTCACAAGGAAATTTTCAAGATGGGTCTTACTCATCACTATGATTACGAAAGAATTGAGCGCTCACCTATGTTCAACGTAATTTACGGTGCGCTTACAAACAATTACTGTGACATTGAAAATGCGGCAAAGAGCCTTAGTGAAATGAATCTCGACCTTATCCGTTGGCCCGCTTACAACAGCCACAGAAAGGATATTGTCTGGGATTATTCTCCCGAAGAAATGGGCTGTCCTCCTCAGCTTAAATACCCCGTAGAGTATGATGCACGTGTGCTTGTTCACTATGACGGCAATCAGTTTGTATGCGATTCGGGTGCCGAGGAATTCATCGAAATCAACTCCAAAACCGTTAACCGTACTTCAACTCTTCCCGGTACAAGCGCTACCGGTATGAGAGCACAGCAGCCTTATATTTATCTTCTTCCTTACTGGATGGCACGCTACCACGGCCTCATCGGTGACTAAAAAGTACACAAATATTTTAAGGGATTCCCGCAGATGATCTTTCTGCAGGAATCCCTTATGTGTATTGTTTATATACCCTTAAAAGCAATTAAGCGGGAAGAGCTGTCTTTGTTTTGATGGGCTGAGAGGTGCTTCTGTAACGGATAATTCCGATTATAACAGAAACAAGAGATATTGATTCGCTTAAAATTCCGCTGTATGAGAAAGCAAAAATATTGTAAATGAGAATCAATGAAGAGGATATGAGTATTGTTTTGCGGAAGCTTTTTGCATCACATATTCCCATACAGATTGTGTTGATAACAAGTCCGAGTGTTATAAGAAGAGAGTGAACTCCTTCCCAGGAAAGAATGCTTGCCGCTGCAATGCACAGAGAAATGAGAACGGGAGATACAAGATCTGTGCGCTGATTCTTGTCGCGGAAATAGAATATGAAATTACGGATGATGCATACTACGTTCAGCGCAAAGCCTGAAAAAGCGCCGATAAGCAGATACTGTACGCAGCTTAAGGCTGTTGCAACAGTCTGTATAATCATAAGGCTTCTTTTCTCTGTTACCTGATAAGAATAGAAAAATAAGCCAACTGCAATAAAACCTAAAATATGACCGATTAATGTGATAATGCTCTGCATAAAAACCTCTGAATATATAATATAAATATTTCGTTACCGTCAAATAATTATACATATTTTTGCATTTAAATCAAGAATCAAACCGACGATATTGCACAAAGCAATATGTAAAATTTTGGTTATTATGCATATGCAATATAGTAATATGTGTGGCAGTAAGGACTATTGTTTGTGCTTTTTTGCTAAAAATCAGAGTATATTTATGCATAAGGGAAAGAAAGGGGGGCGAAAATTTTCTTATGTCCCGATTTTGAGGAAGGTCTTTTGAACTTACAATTTGTTGAAATGTTATTTTGCTTGTGATATAATAATTATGACGGAATATTAAAAGGAGTTGACGGATATGAAAAAAGTCAAAATTTTTCCGTACATAATCGGAGCGATTTCAGCTTTGCTGTTTTTTGGTTTAAGTTTATACATTTTTTGTCCTGCACTTAACGTTCACAATTTATGGTTATGGCTTATTATTGATATTTCACTTCTGATTTTTGTGGTAGTTGAACGATCTGCAAAGGGATTTAAAGATTTTGGTTGGGTGACTATAAATAAGAAGACCGGCTCAAAAGGCAGATATAAGAAATCCGCAAAATTCAATTTTGAGATAAAATATTATTTAGCGCCAATTGTGTTTACTGTGTTGATTGTTCTTTTGGGCATTGTCGGCAGTACTGTTCTTAATGCAACTGAGCATTCAAAAATATTAAAGGTTGCAGATTCGGACTTTTCTGTTGATTTGGCTGAATCTGTCGGTACAGATTCCATTGCTTTAATGGATACAAAATCTGCACAGATGCTCGGTGACCGTGAAATCGGTGCTCTTTCAGATGTCGTAAGTCAGTTCAATGTTTCCTATGATTACACACAGATAGATTATAACGGAAAGCCTATTAAGGTTTCCGCATTGGAATATGCAGGATTCTTCAAATGGATGAACAACAAAAATAACGGAATTAAAGGTTATGTAACCGTTAATCCTGTTTCAATGTCTGCTTCGTTTGAAAAATCAGAAGGAATGAAATATGTTCCCTCGGCATTTTTCTCTGAAGATGCATACAGATATCTTTGGACAAAATATCCTACTGTTATGTTAGATAATCTGCACTTTGAGATTGATGAAAGCGGAAGACCGTATTATGTTGCTTCTGTTATTGAAAAAACAATCGGCTTATTTGGCGGTAAAACAGTAAGCGGATGTGTTGTTCTGGATCCTGTAAGCGGTGAGACAGAGAAATATGACGTAACAGATATTCCGAGATGGATAGACGTTGTTTTTTACGGTGATCTTATATGTGAACAATATAACTGGTACGGTATGCTGCAGAACGGTTATATGAACAGTATGTTCGCAAAAAAAGATTGTAAACAGGTTACAACATATAATTCAAGTGAGGATGATGCTTTTGATGAAACACCGGTTTCTGATTACGGATATGTTGCCAAAGACGGAGATATATGGATTTATACAGGTGTAACATCCGTAAACGGTGACAGCTCAAATATCGGATTCCTTCTGGCTAATGAAAGAACAGGCGAAAGCCGTTACTATTCAATCGCAGGAGCTGATGAAAAATCAGCTATGGCGGCAGCAGAGGGTGAAGTTCAGGAAAAAGGCTATCAGGCTTCATTCCCGTCACTTATCAATATTGACGGATATCCCACTTATATTATGGTTTTAAAGGATTCCGGCGGTCTTGTAAAGCTTTATGCTACCGTAAACGTTGAGCAGTATAATATTGTTACAACAGCTGCAACTCAGGCTGAGTGTATCACAAAATACAAAACTGCTCTTGGCATTGAAGGCGATAAAATAACAGAAGAAATAAAAGAAAAAACAATAACTATCGCATCAATAAAATATATTGATATTGACGGAAATACTTATATTTATCTCATTGATGTCGATAACAATATATTTAAGGCTAAAGCAAGTGCAAATGAAAATATGCTTTTACTGAACGTTGGAGACAGAGTTAAGCTTTCGCATTCAGGAAAAACAATAATTTCTTGTGAGAAAAACTGATAATGTAAATAATAAAAAATTCCGGGCAGAAGTAAAACTCCGCTCGGATATTTTTGTATAAACTTATTCTGACCAAGCATAAACTGCTAAAAGTGAGGTACGTGTTTTCGCATATTGTCAGCCAACTCGGGTTCATCCCCACGGAAGGTCGGCAGGTTCAAGTCCTTACACTCTAAAACAAAAAAATAAAGCACACCAAAAGGTGTGCTTTAGCTTTTTTTGCAGATTCCGCATAGTGTGGAAGCGGATGTTATAAGCTCTCAAAATCCATTTTTTGTCTTATTTGCTCGAGACGCGGATGTGTGCCTCCGAGCAGAGCCTCTGCCATAGTCAGAACTGCCATATATTCGTTGGATGCAGCGCCGTAATTGCCCATTGCCGCAAGGGTATCTGCAAGATATTCCTCGTTGTCGAGGGTGTCGATAGCAAGACCTCCGCGCATTTTTGTGTTGATTTCCAGCGCTTCACGCAGACGCTTTTCTGCATTTATGAAATAATTCATAGCCTCTTCGTTTTTACCTTTTTCACGGGCATTGATTCCCAGGTGATAAAGAGATACTCCCTGGTCGTTCAGCGTGTATGCCTTGCCCGAGACGTTTTCGGGGGTATACGTATCTATCATTTCTCCGTATTTGATGGAATACTCAAGCGCCTTTTCGTATTCTCCCGCAAACTGGTACATACGGGCAATTTCCATATACGACTCTCCGATACGGGCGTATGCCATAGGAAGCTGATCGGCATCAGCGGCGCCGTATTGAGAATATGGACTTTCAAGAAATTCTGAGCGTCCGCCGTTTTCGATGGTTTTTAATATCCTCTGTCGGATTTCCAGAGATTTTAAGAAGAACGCCTCTGCCTGCTTTAAATCCTGCTCATATTCCCAGGTAAGGCATCTTGCAACCTTTTCATACGACATTGCCAGGTCTTCACTCTCGGGCTCACCGCAGGCGAGCATATATTCAAGTCCCTTGCGGTACCAGGGAATAGATTCCTCCAGGTGTCTGGAATTGAAATAACAGCCGCCCAGGCTTTTAGCCGTATATCCGCTGATCATTGAGGCTTCCCCGAAATGCTTCAGGACGGTATCCATAATGGCGTGACCTTGTTTTATAGACTCTTCAAATTTACCTACCTGCCACAGGAAATTTGCGAAACAGGTAAACTGTAACCACAGCTGAGGGCTTGGCGTCAGGGCTTCGGAAATCGAAAGGATAGTGTCCGCGACAGCAACGTTTTCCGGGTACGGACGGTACCAGGCAGTAAAGCAAAAGCTGCAAGCCTTATCGAGGAAGGGGAAGCAGTTTTCTGCTGTCGGCTGAAGAATGGCGCTGACAACCTCTCTGACAAGGGGATGCAGGGAGATTCGTCCTCCGTCCTCCTTGCGTATCCAGCTTTTCCTGATAAGACTGTTTACTGCTTCAAAGGAGTCAAGCTGTGCCCACTCACGAAAACGTACTGCAAGGATACCGCGGTTTCCGCAAACGGATAAGTAAGAGAGCAGGCGCCGTTCAACGGGGCTCAGATTGCCGAGATTGAACAGGGAGCAGATATGCCCGAATGCCGTATTGTAGTTGTTGCGCCCTGATACCGTTTCGCTGATATTATTTAACATTCCGCCTTTTTTCAGAGAATCAAGCATCTCTTTTGCAGAGATAAAGCTGGCATCCATCTGCTTGGCAATCAGCTCGATGGCATAGGTATGGTAATCAACCAGAGTAAAAATTTCTTCAAGATAAGGGCGGTCGCACTCGTCGATGCCGGTACCGTAGTTTTCCTCAAAAATCCTGCTGAGGACGTCAGGGTCACGCATTGCTTCTACTTTGACGGTGGGGTAGCCGGGATGTGCGTTGCGGGTTGTCAGAATTACGTTATAATTTCCTTCAAGCAGTTCCTTAAGGCGTACGTCATCGTCTGTATCGAAATTATCGACAATTAGCAGCACTCCTTTATCTGCAATTGAACGGAAAATTGCAAGCTTCCTCTCAAAAAAGGCTTCCGCCGTTTCATTTTCCGCAGGCTCAAGGTCTTCTATAACGATAGAGGATTTGTCATAAAACAGCTTTTCCAGAGAAGAAGTATAGGTTACGAAAAGAATGGTGTGATAACGGTCTCTGTTTTTTAAGGCATATTGCTTTGCCAGCTCACTCTTTCCTATTCCGCCGATTCCTTCCAGGAAAACCACGTTTTTACCGCTGTTAAATACGTCACCGATACGGGAGATAAGCTCTTCTCTGCCGTGGAAAACGTCACGTGCCTGTGGTATCTTGGAAATAAGCCGATATGATTTTGATGCTTCCTTCGGTTCGTTTTCGGTAATGCTTTTTCTTCCGAGTGCACGGTTTATGTAATCCACAAGCTCATCTATACGCTTGTACATTGGCGGTGTCATTGCATCAATCCAATGCATTCTGCCTAAGTAGTATTGGGCATCCTGGCTGATGTCTTCATCTGCTGTATGGAAAGGAACAATATGAACAGCCTCACCCTTTGCAAGGCGCTTGCTTATCATATCAATTTCATTGAGAACGTGGAAGGATTCCGAGGACGGTTTATTAAGAATCAGCAAAAAAACAGAGCAGCTTTGCAGAGCCTTGGAGATGCTGTTCGCATAAGTATCCTGCGTATCACGGGGGGCATACCAGCACCGAAGTCCGTTTGATTCAAGCTTGTTTGCAATGCCCTCAACAATGTGAAGTGATGATGAGGTATGGTGGCTGATAAAGACGTCAATATTCATAGTGTCCTCCTGCTTGCGGTGTTTATATCAGTATATCACATAGCATCGGTTACCGCAAGAGACAGCCCGATGCAATGCGGATAAAATTTCCGAAATTTGCCGAAAAACAGACTCAAAAAAAGTATGGATGGACAGTATTTTAGCGGAAATAAAAAAAATCAGATACGCAGTGTATCTGATTTTTTGCCGTAAGCTGTAGCGGTTCGCACTGTTGGTTGCGGTAGAAGGACTCCCTCAATTCGCGCAAACTTCGTTTGTTTGCCCACTTGCGGTGCCCAAAGGTCATTACGGCTTGGGGCGCCTATGACCTTTGACCGCTGCGCCGAGCATCAGTCTCCTGCATGCCTGACGGGCCCGTCCCCCTTTGTCACTTCGTGACATTTCCCCCACACCGTGGGGGAATCTACCACAGGACGCGGAGACTGATGCTCTCCCCGTGCCATGAGCCCACTCGGGCTCATCCCCTCGGAGGCTCGGTGGGCTCAAGTCCTTACCACATAAATGCAAAAAAAGAAAAGGTACTCCGAACGGAATACCTTTTCTTTTATCTGGTTGCGGGAGAAGGACTTGAACCAACGACCTCCGGGTTATGAGCCCGACGAGCTACCAACTGCTCTATCCCGCGATATCTCTAATGCTTGATTAGTATATACCATATCACAGAAAAAATCAAGAGTTTTTGAGAAAAAAGTTCAATTTTATGAAAAGATATAAAAACACGGCGGCAGGACAAGGTGTTTTTGTG
>JAZOWG010000130.1:0-3772 GCA_045659105.1 Acutalibacteraceae bacterium
TCCGAAAAGGCAGGTATTGAAAACAGAGGCTTCCTTGACGGAATGGCTGTCACGGAAAATGAAAATTATAAGATTTCATTTTATGCAAAAGCTTCCGACTACAGCGGCAAGTTCACGGTACGCCTTGCCGTAAACGGAGAAGCTCTGGCAGAAAAAATTCTTATTGACGAAATTTCAGAAAATTGGAGCAAATATACTCTGACAATCACCTCACCCGTGACGGCACACGAGGGGGTAACACTTCAGCTTCTTATTGATGAGGGTGAAGTGTGCTTCGATATGATTTCGATGTTCCCCGAAAACACCTTCAAGGGCAGAGAAAACGGCATGAGAAATGACCTGGGAACAATGCTGGAGGAGCTGCAGCCCAAATTCCTGCGTTTCCCCGGCGGATGTATAATTGAAGGCTATGACGATGATACAGCTTACGACTGGAAGGATTCCGTAGGCGTTGACGAAAGCCGTGAGCCTCTTCTTTTCGGCGGCACCTACGGTGACGTTGCCGCAAGACGTCAGGGCATCAATCTCTGGACAAATATTGCCGCAACGGACGATCCTCTTCCCTGCTTTATGAGCTATGGCCTGGGCTTTTATGAATATTTTCAGCTTGCAGAGGATATAGGAGCTATAGGTGTGCCCGTTCTTAACTGCGGACTTTTCTGCCAGATGAGAGGCAAGGGCCCCGTGGAAATGTACACACCCGAATTTCAGCGTTATATAGACGATATGCTTGACCTTGTTGAATTCTGCCGCGGTGACGAAAGCACCGTATGGGGCAAGGTAAGAATAGCTATGGGACACGAGGCACCCTTTGAGCTTAAATATATCTGCATCGGCAACGAAAACGAGGGACAGGTGTATTTTGAAAGATACTCTGCCTTCCTCGAGGCCTTCAACAAGGCAAAAGCGGAAAATCCCGAATTATACGAAGGACTGGAGCTCATTTATTCAGCAGGCACCGATGACGCAACAAGCGGTACACAGTATCTCCCCTCTTACGAATACGCAAAGAACGAGCTTGACAAAACAGGCTCCGAAAATGTGCTTGATTTTGCGGGGGCAACAGACCAGCACTATTATAACGACCCCGTATGGTTCTTCAGAAATGCAGATTATTATGATGAGGATAACTACAAGCGTGCCTTCAGTGAAATGACAGACACTCCCTACGGCGGCGGAATCAATGTTTTCTTAGGTGAATATGCCGCAAGAAGCAACCGCCTTGAAGCAGCTCTCGCAGAAGCCGCTTATATGACGGGACTTGAAAGAAACGGCGATATAGTTAAAATGGCAGCTTACGCTCCTCTTTTCGGCAACCTTACGGCAACACACTGGTCACCTGACCTTATATGGTTCAATAGTCATCAGGTGACGGGCTCTATCAGCTACTATGCACAGAAGCTTTTCAGCACGAATCAGGGTACAAAGGTACTCTCTCACGACCTTACGGGTGCAGAAATTGACGAGGGTGACATTACGGGCAAGGTAGGTGTCGGCACCTGGTATACATCAGCGGAATTCGACAACCTCTCTGTTACGGACAATGAAACAGGCAAGACCCTCGGCAAGGATAAGTTCTCTGTTAAAAATATGTGGTGGAATTGGGAAACGCCCACAAGCGGCAAATGGAAAATCAAGGGCGGAAAATTAAATCAGCTTGACACCTGGATGGAATACAGCGATACGGGAAGCGTTGCCTACTTCGGAGACGATACCTGGAGTAATTACACCTACACTCTTGAAGCTACAAAAACAGGCGGTGACGAGGGCTTCCTTATCCACTTCGGTGTAAAGGATACGGGTAACAATTATTTCTGGAATCTCGGCGGATGGGGTAACACCAGAAGCGTAGTTCAGAAAATTGAAAACGGCATCAAAACCGAAATTCTCGCAACAAACACGGATTTCACCGTGGAAACAGGCAAAACATACGAAATTAAGCTTGAGGTTGCGGGCACACTCGTAAAGGGCTACATTGACGGAGAAATGCAGTTCGAATACGATTTCGGAAACGATGCTTATGCAGAATGTTACACCGTTGTCAGCACGGATGACACGGGTGATATTATAGTAAAACTCGTTAACGTAACGGGTAACACAAAGACAGTTGCAATTAATCTCGGTGAGGCTGAGGTTGAAGCCACTGCAGACGTACAGCAGATGAAGGGTGACGACCTTAATAACGACAACATTTTAGGTGCCGAGGAGGACTGCAAAATTGAAGAATTCACGGTCGACGGAATTTCCTCACAGTTCAATTACACAATACCTATGTACAGCGTAACGGTATTAAGAATCCACAAATAAAATTTACGGAGAGCATTTTCTGCTCTCCGTTATTTTTATTCAATTATGACCTTCCAGTCTTCAATGGTTACGGCTTCCCACCTGAATGCATTTACAACAGGATCTCCCAATGAGCAGAGCCATTTGCAGTAATACTGAAGACCGTCTTTCGTGAACACCATAACGTCGGGCTGAACGGAGAGAATTCTTATCTCCTCCATATTCGGATCCTCAACAGTCCATACAGCAAGCCTTTCACCGTCAAAGCCGAAGCGGCTTCTGTGGGTAAAATATCCTCTGTCTGCTGCCGATTCGGATGGCATTGTTCCGGTAAGAGCAGATTCCCATTTTCCTTCGTCATTTATTGCAACAACGTTGAAGTCAACGTCATTTTTAAGAAACACAAAGAAATCATCATTCTTCACCGTAAGGGAGTAATCCGTAAAGGAAAAGCCGAAAAGCTCTATAACCGTTTTATCGGTCATTGTAGCCATATCAATAACGTGAAGCATATACCTTTCGTTTTCATGAAGACCGAGAAAAAGCTCCTGCCTTTCTTCATCTATAGAAAGGCTCTCTACGGTAGCATCACGAGGAATAGAATAAACCGTTTTAAGCTCCTCATACCTTATATCGTTTTCCGTATAAGGCAAGGAATATATTCCGTAGCCGCCGGGAACAAGGGATGTATCGACAAGCTCCCTTGTCCATTCGTGCCCCGTGTTTATTTCATTTTCGAAGGTAAGATAAATATGACTATCTGTCCGTACGGAGTAAAAAAAGAAATCAAAAGTATTTTCACGGTCCGACTGATAGGAGAAGTTACCGTTTGCATTCGGAAGAATACTTATAGCACGGACGTCACTTTCCCCCACGGGAATTCTGAAAAATTCATTGAAAGCATCAATAACACCCTGCCCTCTTGAAGGTGAGATACCCGAAAATATATATTGTCCCTTTTCATCCAAACCGAAGCCGTTCTGCCAGTCAATGCTGATACCAGGAAGGGAAAAGTTTATGTTTACGGGATAATACTCATAATAATCACAGAATTTTACTTCTGCACTTGCTCGCTTCCCTGTTTCCAGCGCTTCTGCCCTCAGATCCTCCACAAGCTGCTTCAGCACAGGATGGGTATTTTTCAGCTGAAGAAGACCGAGACTCGGCATTGAAATACCAAAATAATATGGTGATGTATTTCGCTTGAGATTATAAAAGACATCATACACATACTCCGTTTCGGTTTTCTCAAAGGGTGTGAAGCTTACCTCCCAATTGAGCTTTTCGTGCATAGTAAAGCTCATATCTGCACTTATTCCCTGAAGCACTCGTCTGTCACCCCACTCGTCAACAGCGGTAAAGATAACATTGTCACTCTCTTTAATAAGAGAATAAGCCGTGACGCCGAGAAAGGACGTGCCGAGAAGAAAAAGAACCAAAAGAAAGCATAAAACCTTCTTCATAGTCACACCTCCTCACCCATAAT
>JAZOWG010000131.1:0-8430 GCA_045659105.1 Acutalibacteraceae bacterium
TCTCCTCTACGTCCACGGAGGCGGCTTCATAAAGGGGGATAAGGATTACAGAATAACAAACTCCGAATTCTATGCACATCACGGTTATTTCGTTTTCAATATCGACTACCGTATGCCTCCCGAGGTTGAGCTTGAGGAAAATTTTGCAGATATAGTAAGAGCCTTCAATTACATAGAAACCTTAAGTAAATACTGCAATATCGATACGGATAAGATAGTTGTCTCAGGTGACTCCTCAGGTGCATATTTCTCAGCAATGCTCTGTGCATTCGCAAATCACAGGGAGCTTCGCGAGAGATTCAGACTTCCGAAATTAAAATATAAGCCTGCGGCAGTTGCGCTTATGTGCGGTCTTTTCGATATGGATAAGGTCGTGACAACGCCAAACGTTATGGGGCTTGTATCAAAGACTATGAGCATGGTACTGGGCATCAACATCAAAAAGGACTACTCCAACACGGACGAATATGAGCATATAAACTTTATTTCCCCCATAAACTATGTTGACGAAAGCTGGTGTCCCACCTTTATAACCTGGGCAGAGGAGGATATTCTTTGTATAGACCAGGGCAAGCCTATGGCGGATAAATTAGCCGAAAACGGCATTAAATACAAGAAATTTGTTGTTGACGGAATTCTCAACAATCATTGCTACCACCTTAATATGGGCTTCAAAACAGCAAAAAGATGTATGAACAAGTGTATTCACTTTCTCAACGATGTGCTTGATGTTGAAGATAACACGGCAGACGAAATCGAAGAGGATGATAAAAGTATAAAGGAAGAGAAAAAATGAAAAGAATAGTAACGATTCAGGATATTTCCTGCGTGGGAAAATGCTCCCTTACGGTGGCACTTCCCGTAATTTCTGCCTGCGGAGTTGAGGCTGCGGTTATTCCTACAGCCGTGCTTTCAACACATACCGCATTCAAGGGCTTTACCTTCTGCGACCTGACGGACGAAATTGAGCCTGTCTCAGAGCATTGGAAAAAAGAAAACATAAAGTTTGATGCAATTTACACGGGTTACCTCGGCTCCTTCAGACAGCTGGAGCTTATGAGCAAATTCTTTGATGATTTCAGAACCGAAGACAACATCATTTTCATTGACCCCGTTATGGCTGACCACGGAAAGCTTTACCCGGGCTTTACCCAGGAATTTGCAGATTCCATGGCAAAGCTCTGTTCGAAGGCAGACGTAATTGTTCCGAATCTTACGGAAGCCTGCTTTATGCTTCACGAGGAATATATCGAAAGCGGTTACAGCGAGGATTATATCAAGAATATTCTTAAGAAGCTGGCTGACCTCGGCTGTAAAAATGCCGTGCTTACGGGCGTTTCCTTTGAAGAAGGCAAGCTCGGTGTTATGGCTTACAACAAAGAAAAGGATGAATTTTCAAGCTATTACACGGAAAAGATAAATGTAAGCTTCCACGGCACGGGTGACGTTTTCTCAAGTGCCTCGGTAGGTGCTTTAATGAGAGGGCTTTCCCTTGAAGCAGCCCTTAAAACCGCTGCCAACTATACCGTAGAATCAATTAAGGCTACGGTGAGGGAAGAAAACCACAACTGGTACGGTGTTAACTTCGAGGAAGCTATCCCCTTCCTTATTGAAGAAATAAACAAAAATAAGTAACCCGTAAAAAATTATACAAACACCGAAAGCAAAGCTGCCCCGATTTGTACAGTGAGTACAAGTCGGGGCAGTTCGTTTTTATGCTACATTATAATAAAATTTCCGTTCCTGCAAAATATCAAAGCCATGATTTACAGTCGGTAAGTCCGACAGCTGCTCTCAGAATTTCTCTTGCATCGCTTGCCGTAATTTTTCCGTCCTTTTCTACGTCTGCGGCGGTATATACCGCTTCATTTTTTGAAAAATCCTCAAGTCCTACAGATGCTCTGAGCACGTCTCTTGCATCGGTTGCGCTTATCTTTCCGTCGCAGTCCACGTCACCTCTGACAATAATCATCAGCTGAATTTCCGGCATTTCGGCATTTATAACCATACCTGTTGCTATGGCGGTTTTTCCCGTAACGGTTTTTCCCTCGGAATTAAAAATTTCAACGGGAACGCTTGCGTTTTTATGAATTCTGTCTGCACTCACACCCGATGCCGCAAACAAGGTCTTACCGTCAAGCTTTATATAAGCATTTTCCTTGATTAAGGGCTTTACTTCGCCGATGGAAACAAAATCAAAGCCGTGTCTTATTGCCTGCTTCTGTGCTTCGGAGCCCGTATAGCCGTAAAGTGTGAGCTTACTGTTTGAAAGTCCGAGTGAGCAATCGCAGAATTCCGCATAGGGCGATGCGACTGTTATTTTTTTAAGCTCGGGAGAATAATTAATAATATTTTCACCGACGTATTTGACAGATGCGGGAATATATATCTCCTTCAGGTCGTTGGCAGAGGCAAATGCCTCGTCTGCAATAAGAAGAGTTCCTTCCCTTACAACTAATTTTTCAGCATTTCCGCTGATAAAATATTTACCGACATATGTACAGCCGCGGACATATTCCTTTTCGCATTTTGCATATGTAAAGGCCCCTGCATGAATTTTTTTGACACCGTCATGCAGATTTACCGTTTTGTATGAGGAGGAATTGAATGCTTCCTCACCTATCTCCGTAACTGAAAGCGGAAGCGTGTACTCCTCAGAAACATTGTCCAAGCTTTGGATAAGAACAGTTTTGTCCTTATTGTAAAGCACGCAGTTCTCCGATGAATAAGCCTTATTATCCTTATGGACGTTTAATTCCTTGACGTTGTCCATACCGTAGGGGATGATTTCTTCTACACCCTTGCCGATATTTATAATCTCAATATCATTGGCGAAGCTGTGAAGATCAAGCTTTTTCACCTTATCGGGAATGGTTATTTCCTTCATATCACGGCAGGAAATGAATGCCATGGAAGGAATTTCCTCCAGAGAATCAGGCAGAATAACAGAGCTTATTCTGTAGCAGTCATCAAATGCTCCGGAAACTATTTTAACAGTACCGTCTCTTACAACAATTTCACCTTCTGTTTCAGGGGAAACCCTTACAAGAACGTCATTGACGTAAAGTGCACCGTTAACGCTCAGCTGCTGCTCAAGATAAGCAGTTCCTTCAAAGGCATATTCCTCTATTGTTTTTACACCTTCAGGCACCTTTATATCCTTAAGATTTGAGCAATCACGGAATGTTCCGTATTTAATTTCGGTAACTCCGCCAGGAATTGTCAGAGAAGAAAGACCTGTGCAGGACATAAATGCCTGACTGCCGATTTCTTTTATTGTTGAAGGCAGATCAATATGCTCAATTTTCGGACAGCCGCTGAACATTCCGTTCGGGATTTTTTCCAAGCCTTCAGGAAGAACAACCTCAGTGACCTCACTGCCGAAGCCTCCGCAAACAAGCCTTGTACCCTTTTTTATAACTATTTTTCCCGATACACTCTGATTTACCGTCAAAAGAACGTCTCCAACATACAGCATACCGTTTTCCCAGTTGGATTCCAAATTATAGAAGGGAGTTCCGAGAAAAGCACCGAATTCTACAGCTTCTATTTTATCAGGCAGTCTGACGCTCTTAAGTGAGCTATCGCAAAAGGCTTCGGTTTCGATATTTTTTAAGGTTACGGGAAACTTAATTTCAGTCAGAGAGGTACAGCGGTAAAATGCCCTGCTTCCGATTGTTTCCAACCCCTCGGGAAGATTTACCGTAGTCAGCTTCCGGCATTCTTCAAAGGTGCCTTCATTAATTACGGTAACATTATCGGGAATAGTAATCCTTTCCAGAGACCTACAGTTCAGAAATGCACCTGCACCGATAAATTTAACAGTATCAGGCAGCTTTACAGACGTTATTTTTTCCTGTGCGGCAAAAAGATGAGAGCGGATTTCCACAACATTTTTTCCACCGAGCTTATCAGGAATTACCACATCGCCCTTGAGCTCACCGTCGATTCTGACAATAGTGGCACCGATATCCGACAGGTAATAGGTATAAATACCCTCTGTCTTATATTCACTTGAATACGAATTCGGATTAGAGCAGACGGAAGCTCCTGCAAAGGAAGCAAAGCCGAAAACCGTAACTGCAGCCATAATAACGGCACAAATCCTCTTAAACGTCTTATTCATATAAGTATACCTCCTGTTTTTATGGTAAAGGCTTTTTTTGCGAACAGGCAAGAGAAAGCATTTTTCTTTACATAGTTATTATAGCATCATCAAAAATCAGTGTCAACAAACTGAGACAAATGGTGAAAAAAGGAAGCTATCTGAAAAAAAATACCCGGGCGCATATGCCCCCGGGAAAAACTGTTTTTATTCGTCGTCGTCTTCCATTACGGACTCTGCGATAACCTTTGCTGCAACGTCCTGAGGAGCTCTTTCATATCTTGCAAATTCAAGTGAGAAGTAGCCTCTGCCTGCTGTTACGGAACGAAGAGTTGTTGCGAAGTCGCCCATTTCAGCCATGGGAACCTCAGCCTCAAGAAGCTGCATCTTTGCTTCTTCTGCGGGACCCATACCGAGAACACGTCCGCGGCGCTTTGTAACGTCACCCATAATATCACCGAGGTTATCATCGGGAACATAAGCGTTGAGTGTACCGATAGGCTCAAGAATTGCGGGACCTGCTGTGTCCTTAAGCTGCTTGAAAGCAAGTGAAGCGGCTGTCTTGAATGCCATTTCAGAGGAGTCAACGGGATGATAAGAACCGTCGTAAAGAGTAGCCTTGATGTTAACTACGGGATAGCCAGCAACGATACCGCGCTTAACGCTTTCGCGAAGACCCTTTTCAACTGCAGGGAAGAAGTTCTTGGGAACAGAACCGCCGACAACCTCTTCACCGAATACGAGATCAAGCTCATCACAGGGCTCGAAACGGATCCATACGTCACCGAACTGACCGTGACCGCCGGACTGCTTCTTATGTCTGCCGTGAATTTCAACTCTCTTGGAGATGGTTTCTCTGTAGGCAACTCTGGGAATCTGAAGGTCAACCTCAACACCGAACTTGGTCTTGAGCTTTGTTACGATAAGGTCAAGATGCTGCTCACCGAGACCGGAGAGAATCTGCTCTCTTGTTTCGTCGTTTGTGTAGTACTTGATAGCAGGATCCTCGTGAGAAAGCTTCTTAAGGCCTGCTGCAACCTTTTCTTCCTCGCCCTTCTTCTTAACCATAACTGCCATTGAAAGACAGGGTGCGGGGAATACGGGGGCTGTAAGGGAGATGGGCTGCTTTTCGGAGCAGATTGTATCACCCGTCTTGATACCGTCAAGCTTTGTGATAACAGCAATATCACCTGCTGTGATAACTGCAGTATCCTCAGTCTTACCGCCCTTGGGGATAACAAGCTTACCCATTCTCTGGTTAGCGGCTGTTCTGGGAGTGTAGCAGGGAGTATTGCCGTCAATCTTACCTGATGCTACCTTAACATAAGTCATCTTACCTACGAAGGGGTCGGCAACGGTCTTGAAGCAGATAGCTGCAAGAGGTCCGTTTTCATCACATTCAAGGTCGATTTCGTTTCCGTCCGCATCTGTTGCGTGCTCCTTGAACTGTACGGGTGAGGGAGCCATCTTTGTGATACCGTTGAGAACGAGGTCAACAGCCTCAAGAGTGTAAGCTGAGCAAGCATACATAGGCATTACGGTACCGTCGAGAACTGCCTTTGAAAGACCTGCAACGATTTCGTCGTGTGTAAACTCTTCACCGTCGAAATACTTCATCATAAGCTCGTCGTCTGATGATGCAACGGACTCTGTGAATGCTTCGTGAAGCTGGTCAATTCTTTCTGAGGAGGGCATATCTACCTGAGTAGCCTTGCCGTCCTTATATGCGAAAGCCTTATTCTGAAGGAAGTTTACGTAGCATTCAACCTTGTCGCCTACTACATAAGGAACAACAACGGGACAAACCTTTTTGCCGAAGCCCTCCTGGAAGGCATCAACAGTCTTGTAGAAATTAGCATTTTCTGCGTCACAGCCCGTAACGATGATGTACTTTGACATACCTCTTGCTGTAGCAGCCTTATAAGCCTTTTCAGCGCCGACGCCGACACCTGAGCCTGACTTTGTTACGATAAGAACTGTTTCTGCTGCTCTGATACCTTCGGAAACACCCGTTGCGAAGTCAAAAAGACCGGGAGTGTCAATAATATTTATTTTTCTGTCACGCCACTCGAGGGGGCATACAGCTGATGATACTGAATTATGGCGGCGCTTTTCTTCAGCGTCGAAATCCATTACGGTGTTGCCGTCACTGACCTTACCGAAACGGTCAGATGCTCCTGCAATATAGAGCATAGCCTCTGCAAGAGTGGTCTTACCTCTGCCGCCGTGACCGGCAATGCAGACGTTTCTGATGTCTTTAGCGTTATACTGTTTCAAAATGGTAACCTCCTAAAAATGTGAGGAATATGGTGAAAAACAACAAATTCCCAATAGAGTACGCTGAAAATTATAGCACAAAAGTCTAAACAATGCAATAAGCTTTTTGCCTTTTTCAACAGAATTTTTCAACAAATATTATGATAATTTGTTTGACATTATGACTATAATAGTGTTATAATTCAAGCATATTATAATATTTTGCACAAAAGAGGAGAAATTTTTATGGGCAGAAAAGACAACCCGGGAAAAGTACGGCAAATGCTGACGAAAACGGGAACTCAGCTGAAGAATGCCGCGGGAATCGAAGGTAATTTCGGCACGTACATAAAGCCGATGGCAAGCTACACCTGTGCAAACATCACCCTTGGCGGTGCCTGGTATCCGATAAACCTTTACCATCAGCAGTATCTCAGCTTCGTTGAACAGATGCCGACGCATATCACGGGAACAATCAGTATGATAAACGGAATCATTGATGCTGTCTCTGACGTGGTTATGGGACTTATTACCGACCGCACCCGTTCGAAATACGGTAAGCACAGAATTTACGTGCTTATGGGTGCTATCCCCTTCTTCTTTGCGTATATAATGAAGTGGTGCTCCTTCGGCATTTCATCAATGGGCAATATGGCATTCAACTTTATCTACTACCTTGCCACATCCTTTATTTATTCAACATCATTTACCATGATGAGTGTACCTCACGTGGCAATGCTTCCTACTATTGAGCCCGACTATTTCAGACGAACTCAGTACAAAATGGTGGAATATATGTTCAACAGCGTGGGACAGATAATCTCCTTCGTGTTCATGGGCTTTTCTCTGGGCGGCTTCAATCTGCCGGACCCCTCCCCTGCCGACAGAGGCAAATATCTCATCTGCGGTATCGTTCTTGCCGTATGGTTCGTATGGTCTCCCGTGCTTTCCTTCTTTACCTGCCCGGAGCCCTCTTCAATCAACCTTAAGAATGACCCCATAAACTGGAGATACCTTTTCAACGAATACTATATGGTCTTCAAGAACCGTTCCTTCAGACAGTATTTCCTTATAAGCATCTTCAATTCCTTCCGTGCAAGCTTCTACAGCTATTCGGATCAGTATTTCATCATAAGCATCGCAGACAAATACAGCCATTTCAATCTGCTTACCACAATTGCAGGTGCGGCTGAATTCGCAGGCTCCCCCTTTATCTACTTCCTTACCCGCTTCTTTGACAAGAGAAGATCAGGTCTTATGCTTACACCGATTATGCTTGCAGGTCTCGGAATAAATGCCTTCATAACACACAAAACTCCCGTATTTTTCCTTTATCTTGCGGCAATCCTCTACAATTTCGGCTTCTCGGGTCCCGGCTTTGTGCTTGAAACAATTCAGCCCGACATCACCGACGTTGACGAGCTTATCACGGGCAGAAGACGTGAGGGCGTTATCGCAACCTTCAAGAGCTTTGTTTCAAAAACAATCAGCTCATTTATGACGGGAATTCTCGGCTTCTCGCTTAAATTCTTCGGCTATGACGTAACAAAGAAAAAGCCTATCGAACAGACAGCAAGAACAATATTCGGACTGCGTCTCAATTTCTCAATAATGCCTATCATATTCGGCATTATCACCCTTATTCTTATAAAGAGCTTTGCTATGTCAAAGAAGGACCACGAGGAAATTCAGCGAGTTATCAAGGAAAAGCACGAAACGGGCACCGTTACAATTTCCGACGAGCAGAAAAAGCGTCTTGAAAGAATCTCAGGTATGAAATGGGATGAAATGTGGATAGGACAGTATGCTCCCGCAACTTCAGCTCCCGAGTTTGATTTCTATTACGACAGATAACAAATAAACAACAAAAAAGGCTTCGGGTCTCAGATGAGACTTGAAGCCTTTGGTTTTGCTGTTTATTTGAAAAGATTCAGGAAGAAATCTCTTATCATATTGAAGAAATCCTTAATGCTCTGAATAAATTTCTGGAAGCCCGAAAGAATCTGCACTTCCTTCCACTGTGCATAGAAGGTAACCTTTGTGCTTTCAAGCACTACCTTTGCACCTGC
>JAZOWG010000132.1:0-9614 GCA_045659105.1 Acutalibacteraceae bacterium
AATGATGAAACTGTAGGCTCAAGAGTATTCGTAATTGACGAAAATGCTCCCGAGGATTATGAGACATATACACTCGGTTACTTTGATGTTTACGGTGATGACGAAGAAGCTCTCTACAGATATCAGGCTTATTCCAGAACCACAGACGATATGACAAAGTTTGTAGCATGGTTCAAGATGGTATTTATGATGATTAAGAATATGTTCTGATTAAATAAGTAAAAATGAAAGCTCCTGAAGAATTTTCTTCGGGAGCTTTTTCTGTTATATGCCGATTGTGATAATTTCAAAGGGCTTGAATTCAACTGTATCTGTTTGAGTTTCAACATCCTCAAGGAGATTCAGAAGCTTTACAGGGTGGGGGAAGGTAAGAGTTCCTCTTGCACCTGCACATTCGCAGAAGCGAAGGACTGTCATATCCGAGCCTTCTGCCTTTTTGGCACTTTGAAGAATCATTTTACCGTCAACATTCCATTCTTCGGGTACGGATATTTCTTCCGTCAGCGCAAGAGGCGTGTTGAAAATTAGAGCTTCTTTATTTATTTCACCGTAAGACATTTCTCCGTGGGGAAGAATGACGTAGGTGAAATTGTGTGTACCGAGATCTGAAAGGGGATCGGGGCGTTCGGTGGCTCTGAGAAGGGAAAGGGTGATTTCCTTTTCGGATACGCCCACACCGTATTTGCAGTCGTTGATAACTGCCACACCGCCGCCCGTTTCGGAAATGTCAAACCACTTGTGGTGGCAGCATTCAAAGCGTGCCTTCTGCCAGGAGGTGTTGCGGTGCATTTCGCGCCTGATGAAGCCCGCACCCGTATCGCAGACAAGCTCTCTTGTCAGGATATTGCAGTTGAAGGCAACCTTCATAAGTCGGTGGAATTCGTTCCAGTCAACGAGATTTTCAACCTCGATTTTACGGGAGGAGCGGAAGAAGCGTATTTTTCTTTCCCAACGGCATTTTTCCGTTCGGTGAGTTACCGAAAACTCAGCAGTTTCTCCGTCTGCCTTAACGAAATGAAGAGGGATTTCAATGGCGAGAGGCAGCTCTTTGTCCTTATAGTCGGGAAGAATATCCCATGCATCGTACATACCGGGACGGTCATCGTAAATTTTAAGCTTGTTGAAGTCACCGTCCGTGAATTCTCTTGCAAGCTCCTTATCGTAAAGGGAAGAAAAGCTACCATCGGGACAGATTGAGGCTGAGTACACGGGAGTTTCAAGTATGCCGTCCCTGAAGCTGAACCAGGATGTGTCGCTTCCGGGAACCGAAATTCCGCCGTGAGATAAGGGGGCAAAAGAGGTTTGGCAGTAGTTACCCTTTGTGCCCTCACGGGTGAATAAGCCGTTTTCATCGGGGATGAATTCCACGGAGCTTCTCTCTATATTAAGAGGATTGAAGAGGGTGTTTCCCGTGCCGATGATTTCGTTTAATCGGCTGTCAATCTCCTTATAGTCCTTCATACAGTCTCTGAAAACAGGAGTAATGTGGCTGCCGGGGAGAATGTCGTGGAACTGATTTACAAGGAATTTCTTATAAAGCTCTTTAATTTCTTCTTTGGGATAGGGGTTGCCGTTCTTTTCTCTTATGAGAGAGAGCATTTCCGCAAGGCGGAAGCGGTTTTCAAGATAACGGTTGAATTTTTTTATATCGGACTTGGTTGTAAACGTACCACGGTGCATTTCGAGGTATAATTCACCGTCCCACACATCAAAGCTATGATCAGAGTTAAAGTTATCGTGAAGGAAATCCTTTACCGTGATATGGCGTGTTTCGGGCATAACTGAGAGCTTATTAAAACGGTGCATAAGCTCAATCATTTCTTCTGTGGCACCAGATCCCCCGTCTCCGTAGCCGAACATTGAAAGAGTTTCTGTATCTGTGTGCTTGTCCTGGAATGCTTCCCAGTTCTCAACCACCTGAGAGGGCTCGTTCCAGGTGATAAAGTGGGTCGGGGGCACCGATGCATAAACGTCACTTCCGTCAATTCCGCGCCATATAAAATTGTTGTGAGGGAAGCGGTTTGTATCGTTCCACGTGCTCATTTTGTTGGATATGAAGTAATTTACACCGCTTTTTTTAAGAATCTGCGGTAGTATCCAGGAGTTTCCGAAAACGTCCGGCAGGAAGCAGGAATCTACGGTTATTCCGAATTTTTCCCTGAAATAGTGCTGACCGTAAAGGCATTGTCTGATAAGGCTTTCAGCGGAAGGAACATTGCAGTCAGGCTCAACGTACATGGCTCCTACGATTTCAAATGTCCCTGAGCGGATTTTTTCTTTGAGCTCTTCGAATACCTCGGGATAATATTTTTCAATTGTTTCATAAGTATAGGCTTGAGTATGTGCATAGCGGAAATCGGGGTATTTGTCCATAAGGCGCATCTGAATAAGCACGGTTCTGAGATTCTTCTGAACTGCGTGAATTCTGCGCCAGTAATAGGCTATATCAAGGTGGGAGTGCCCCACAAGGGCTACCTTGCCCGATGAACGGAAGGTTTTGTCCGCATAGATGTTTTCTTCTATAAAATCAATTGCTCTTTTTGCATCATCTTCCGTAATATTATCATAATCAATAAGATTCAGCGCTTTGTCGAGCTTATCTGTTACGATGCTCACGTATTCCTCGGGGAACTGACCGCTTGAAATTATGTCCGTAAAAATCTCAAGGTCGTAGCATAAGGATTGAATATTCTCGTTGACTGTGGTGAGATAAATCCCCGTGAACTCCTGACGGCAGCCGCGCCGTGCCAGGGTTTCGGGATTTCTTTCATCGTCGGGCTTTGAACGGTTAAAGCCTTCTGTTTCGATTAAGAGCTTATCTCCTTCAAGAAAATCTGCAAGGGGGAATCTTTCACGGTTGGGGTCAACACCGCCGGCAAATTTCCCGTTTATTTTTACTATCATTTCACTTGCTGTTTTGAAGTAAAAATAAATGTCTCTGCCCCTTAATTCCTCGGGAATTACTGCTTCACATCTGAGAAAAGCGCTTCCATCGGGGGAGAAATAGGTGTCACCCTTATGAAGCGGACGAAAATCCTCATCATAAAAATCGTATTCATTTTCCGAAATCTGATGTGCTTCACGAACGTAAACGTCGGACAGCTCATACATTTTTCCGTAAATGCTGTTTTTCAGCCATCCGTAGCGAAGACTAATATATTCTTCGGGACGCATTGAGCGTCTTACTACCTTAATGTGTGCCATAATTTACCTCACTTGTCCCAGAAAAAGGGCTTTTTTCTTACTGCTGTGAGCTTTACTTCTTTGTCCAGGTCTTTAAGTATTCTCTCTTCGCACCATTTAAGGCAAAGATCAAGCTTGTGGCATTTTGAACATTCTCCCCGGGCAAGCACGGTTACGGTGCCGTCCGATTCTTCAAGGTATTCAATATAGCCTCCGTCCCCCTGAAGTAAGGGAGAAAGCACGTTGTTGATGTAATCCTTCATAATGTTTTACCTTTCAGTTGATAGGTTTATTTTATCATACCTTCATTTTATGTGCAAGAAAAAAGACAGAAATGCGAAAACATCTCTGTCTTTATAGGTTAATTAAAGTACCTTAAGTGCACCTGTGGGGCAGACCTCGGCACACTTTTTGCAGTCTGCGCAGACGGATTTAATATCAATGCTTCTGAATTCGGGCTTAATTACGGTGTCAAAGCCTCTGCCCACAAGACCTAAAATTCCCTGACGGGCTAAATCCTCGCAGGCTCTTACACAAAGACCGCAGAGAATACACTTGCCCTGGTCACGGAGAATAACCTCAAGCTTTTCTTCCTTGAAGCTCTTGTGGTATTCACCCTTGAGCTTTTTGCAGTCCGTGCAGTATTCATCCGCATATTTTATGAGCTTACAGTGCCCGTAGTCGTGACAGCCGCAGGAAAGACAGCGCTTGGCTTCTGCTGTTGCATCCTCTTGTGTGAAGCCGAGGTTGATTTCCGTGAAATCATTTCTTCTGTCCTCGGGGGCACGCTGAGGCATTTTTATTCTCGGATGCTTTTCGTATTCCGTGAACATATCCTCCGTAACTTCTCTTTCGGAAATTACGGGCTTTTTATAGGGTATTTCGATTCCGTCAAGGTAGGCATCAATAAATTTTGCGGCTTCATTGGCTTCCGCAATTGCTTTTATGGCAATTGATGCACCGTCATTGGTTGTGTCACCTGCGGCAAATACACCGGGAATTGAGGTGGCATACGTTCTTTCGTCTGCAAGAATTGTGCCTCTTTTGGTGGTTTCGAGCATTTCGAAGCCTGCAGGGTCATTTTTCTGACCTGCGGCTATGATAATTGAATCAAGCTCCAGGGTGATGAATTCACCCTCTACGGGAACGGGGGAGCGTCTGCCCTTTTCATCGGGCTCACCGAGTGCCATAACCTGAAGCTTAACGCCCGTAACTCTTCCGTTTACTCCGAGAATTTCTGCAGGGTTTGTAAGGAAGCGGAAAATTACACCCTCCTCCATAGCCTCTTCAATTTCAATGTCCTCGGCAGGCATTTCGTCACGGGTACGTCTGTAAATGATGTTGACTTCCTCTGCTCCGAGACGTACGGCTGTACGGCAGGCATCCATTGCAGTGTTGCCGCCGCCGACAATAGCAGTTTTCTTGCCGATTGCAGGCTTTTCACCGAGAGCCGCGGCTCTTAAGAAATCTATACCGCCGAAAACACCCTCAAGATTTTCACCCTCGCAGCGTATGGAGCTGCTAATCCAAGCACCGTTGGCAACGAGCACTGCGTCGTGCTTATCCTTGATTTCCTGTAAGGTGATGTCCTTGCCTATTGTGCAGTTGTTTATCATTTTTACACCGAGGGATTCAATTTCGGCAATCTCGGTATCAAGCACCTTTTTGGGAAGACGGTATTCGGGAATGCCGTAGCGAAGCATACCGCCCATCTTCGGCATTTTGTCGTAAATTGTAACCGCGTGGCCCGATTGAATAAGCTTAAAGGCAGCAGAGAGACCTGCAGGACCGCCGCCGATGATTCCGATAGATTTTCCTGAGGAAGCTTTTACTTCGGGGAGCACGTGTTCACCCTTTTTCAGTACCTCGTCTGCGGCAAAAGCCTTGAGGTAGGCTATTGATATGGGTTCTTCAACGTGCTGTCTTCTGCAGGCAGTCTCGCAGGGGTGGGGACACACTCTGCCGATAGAAGCAGGAAGAGAAATTACCTCTTTTATTGTTTTTACGGCACCGGTATAATCCCCGTCTGCAATTTTCTTTACGTATTTCTGGCAGTCCGTGTGGGCAGGGCAGTTAAGGGAACAGGGACCTACGCAGTCACCCTTGTGGTCGCCCATTATAAGCTCAAGTGCAATTTTTCTTGCCTTGAGAGCTCTTTCACCCATTGTATTTATAATCATACCCTCGGAGACCTTCTGTGAGCAGGCACGAAGGAGCTTCGGTGAGCCCTCCGCCTCAACCACGCACATTCCGCAGGCGCCGTAGGGGGACATTTCCTTCAGGTAGCAAAGGTTGGGAATTTCAATGCCGTTCTTTTCGGCGGCAATAAGAATTGTGTCACCTTTTTCTGCCGTTATGGCTTTTCCGTTTATAATAAGATTTACCGTATCAGACATTTCTTTCCCTCCTTATCTTATTTCTATTGCACCGAAGCGGCATGCTTCCTTGCACTGACCGCACTTGATGCATTTTTCCGTATCAATTGTATGAGCTTCCTTTACATTGCCCGAAATTGCACCGACGGGACACTTTTTGGAGCAAAGGGTACAGCCCTTGCACTTTTCGGGGTCGATTACAAACTGTCTTAATGCCGCACATTCGCCGGCAGGACATTTCTTTTCGTTTATGTGAGATACGTATTCGTTTCTGAAATATTTTATTGTTGTAAGCACGGGGTTGGGAGCTGTCTGACCGAGACCGCACAGTGCACCCGAGCGGATACCCTCGCAAAGCTCTGTAAGAAGCTCAATGTCGCCCTCTTTGCCGTTTCCTTCGGTGATGCGGGTCAGAATTTCGAACATTCTCTTTGTGCCGATTCTGCAATGCACACACTTACCGCAGGATTCCTTGGTTGTGAAATCAAGGAAGAAGCGTGCCATATTGACCATACACGTACCCTCGTCCATAACAACCATACCGCCCGAGCCCATAATTGCGCCCGTTGCGGAAAGTGCCTTGTAGTCGATTACCGTGTCAAGAAGCTCCTTCGGAATACATCCGCCCGAGGGACCTCCCAGCTGGACAGCCTTGAATTCCTTGTTATCACGGATGCCTCCGCCTATATCGTAAATTACTTCACGAAGAGTAAGGCCCATAGGAATTTCCACAAGACCGCCTCTTTTAATCTTGCCTGTAAGGGCAAATACCTTTGTACCCTTGCTGTTTTCTGTGCCCATAGCAGAGAAGGCTTCTCCGCCGTTTTCAATAATCCAGGAAACGTTGGCAAAGGTTTCAACATTATTTATATTTGAAGGATTGTTTTCATAGCCCTTTTCGGCAGGGAAGGGAGGCTTTAAGCGGGGCATACCTCTTTTGCCCTCAAGAGATTCTATAAGGGCGGTTTCCTCACCGCAGACGAAAGCACCGGCACCTGCTTTGATTTTAAGATGGCAGGTAAAGTCCGTGCCGAGAATATTGTCACCGAGAAGTCCCTTTTGGGTAGCCTCGTTTATTGCCTTCTGAAGTCTTACTATTGCAAGGGGATATTCTGCTCGTACGTATACGAATGCCTTTGAAGCACCTATTGCGTAGGCAGCAATGAGCATACCCTCAATAAGAGCGTGAGGATCGCTTTCGATAACAGCACGGTCCATAAATGCACCGGGGTCGCCCTCGTCGGCATTACATATAAGATATTTCTCTTCACCCTCGGATTTTCTTGCGGCATTCCACTTAAACCATGTGGGGAAGCCCGCACCGCCTCTGCCTGCAAGTCCCGATGTTTTGATTTCCTCTATAACGTCCTCGGGGGACATTCCCGATAATACCTTTTTAAGGGCAGTATATCCGCCGTCATCAATGTAGGAATCAATGCTTTCGGGGTCAATAAGGCCGCAGCGGCGAAGAGCGATTCTTGTCTGCTTTTTAAGAAAAACGCTGTCCTCAGCGCTTATTTCAAGAGAGCTGAGTGCAGTTAAATCATTATTTTTTAATGCAGCTGCAATAACCTCGGCATCATCAGCAGTAACCTTTACCAGTCTTTTAAGAAGAATTTTGCCGTCATAAATATCAACCACGGGCTCAAGGAAGCACATACCGATACAGCCTGCGATGCCTATGGAAATACCGGTGCCCTGAAGTGCCTCGGAGAGAGCGTTATGTACCTTAGAAGCACCTGCCGCAATACCGCAGGAGCCTTCACCGATTACTATTCTCATTTAAGCTTCCCTCCCTTTTATTTCTCTTAAAATCTCAACGGTTTTTGAGGGAGTAAGGGAGCCGTAGGTCTCCTCGTTTATCATCATAACGGGGGAGAGACTGCAGCAGCCGAGACACGCAACGGTTTTAAGAGAGAAAAGTCCGTCATCCGTTGTGTCGCCGTCAGAAATGCCGAGCTCCTTGCAGATTGCCTTTTCGATTGCATCTGCGCCGTTTACGTGGCAGGCGGTGCCCTTACATAAAAGGATTAAATATTTTCCGACCTTTTTAAGACGGAACTGAGTATAGAAGGTAGCAACGCCCATTACCTTTGCAGGGGAATTCCCCGTTTTTGCGGCTATTTCATAAAGCACGTCTGTGGGGAGATATCCGTAAATATCCTGTGCCTTCTGTAAAACGGTAATAAGATTATCGCCGTTTTTCTGCATATCCGAAAATACGTCCGAAAGCAGTGTAAGGTCGCTGTTACAGCAGTTTTCACACATAATTAAAGTCTCCTTAATATAATCTTCATATATATTAGCACAAAAAAGCGCGGATTTCTATAGGTGAGATTAAATTTTTCAGGAATATTTATGCAAAAAACTTATGAATAAATGCATAAAAATGAATAAGGCGCCCTTATTTTGTTTTATTTTATAATTAATTAATTTCTTTAATGATTATAATATAAACTGTGCAAATGCTCCGGAATAAAAATGTTTTACGGGGGTATTGACAAAACTTATTTAATGATGTATAGTTATGCACATCGAATGAATATTAATGCGTATCCGGAGGAAAATAAAATGGATAAGTCAAAAATCAAAAAGGTAGTACTTGCATATTCCGGAGGTCTTGATACCTCTATCATTATTCCCTGGCTTAAGGAAAACTACAATAACTGTGAGGTTATTGCCGTTTCAGGAAACGTCGGTCAGGCAGACGAGCTTGAGGGACTCGAGGAAAAGGCTCTCAAGACAGGTGCTTCAAAGCTTTATGTTGAAGACCTTACAAAGGAATTTATTGAGGATTACGTGTTCCCCTGTGTTCAGGCAGGCGCAAAATATGAGGATTATCTCTTAGGTACCGCATTTGCACGTCCTCCCATTGCTAAGAGAATTGCTGAAATTGCTCTTAAGGAGAATGCAGACGCTATCTGCCACGGCTGTACCGGTAAGGGTAACGACCAGGTTCGTTTCGAGCTTGCCATAAAGGCATTTGCACCCGATATGCCCATTATTGCTCCCTGGAGAGAATGGGACATCAAGAGCCGTGAGGAAGAAATTGAATATGCTGAGGCTCACAATGTTCCTCTTAAGATCAACCGTGAGACCAACTATTCAAAGGATAAGAACATCTGGCATCTTTCACACGAGGGACTTGATCTTGAGGATCCCGCAAACGAGCCTCTTTACAATAAGCCCGGCTTCCTTGAAATGGGCGTTTCTCCCGAAATGGCTCCCGACAAGCCCACTTACGTAAAGCTTCACTTTGAAAAGGGTGTTCCCACAGCAATTGACGGCGTTGAAATGGATGCTGTTTCCCTTGTTGCAAAGCTCAATGAGCTTGGCGGCGCAAACGGTATCGGTCTTCTTGACATCGTTGAAAACAGACTTGTAGGCATGAAATGCCGCGGTGTATATGAAACTCCCGGCGGTGCTATCATCTATAAGGCACACGAGGTCCTTGAGACAATAACACTCGACAAGGAAACTGCTCACTATAAGTCACTTGTTGCACAGAAGCTTGCTGAGCTTGTTTACAATGCACAGTGGTTCACTCCTCTTACAGAGGCTATTCTTTCCTTCGTAAAGACCACACAGAAGACTGTTACCGGTGACGTTACACTCAAGCTTTACAAGGGCAATATGATAAATGCAGGAGTTACATCTCCCTATTCACTTTACGATCCCGAAATTGCAACCTTCGACGAGGACGAGGTTTACAATCAGGCAGACTCCGCAGGATTTATTAACCTCTACGGTCTTCCCACAAAGGTTTATGCAAAGATGAAGGCAAAGAACAACATATAAGTTGGCGAGTGTAATCCGAAATAGCCTTAAAATAATATTTTTAAAGGCTTTTCGGCGTATCGCCCTTGAAAGGCGTTAGCCTTCCTGCGGTCTCAGCCACCAAAAATCCAATTAAAAATCTTCATTTTAAGGTCGGAGATTTTTTGAATAGAGGATTTTTGTCAAGCTGAGGCACAAAACGGAGCAAATCCTTTCGGATTTGCGAGTATTTTAACAATAGATTGGCGAAAATCCGCATTCAAAAAACTGTTTCGGATT
>JAZOWG010000133.1:0-2407 GCA_045659105.1 Acutalibacteraceae bacterium
CTTATTATAATAGGATATATAATATATATATTAATACATTATATACCGGGTGCCTTGTGGTACTGTCGTTTTACCGCAGGGGAGATAACTCTTACGGGACTTGTAAGCTCAACTCTCGTGACTGTAGTACCCTTTATCATCCCCGATGGGGTAAAATTACTTATTGCAATTCTCACAATAAGCAGGCTTAAAAAAATAATTAAGACAAAATTGTAATATGTTGAAAATTGTCTTGACAAGTGTTTCAAACTCTGTTATTATATGCCTATGCTTTACCAAGGTAAAGTGCTAACAGATTAAATCGAAAGAGGTAAATCACAATGAAAAAGACATTATCAGTAATTCTTGCCGTTCTTATGGCACTCGGCTGTGTGCTTATGTTCGCATCCTGCGGCGGCACAACAGAAGAAACAACTGCTCCCGCAGACGACACAACAGCAGCAGCATCCGACCTTGACTACATCAAGGCAAAGGGCGAAATGATTATCGGCTATACAGAGTTTGCTCCCATGAACTACATCAATGATAACGGTGAATTCGTAGGTTTTGAGACAGAATTTGCTAAGGCTGTATGCAAGGAACTCGGTGTTGAAGCAAAGTTCCAGCTTATTGACTGGTCTGCAAAGGAAACAGAGCTTGCAGGTAAGACAATCGACTGTATCTGGAACGGTATGACAATCACTCCCGAAAGACTCGAAGCAATGTCCATTTCAACTCCCTATATGGCAAATAAGCAGGTAGTTATCGTTAAGAAGGAAAATGCTGATAAGTACACTAAGACTGAAGATTTCGAAAATGCAAACGTTGTAGCTGAAATCGAATCTGCAGGTGAAGAGGTTGCTAAGACAAATGAATTCTTCGCAAATGCTAACTACAATCCTGTTGACACTCAGGCTAAGACACTTATGGAGGTTAAGTCCGGTGTTGCTGATTGTGCAGTTGTTGACTATGTTCTTTCCATCGGTATGATCGGTGAAGGCACAGACTATGAGGATCTTGTAGTTGTTGATGCGCTTGCATTCGCAGATGAAGAATACGGTATCGCATTCCGTAAGGGCTCAGACGTAACAGCAGCTGTTAATGCAGCTATCACAGCTCTTGTAGCAAACGGTGAGCTTGCAAAGATTGCTGATGCTTATAAGCTCGGTGACCAGCTTATTGCGAAATAATTATCCGTTGACAGAAAATGCCGTCTTTCGGGGCGGCATTTTTTAGTGTTTACTTAAATTTTTATTGAGGTTGTTTACATGAATTTTGGTGTTGTAAACGCGGAGCTCTTAAAAGGGTTCCTTGAAAATATAGAGCTTTTTACGGTGACGCTTGTTTTTTCGTTGCCCTTGGGACTTGTAATTTCCTTCGGTTCAATGACAAAATTTGCCCCTCTTCGCTTTCTTACAAAGGGCTTTGTATGGATAATAAGAGGTACTCCTCTTATGCTTCAGCTGTTTATTGTTATGTATGTGCCGGGGCTTGTTTTTGACTGGCAGATTCCGGGCAGTAATCCCCGAATGACAGCAGCGGCAATAGCATTTGTAATTAACTATGCCTGTTATTTCTCGGAAATTTTCCGAGGCGGTATAGAAAGCATTCCGAGAGGACAATACGAGGCAGGTCAGGTGCTTGGTATGACCAAGGTGCAGACCTTCTTCAAGGTTGTTCTTCTGCAGGTTATAAAGAGAATTGTGCCTCCCATAAGCAACGAGGTTATGACACTTATCAAGGATACCTCCCTTGCAAGAGTTATCGGTGTGCTTGATATTGTTATGGTTGCAGGTCAGTTTTCCGCAAAGGGTATCATATGGCCCTTATTCTACACGGGTGTATTCTTCCTTGTTTTCTGCGGACTTTTTACTATCATCTTTAACAAGATGGAGAAAAAGCTCGATTATTTCAAGGCGTAAGGAGGGGGAAATATGGCTATTTTACAGGTTGATTCACTTAAAAAGAGCTTCGGGAAAAACGAGGTTCTCAAAGGCATTTCTCTTTCCCTTGAGGAAGGGCAGGTTATGTCCATTATCGGTTCCTCGGGAAGCGGTAAGACTACGCTTCTGCGCTGTATAAACTTTCTCGAAACTGCCGACAGCGGTCAGATTTTTGTTGACGGCGACGTTATTTTTGACGGGGAAGACAAATCTAAGCACAAGGCTAAGGAAACAAGAGAAAAACAGCTTAAAATCGGTCTTGTTTTTCAGCAGTTCAATCTCTTCCCTCAGTACAACGTTTTCGATAACGTAACCCTTGCAGTAAAGCTCAAGGCGAAGGAAAGAGAAGACTACAAGCGCAATAAAAAGCAGATTCTTAAAGAAATTGATGAAAATGCAAAGAAAATTCTCGCTGAAATGGGGCTTTCCGATAAGATGGATTCTTACCCCTGGCAGCTTTCGGGCGGTCAGCAGCAGCGTGTGGC
>JAZOWG010000134.1:0-18011 GCA_045659105.1 Acutalibacteraceae bacterium
GCGGGAATTGAGGCGCTGAGAGACGAATTCAGTATTGATACGGCACCTGCGGCAGACGGCTACGCACTTGACTATGCATATTATTCCCCTGTGGGAGAGAATGACAATACAAAATATCCCCTCGTGATATTTCTTCACGGTATAGGACATGCTGATTACGTGGGCGCACAGCTTGACGACAGCGATTTCCCCTATTGGGCATCCGCTGAATTACAGTCACGCTTTACTGAGGGCGGTGCCTTCGTGCTGCTGCCGAGAGCACCCGAGCATAAGCTCGTTTACTGGAGCAAGACCCTTATCCCTGCGCTCAGAAGTGTTATTGACGATATGATTAAAAAGCACGGGGATAATATTGATACAACGAAAATATTCATCGGCGGCTCATCTGCAGGCGGTGAAATGACCTGGGATATGATAATTGCCTTCCCCCAGTACTTTGCAGGCGCATTCCCCATTGCCGCAACGGGTACCGTCAGCGCTGCGGACACGAAGAAGTGTAAGGATGTAGCTATATGGATGATTGCAAGTGAGCTTGACCCCGTTGTAAGCTATATCGCCACAACGACACCTCTCTGGAAAAACGTTGTCAAGAATAACTCTCAGTCCGAAAACTGCAGGCTTTCGAGCTTTTCATCCGTAAAGGAGCCCTCGGGCAAGGGAGCCAGCGACAATCATCACCTTGCAAAGGTCGTGACCTATGATTTCCATATGCTCGACGGCAGTACCTACCCCAACGTAAGCCACGAGGACGGTCTCGGAAGAAAGCTCAGCCTTGACGGGGAAAACGGTATGATTTCCTGGATGAACGGAATTTCCTCCGATTATACGGGAGAGACAGGCACCGACAGCGGTAACATCAATGTAAACGGACTTACGAATTTCTTTGACGCAATACGCAATTTTTTCCTGAAAATAGTCAATATTTTCCAAAGACTCTTTGGTTTATAAAAATTAAACGGGCGGAATGAATCCGCCCGTTTATTGTTGTTTTGCTATTATTCTAACTCTTCTAATTTAGCTCTGAAATCTTCAACTCTTTCAGCAACGTTTGTGATGCCCATGGAGTCTGCGATTGTTTCGATGAAGGGAAGAGCCTGCTCAAGTGTGAAGGGTCTGCCGATTTCAAGCATAGGATGATCCTTTGCTTCGGGAACGAGCTCAAAGAGGAATTCAGCTGCCTTGGGGTCGTCAAGAAGCTCGCCGATTGTTGTTGTTTCGAATGTGTACTTTGCCATAATAAAAATCTCCTTTAATTCATTTTTTCAAGTTTCATAAAGTCAACCTTTTCAAGGGGTGTGTGGGGAAGCTCATCCATAAATATAATTTCTCTTGGAACGGAGAACTGGTTGAGATTCTTTGCGCAGGCTTCGGTAATCTGCTTCTTGTAATCTTCCTCGTTACCCTTGGTTTTAACGGAAACGTAAAGTCTTACGAGGGGCTTGCCGTCAGCCGTTGTGCCTCTTACTGCGCAGGACTCCTTGATAAAGGGGAGTGTATCCATAAGGTTTTCGATGTCAACGGGATATACGTTATAGCCTGAAATGATGATGATTCTCTTCTTTCTTCCGTAGAAATAGAAGAATCCGTCCTCATCTCTGTAGCCGAGGTCGCCTGAAAGAACCCAGGGGGTGCCTTCCTCGTCATAGTAGATACCGGCATCCTTGGGGCCGTCCTCGGTAAGGTAGCCCTCCATCATTGTGGAGCCTGAAATTACGATTTCACCTACTTCACCGACGGGAACCTCCTTGTGGTCATCGTCCCAGATTTCCATACGAAGTCCTTCAAGGGGTTTACCTATAGAGCCGTCCTTATACACCCAGTTTGTGTTAACGCAGCATACGGAGCCAACCTCTGTAAGACCGTAGCCCTGACGAAGCCTTGCGGAGGTGCCGTTTTTCTCAAGCATACCGTTGAATGCCTCAAGGAATGCGGGAGAGAGGTCGTCACCGCCTACGAACATCATACGTGTGTTCTTAAGGTGGGGGCCGTCAAAGCCGGGTGTATTATAAAGCTTTTTGAACATATTGGGAATACCGCCGATGCCTACGACGTTATTCTTCTTATAGAGCTTGAGTACAAGCTTTGCATCAAACTGCATAAGGGGAATAATACGACCTGCGTTACAAAGAGCCATATGACCTGCAACAACAAGACCGAATGCGTGGAAGAAGGGGAGAATGATGATTTCCGCCTCTTCACCGGGATATTCAATATGGTCTATGTAGCCGAGCTTATGAACGTTTTCGTTAATAGCCTTGTTTGTAAGCTTTATTGTCTTGCTTTTGCCCGTTGTGCCGCCGCCGTTTAAGTATACTGCGATGTCGTCGCAGTTGTTTACACAGCCTTCTACTCTTCTGCCCTCGTACTTCTTTACAACGTCCTTATAAAGGGTTGCGTTCTTATAGCCGAGAATCTTTTCAAGAAGAGCCTCACCTGCGCCTGCCGCCGCCTTCTTTGCGGGGGAAGCGTAGTCTGAGCATCTGCACAGAAGCACGGGAAGACCGAGAGAATTTACTGCATCAACGTTGTGCTGCTTAAGACCCAGGACACCGAGACACATAATACCCTTGGAGCCTGATTCCTTAACGGTTTCAATAAGTGCTTCACCGGGGAGAAGAGGATGTAAGAAATTAACTATGACGCCGAGCTTGTTAAGAGCATAGAAGGCTGTGAAGCTTTCTATGTCGGAGGGCACGAATATTGAATAAACGTCGCCTCTTTTAAGACCGAGTTCTTTCCGGAAATAGCATGCAAGTGCCTCTGTATCACAGATGAACTTTGAGCGCATAACCATCTCGTCCATATGCTGAGCCTGCTTGTAATCGCCGTATTTTTCAGTTGCTGCAAGATAGAATTCATAGCAGTTATAATTGCCTGCTTCTATCATATTGGAAAAAGGTTCTGTGTTCATATTTTCTGTTCCTCGCTTAATTTTTATCAGTCAGATATTTTGTGACCGTTTTTAAGTTCGATTGTTCTCTTCATAAAGGGGATTCTCAGTACGCCTTCAAACTTGTCGCCGTTGAAGGTTACCTCTGCTTCGAGCTCTTTGCCGGGAAGCATTGTGATTTCGCCCTTGCCCTTAAGTGTGTTGCCGTTTTCAACTATATCGTAAGTTCTGATTTTAACATCCTTTAATTTATCGGGAAGCTGAAAATCGATGTCGTACTGACCGTCCTTGTCAGCGATGACAACGGTGATGTCTCCCTTGAAAATCATCATATTTACGGATGTTACCCATGTGCCTAAGCCTATCATTGGCTATTCCTCCTGAATGTTAATTATTTATTAAGTTAATATTATTTTAACACTAAAGGAAAGAGAAAATATGAACAAATTGTTAAAATTGATGCTACAAAATTATATTATTCTGTTGTTTATTTGTTTTCGGATTCTAATTTCTCAAGAGCCATAAAGTCGACCTTTTCGAGAGGAGTATGAGGAAGCTCTTCCATAAACTCGATTACTCTGGGAACGGAGAACTTTGAAAGGTTCTTTTCGCAGGTTTCGGTGATGATTCTTCTGTATTCCTCCTCGTCGCCCTTGTCCTTGAGAGAAGCATAGAGCTTTACAAGGGGCTTGCCCTCTGAGAAGCCTCTTACTGCACAGGATTCCTTGATAAAGGGGAGAGTATCCATAAGATTTTCGATGTCAACGGGGTATACGTTGTAGCCAGAGATGATGATAAGTCTCTTCTTTCTTCCTGCGAAATAGAAGAAGCCGTCGTCGTCCATATAGCCGAGGTCACCGGAGCGTACCCACTTCACTCCGTTTTCGTCCGTATAAAGACCTGCATCCTTGGGACCGTCGGGGGTCAGATAGCCTTCCATAATGGTAGGACCGGAAATTACGATTTCACCTACGGTACCATTGGGAACCGGCTTGCAGTTGTCGTCCCAGATTTCCATTGTAACACCTGCAAGGGGGATGCCGATGGAATTGTCCTTATTGGTGTCGTTTGTGTTTGCACAGCATACGGAGCCTACCTCAGTAAGACCGTAGCCCTGACGAAGACGCGCCTTTGTTCCGTTCTTGTCAAGCATTTCGTTGAACTGTGTAAGGAAGGAGGGAGAGAGGTCGTCGCCGCCTGCAAACATAAGGCGGGTGTTTTTAAGGTGGGGACCGTCGAAGCCGGGAGTATTGTAAAGCTTCTTGAACATTGCAGGGATACCTACGATGCCTGAGATTCTGTTCTTTTCGTAAAGCTTTACTACAAGCTTTCTGTCAAACTGCATAAGGGGAATGATTCTTGCGGCGTTGCACATTGTCATATGCATTGCAACGACAAGACCGAATGCGTGGAAGAAGGGAAGTATGATGATTTCACCCTCGTCACCGGGATCTAAGATGTGGTCTATGTAGCCGAGAGCGTAAACATTTTCATTGATAGCCTTGCTTGTAAGCTTGATGGTTTTTGATTTGCCCGTGGTACCGCCGCCGTTTAAGTATACTGCAACGTCCGTGCCGTTATTCTTTTCTCCCTCTACCTTTTTGCCGTCATATTTCTTTATAACGTCCTTGTAGAGCGTGGGCTCACGGTATTTGAGAATTTTTTCGAGAAGTGCTTCGCCCATACCTGCGGCTGCCTTCTTTACGGGGGAGGCATAGTCCGAGCATCTGCACAGAAGAATGGGAAGTCCCGTCTTGTTTACAGCCTCAACGTTGTGCTGCTTAAGACCGATAAGACCCAACACCATAATGCCCTTTGACTTTGATTCTCTAACGGTTTCGAAAAGAACCTCGTCAGGAAGAAGGGGATGAACGAAGTTTACGATTACACCGATTTTGTTGAGAGCATAAAAGGCTGCTATGCTTTCAACGTTTGTGGGGGTGAAAATCGTGTAGGCGTCGCCTCTTTTAAGATTTAAGTCATTGGTGAAATAGTAAGCCAGCGCATCAATCTGTCTTAAGAGCTCACTTCTCTTTCCCCGCTCGTCCATATGCTGATAGGCATCGTAATCACCGTACTTTTCCGTGGCCTTCACGAAAAATTCGTAGCAGTTGAGATTCTCAGCCTTAATCATCATATTCTGAGATTGGTCGTCGCGAAATCTGTTTTCTTTCATAAAGATACATCCCTTTATTTTTTTATTATATTAAATCCATTTTACTAAACGCTTGTCGGAAAATCAATAGTTTATTCACATTTTGTGCACAATTTTGTAATATGAGGGTTATTCAACACCTTAGCTAAAACTGTATCAAATAAGCCTTAAAAATTGTTGAAATTAAACTAATTTTCAGGGCTGACTTTGACACCGCTGTGTCAAAAAGGTTGACATATATTTTTTGTGAATGTATAATATTATTGTATAAAGAACAGCTACAGGCTTTCGGGAGGGAAAAACGTGAAAAATATAAAAGCCGTGCTTGCGGTGCTGACGGTATTTGCAATGCTGCTTCTCAGCTCCTGCTTTGCATATTCAAGCTTTGATGATATAGTGTCGGGAGAAGAGGCAACTACCGCTTACGAGTACAGAACAACCTCTTATTCGGGAGAAACGGGGCAGAGTGTAATTCCCGAAATCACAACTGCCGTGCAGGTGATACCTCAGACAACTCAGCCTCAGGTAACCGTTCCGCAGACAACCGTTCCGCAGGTGACCGTTCCGCAGACAACCGTTCCTCAGACGGAGACAACAACTGCTCCGGTGCAGGAGGAGATAAGCTATACCAAGGCGGAAATAATAAATATATATTCCGATGCCCTCAATAAAACAAGGGCTTATGCCGGTGCACTTACGGTAAATCACACCGAGAGCTTCACAGCCGACATAAAGGATGCACATCCGGGCGGAGCGCTGACTGAGCTTCTTGCAAGCAATATTGTAAAGCTCGTGGGCAGTGAGGGACAGCAGACTCTTTCCTATAATGGCGGTTATGCCGTAAATAAGGACGGGGAGAACGTCCCGGTGCTTCTGCCTCAGAGAACCCACTTCAATCTTCCCGAATCGGGTGTTGCCGATGCCCAGCTTTCAAAAACGGGAGATAAGACAAAAATCCGTCTTGTTCTGGTGCCTGAGACAGTTACAATGGGTCAGGTGCCCCCATACAATGCAGGGGCAATCGGATACCTTGATACCTCGGATATGGATTTCAAGATTATCACCATTTCCCGTGTTGATATAACCTATCCCGGCTCGGTTATTGATGCGGTAATACGTGCGGACGGATATATTGAAAGCGTGACGTATACCATAAATATGAGCACCTATGCAGAGCTTTCGGGTATGGGCATTTCGGGCTACGGAACGCTCGAAGGGGCACAAACTGAGAAGTGGCAGCTGAATTGGTAAAATTTCCATAAATCACCGTCTTTGACGCACAGTATATTCAAAGAGGTATCAGCCATTGCAGTAAATGGTTGATACTCTTTTTTTCTGCCCGGACGGTACTTTGCTGAGTGCTTTGTTTTCGGCTCTTCGCGGTACCTCCGTACAGCTTGCCAGAGCCGAAAACAACAAATACGCCGATTTATGAAAATTTTACCCTGCTTTTTTGTACTTCCATCAGACCTTATTAAGTTAGTTTCCGAGGGTTGATTCTTTATGTAGGGGACGACAACCCTGGCGTCCCGAAAGTAGTTAGTTTATTTTTGGAATATGATTTTGCAAGAGGCGCATTTTTATGTTCTACGGGTCTTAAAATAAACAATTGATTTTACCGCAGGCGGGACGCCAAGGTTGTCGTCCCCTACAAATCGTAATGGCAAATGACTGCTAAATTATGATTTATGACACAAATTTTCAATAATTCCGTTAAAAGAAAAAGGGTACCAACCGTATCAGGTTGATACCCTTTAAAATTTTTCGCTATTATTAATTACAACAGGGCATTTCGTTCTGCTCGGGGAAGGAGCGTCTTTCGATTTTTGCACCGACTGACGTGAGCTTGTCCACGATGCTTTCGTAGCCTCTGTCAATGTAATGGATGTTGCTGATTGCGGTTTCACCCTCTGCGCAAAGACCTGCGATAATCATTGCGGCACCGGCTCTTAAGTCGTCTGCCGATACGTTTGCTCCGTGAAGAGTATTTACACCCTCAACCGTGGCTGAGGTGTTTGAGGATTCAACGGAAATATCTGCTCCCATTTTCTGGAGCTGATGAGTGTACTTGAAGCGGTTGCCCCAGATTGCATCCGTAACATCGCTTCTGCCCTCGCAGATTGTGAGAAGGGTTGTGAACTGAGGCTGCATATCCGTGGGGAAGCCGGGGTAGGGCTTTGTTCGGAGATTACACGCCTTAAGCCTGCCGTCGGAAACAACTCTTACGGAGTCGCCGCCCTCTTCAACCGTACAGCCGCAGGCACGGAGCCTGTCCGTTATGGTGTCAAGATGCTGAGGAACAACGTTTGTGATGGTGATGTCACCGCCCGTTGCTGCTGCAGCTACCATATAGGTGCCTGCCTCTATCTGGTCGGGGATAACCTCGTGGGTTATAACCTTGCCTTCAATATACTGAAGCTCGGGCTTGCCGTAGATTTTGATTGTATCGGTACCTGCGCCTCGGATTGATGCGCCCATACGGTTAAGGAAGTTTGCAAGGTCAACTATGTGGGGCTCACGGGCAGCATTGTTGATTGTTGTGGTGCCGTCTGCAAGTACAGCGGCTAACATAATGTTGACCGTAGCACCGACACTGACTGTGGTAAAGGTGAAGGTGTTGCCGATAAGCTCATCTGCTCTTACGGATACCACGCTGTAGTGGTCATTTCTCTTGATTGGCGGAATAACAATGGAATTATCGGGGCAGATTGTGATATTCTCTCCCATTTCGTTAAGAAGAGAAACAAGCCTTGCCGTTTTTTCGTCGGTTGCTGCATTTTTTATAACCGTGGCGGCATTTGAGTGAAGGGACGTGAGGATGTGGTCTGCCGTCAGCTTCTTTGACTGCTCGTCAAATATGATTTCGGATGCAAAGTCAAATTCCTCGCAGTCGGGCACACAGCCGTCAACGGTGATTACTCTGTCGTCCTCGTCATACTCAATATCAGCCTTGTTGCCGCTTCTGAGGCTTCTGAGAATGTCCTTTATATGCTCGTCAATAAATGCGTTCTTAATGACCGTTGTGCAGTTGGAGTTTATTGCGGTGATAACCGCATTGAGAGTAGAGGCAAGGGTTGCGTGCTTCAGATCAATTTCAAGGCTTCCCAGCACCGAGGTTTTTGCGCCGAGGGTCTCAAAGCCGTCAAGGTGGAAGTTGATGGGACGTCTGCCGCCGAAGTTACAGCCTCCGGGCATTGCAACCTTTGCGAAGCTGAAGCGGCCGAGCATTGAGCCGAGAAAATAGTAAGAGGCTCTGAGCTTTCTTGAAAATTCGTAGGGAATTTCCTTTGACTGCACGCCCGTTGTATCAATTTCAAGGGTTCTTCTGTATTTGCCTGTTTTTGTGATTTTGACCTCTGCACCGAGGTATCTTAAAATATCAATAATTACGGAGATGTCTGCGATGTCGGGTACGTTGTCTATGAAATACCTTGCTTTTATAAGCACCGTTGCGGGTAGAATTGCAACTGCGGAGTTTTTTGCACCGCTTATTTCTATTTCGCCGGAAAGACGCTGTTTACCCGTGATAACATATTTTTCCACGAAAGCACATCCTTAAACTCTTTATATCTATACAAAAAGAAAAAAATCAAAAATAACCGTGGGCAATTTCAAGCACAAAATTGCCCATATTCTCAGTTATTATATCATATATTATGTGAAAATCAAAGCATTTACGGAAAAATATTCCGAATTGATATTTTTTATCAGTATTTTACAAAATTTATAATTCTATTTTGTTAATTCCTATGTTAAGTGCGAATGTCTTACCCTCAAGCACAGCCACAGCTCTTGCGCCTGCAGGTACGGTGAAGGTATAAAGGCAGCCCTTGTCGGTTTTCTCCCAACGGGAAGCGACCTTGCCGTTTGCCGTATCAATTGAAGCCTCGGCGTATGTGAAGCGATCGGAAACGATGGGTGCGAAGACAAGCTCAGTGAAGCCTGCGGAGCCCTCCTGCTGTCTTATACCGCACATTTTTTCGTACATCCAGTCACCGACTGCGCCGTAGGCATAGTGGTTGAAGGAGTTCATTGCGGGTGTTGCAAAGGTGCCGTCGGGCTTGTAGCCGTTCCAGCGCTCCCACATGGTTGTGGCTCCCTGGGTAATGGGATAGCACCAGGAGGGGAATTCGTCTCTTACGAGAAGAGAGTATGCAAGCTCGTTTTCACCGATGTCGGAAAGCACGTGAAGAAGGTAGGGGGTGCCTACGAAGCCCGTTGTAAGGTGGCCGTACTGCTTTACGAGAGCGGTAAGCTGCTGGGCAAGAGGCTTTTTGTCGTTATAAATGCCGAAGTGAAGGGCAAGAACGCAGGCGGTCTGGGTGTTGCAGTGCATTCTGCCGTTTTCGTCAATAAATCTTGCAATAAAGGCTTTCTTTATATTCTTGAGAAGGTTCTTGTAGTACTGACATTCAATGCCAAGCACTTCTGATGCCTTAATAAGAAGAGATGTTGAGTAGTAGAAGAAGGCACAGCCGATAATGTCCTTTTCCGTTGCACCCTCAACAGCCTCCTTGTCGGGAAGGTCAAGGGCTAACCAGTCTCCGAAGTGCCAATGGCCCTCGAAGAGGTAGGGATTTGTGGAGATACCCTCGTCGGGCTTCTTCTTGAGAGCCCATTTTCTCATAAAGTCTACCCACTTTTTCATAAGCTGATAGTTTTCAGCCAGGAGCTCCTTATTTCCGTAGGTAAGGTACATCTGCCAGGGAAGCACCGTGGCAATATCAGCCCAGGCAGAGGAGCCGCCGTCGTCGTCAAACTTGGTGGGCACGAAGGAGGGGATTGTGCCTGAGGGCTTCTGCATGGCTCTGAGATCCCCCATCCACTTCTTGAAGAACTTTTCTACGTTGAAGTTGTAGCTTGCCACCTTGCAGAATACCTGAGCGTCACCTGTCCAGCCGAGTCTCTCGTCTCTCTGGGGACAGTCTGTGGGAACATCGAGGAAGTTGCCCTTCTGACCCCATATAATATTGTGGAAGAGCTGATTTATCATAGGGTCGGAGCATTCAAAATGACCCGTTCTCTTCATATCGGAGTGAACGACTATTGCAAGGATTTCGTCGGGGGAATTGATTTCCATACCCTCGATTTTAATATAGCGGAAGCCGTAGAAGGTGTAAACGGGCTTTACGAAATGTGATTTTCCGTCTGTGATAACGGTTAACTCCTGCCTTGCCGAACGGAGATTCTCCGTATATACGTTGCCCTCCTTTGTGAGCTTTTCGAAGTGGGTAATTTTTACGGTATCACCCTTTTTGCCCTTTACGTAAAAGGCGAGATAGCCCGTGATTTCCTGACCGAAGTCAATTACGGTGTCACCCTCGGGAGTCTTCATAAGCTCTCTGCCGCGGAAAACCTCCTGCTCGGTGATGAATTCACCCTCCTGCGGAATGAGGGTATCCTTGGTGTAGGGGATGACTGTGACGGGAACGGGCTTGCCTCCCTTGAAATTGAAGTCAATTGTTTCGCCGTTATACATATTGTTGTAGCGGATCTGATTTTCGCAGCTTACCCAGCTGTCATCGGTGCAGATTGTAACCTCCTCACCGTTTTCGTAGGTAATGGTAAGTGCGGCAATTACAGCCGTTGTGTGGGGCGCTATTATTTTTGAGGAAAGGTCGTACCATCTGTGGAAACGCCAGCCGAGCCCCAGGCCGACGGTGATTGTGTTTTCGGCGGCAATAAGCTCTGTTACGTCATAGGTCTGATACTGAATACGCTTGTTGTAGTCCGTCCAGCCGGGATTGAGTACGGATTCGGTGACGGGTCTGCCGTTAATCTTGCAGTCGTAAACGCCGAGAGCCGAAATTTCGAGAACAGCCTTTACGGGGAAGGGCTTTGCGGTGAAGGATTTAATGAAATCAACACCCACGTCCTTTTTCTGACGTGAGGGCTTAATCCAGCTTGCGTTAAAAATTTTGTCCATAGCGGTATGCTCCTTTATATTAAATTTTATGATATGTCGGCAAACAAAGCCGAGATTTTTTCTTTAAGGGGTGCGTTGAGGGGACTTGTGAGGTCGGGGTCGGCTTTAAGAATTGCCTCTGCCTCGTCACGGGCGGCGTAAAGAATACGGGAATCCGTCATAAGTGAGGCGATTTTAAGGGTGGGAAGACCGCTCTGCCTTGAGCCGAAAAAGTCACCGGGGCCTCGCATTTTAAGGTCCTCCTCGGAAATTCTGAAGCCGTCGTTGGTTTCGCACATAATTTCAAAGCGCTTGTGTGTGTCCCCGTTTTTTGTGTCGCTGACTAAGATGCAGTGAGCTTCGGCGCTTCCTCTGCCGACTCTGCCTCTTAGTTGATGAAGCTGTGAAAGACCGAAGCGCTCGGCGTTTTCTATGACTATAACGTTAGCCTCGGGCACGTCGATGCCCACCTCGATTACTATGGTGCAGATAAGCACGTCAATGTCGCCGTTTTTGAAGGCTGTCATCATTTCGTCCTTTTTACTCTGCTTCATCTTTCCGTGAAGAAGACCGCATTTTATGTCGGAAAATACCGTTTCCGAGAGAAGCTTATAGTATTCCTCTGCGGATTTAAGGTCAAAGTCCGCCTCTTCGTTTTCCTCTACCATGGGGCAGACGATGTAACAGCGGTTTCCCTTTCCCACTTCTTTTTTTATGAAGGAGTAAAGCCTTTCGTGGTAGTGTGAGGTGACGGAATATGTCTTTACCTCTTTTCTGCCCTTTGGCTTTTCGTCAAGGATTGAAATTGAAAGGTCGCCGTAGATAATAAGTGAAAGGGTGCGGGGAATGGGTGTGGCACTCATAACGAGCACGTGGGGGGAATTACCCTTTTCTCGGAGAGCTGCTCTCTGATTCACACCGAAGCGGTGCTGCTCGTCCGTAATTACAAGACCGAGGCTCTTAAAATGCACGTCGTCCGTAATTACTGCGTGGGTGCCGATAATTATGTCGGCGTCCCCCGACAGAATCTGCTCTTTTATGATTTTTTTGTTTTTCTGTGTGGTGCTTCCCGTGAGAAGAACCGTTTTTATGCCCGTGCCCTCAAGGAATTTTCCGAAGGTTTCAAAGTGCTGACGGGCAAGCACCTCTGTGGGTGCCATAAGCACGCATTGGTATGAATTTTTTACTGCCGTGAACATCAGGGCTGCGGCAACTGCGGTTTTGCCCGAGCCTACATCACCCTGCAGAAGTCTTCGCATGGGGGAGTGCTTTTTCATATCCGCTATACACTCGCCTATTGCACGGCGCTGTGCGTTTGTGGGAGCGAAGGGCAGTCTTTTTATGAAATCCTCGGAGAAGTCCGTTTTTATTACGGCTTCTGTTTTTTCCTCTTCCTTTTTTCCCTGAGAGAGAATTCCCAGCTGCAGAGTGAGAAGCTCCTCGTAGATAAGACGGCGTCTTGCCGCTTTTACCTCGTTTTCGTCTTCGGGGAAGTGAATCATACGAAGGGCATCGTAATAAGACGGGAGCTTGTATTTTAATATCTGCTCCGAGGGCAGGGTTTCCCTTAACTGCTCTCTGAAGACCTCGAGGGCGGTTTTTACGGCTTTTCCTATTGCCCTTGAATTGAGGTCTGCGGTCTGTCTGTAAACGGGGTGGAGATACTCTCCCGTTTCTGCCTTCATATAACGGGGGGACAGCATTTCCTTGCCGCCCATATCGTTTATTTTTATCTTGCCGTAAAATATGAACTCCTGACCCTCCTTAAGGTCCTGAGAAACAAAGCGGTTATTAAAAAACGTAAGGTGAATTATGCCCTTGCCGTCGGTAGCTGAGGAGCGGTACATAAGCTTGCCGTTTCGGGTTTTTATCGGAAGGGGGCGCGCTATCATTATGCCCCTTACGGCTACGGTTTCGTTTTCCGCGGCGTCTGTGATGGGTGTGACGTTTTTCCAGTCCTCATAGCCTCTCGGATAAAAGGCGAGAAGGTCTCCCACGGTGTGAATTCCGAGCCTTCTGAAGCACTCTGCCCTTTTATCGCCGATGCCCTTAAGGAAACGGATGTCTGTTGTTCTGATGTCTGTCATAATCTGTCTCCTTCCGGGAATACTTTTTCTGAGGTGAGAGAATGCGTGAAATTAATCTGAGGGCAGAGTATATTCTGCTGAAATTCAAAAGACAGCTGAAACGGGAAGGGCTTCTGTCAGGAGTGACGGCACTCGGTATTTTTGTTTGTGCCGGGGTATTGCTTTCAGCCTTTTACGGAAATATATTTCTTGCTCTGCCGTCTGCTGCGGGAGGAATACTGCTTTTGTATTTTTACTTTGCGCAGAGACTGTATCTTTCGGAGCGCTTCGCTTTTCTTGCGGGGGAGCGTGAGGCTCTGCGGACTGTCAGAATATCCCGTGTTCTGCGGTTTGCCCTTTTTCAGCTTTATGTTGGGACAGTAAAATTTCTGTGGCTGAATTTCTTTCTTTTGCCCTCACGCATAACGGCGGTCATAATTATAAGAACCCTTTATATGACGGGAAATATTCAGAGGGTGATGCTGATTACTCTTGTCTTTGCAACACTTATACTCTGTGCTGTGGGGCTTATCTTTTATTTTTATCTGTCGGGGAGGTATTTTCTTTCGGAGCTGCTTTTTGTAAGATGCCCGAAGCAGAAGCCGTCGGAGTTGCTTAAAAGCTCGGCTCTTCTGACAAGGGGAAGACTTACTGAAATTATGCTTTTCAGAATAAGAAACACGTTTTTTGCAGGCGGGGTAAAAAGGAAAATGCGCTGTGCACTTTCTGCCTTCGACGTGTTTTCCGACAGAAAATTCTGTAAAAGCTACGGCCTTGTGAGTCCTTTTACATTCCGAGAGCACGCTTGAGGTTAAGACCTAATATGCCGTCCTTTGCTTCCTCGGGGATGTCGAGCTTTTCTATTCTTTCAATTGCCTTTTTTACGTAATCTGCCTTGTTGTAGGGGAAGTCGAGGCCGAAAATGCTTCTTGTGTTTCCCGTCTGATGGATTACGGTGCGAAGCTCGTCGTCGGTCAGCGACCACTTGCCGGGAAGACCGTTTTCACTCATTGCAACGGTGGTCCAGCCGGCAAAAACGGTGTCGTTTTCGGAGTTTCTTTCGCTGTTGCACATAACTGCAAGGGCTTCACGGAAGAAGTGGTAGCCGCCTATGTGCTCCATACTGAATTTTAATTCGGGGTAGCACCAGGCAACCTCATCAAATAAAAGAAGGCTGTAGTCCTTTATGGGGTGCCAGTGAAAGCCTGTGTGGAAGGAGAGGAAAAGACCCTCTCTTTCCGCTTTTTTATATACCCTCTGAGCCTTGAAGGACATAACGTTTTCACCCTGAAAGGCAGGGTGGATTTTTATGCCCTTAAAACCGTAGGAAATCATTTTGTCTATCTGATAATCCACGTCGTCATCCTCGAAATCCACGGTGCCGAAGCCGATTAAGGAAGGGTCGTCCTTGATTTCATTGTAAAGCCAGTCGAGTCTGTCACCGGGGAGCCCCGAGCGGGCATACTGATCCTTGAAGCAGGTAAAGCAGACGGCTTTTTCAATGCCCGTTTCTGCCATTAATTCCTTTAATTCAGGGACACTTGCTCCCTTTTTTGATGCTTCGGGGAAAACGTGGGCGTGATTTGCCCAGACTGTACGGTTGCTCATAGTAATTGTCCTTTCTGCAAATCATAATTTGTCGGGGACAAATTATGAAGTTATATTCGCACCGACGGTGCGAGTTATATTGTGCTTCGCTGAGTTTATTCGGCTCCGCCGAGTTATATTTTTGCTTCACAAAAGTTTCGGAAGCCTGACGGCTTGTTCCGCTTCGCTCTGTTTGTAAAATCAAGGGCGAAAGCCCTTCCGAAACATTTGCCGAAAGGCAAATATATCACTCATTCCGCAGGAATGAATAAAACTGCCCGTAAGGCAATATCACTCATAGCAAAAGCTATGAATATCACTGTCAGAATTTGAACGGCATTGCCGTTCAAATTCTGATAATCTCTACGCTGTCACATTCGTTGTCAGCCGATACCTCAATGAGGTTGACGTCCTTTTTAAGCTTCAGCTGACGGAAGACGTAAACGCCGTCGGTGATTTTCTCGGGCTTGTATTTTTTGTCCTTGCCGTTTACGAGAAGCTTGATGTTGTGACTGTTTGTGATGCACTTTATATCAATGAATTTATCGAAGGTTTCGTAGTTTTCAAGCTCGCAGATTTTGATGAAGCTTTTTACGGAGAACTGGGATTTATAATACCAGAAAATGTCATAGAACTGCTCACGGGTGCTGTTTATGAGACCTCGCTTGGAGTTTACCTCCTTGCCGTCGGTGAGAAGACCGCCCACGTAGGCTACGATTTTCTGTCGGCAGAAGGTGTTCCACATACGTATGAGCCATTCGCCTAATTCCTCGGGAGTTTTATCCGCCTTGTCGGGGCTTTCGGGGAGGACTGCGAAGCATTTTTCGGGATATTTTTCCTGCAGGTATGAGAATCTGCCGTTGAAGGTGATGAAGGATTCGGGTGCACTCCAGCTGGGAATTCTTAAAAGCACAGCCCTTGCCTTTTCTGAAATTGTATCGTCCTCTGAGTCTATATATCTTTCGGCAATTGCCATAACCTCGGGGGCAAGGGATGAAAGGCAGTCTGCCATTTCGTCAAAATATGCGTTTCCGCCGTCCTTTGCGAAGACTACCGCTGTAAGGGAAGGGTGGTTTCTGTAAAGGGCAATGAATTCCTTCAGGTGCTCCTTGTCCTTTTCGGTGTCGCCGGAGTAAGGGAGGCAGTACCAGAAAAGCATACCCTCCTTGTCGCAGACGGAAAGAAGATTTGTTTTCGTGGGGAGCATCGGAGAGAGCAGAAGATTGCCGTCAAGCCTTTTTAAGCTTTCCATATCGGTTTTTACCTGAGAGCAGTCCGTAAGGACAACGCCGTTTAAGGGGAGCTTGAAGCCGTTGAGATATAAAAAGCCGTCGGCGCCCAGCTCTGTTTCCTTTATGCCGAAGACGGTCGTGACCTCGTCAAGGCAAACGGAGTCTCTGAGAAGCCTTGCTTCAAGGGTGTAAACGTAGGCACCGCTCTGCCCGTCCCACAATTCGTGACGGGGTATTTCTATTACCGTGTCGGGAGATGTAGGCTTGCAGGTTTTTGCGGCAACTGTCTCACCCTTCATACCGTAGACGGTGTAGGACACAACATCGTAGTTGTTGGGGCGGATAATTGCGGTTTTTACGGAAATTTCAGCTCCCGTGTTTTTGTTTTCGGGAATTACCGTGACCCCGCAGCCGAAATCCGTTTTATTGAAATGTGAGGAATCAACAACAATGAGATTTACCGTGCCGAAGGCAAAAAGACCGTCCTTACGGGCTTTGGGGGTGACTGCAACCTCGATATTGTAGGTCGTGCCCATCTGTGCATCAATCGTCAGCTGACAGGTGAAGGCGCAGCCGCCCGAGGAATGGGTGCCGAGCACCTTGCCGTCCGCAGAAATTTCCGCATCGCCCGAAATCTGTGAAAACTGTAAATATACGGTTTTTCCGTGATGCTCCTCAAGGGCAGTCCAGTCGATTGCGAAGGTGCCTCGGGGCATTGTGGAGAAGCTGTGAAAGAAGGGGAGATTCACAACGGAATCGGGAGTTTTCTTCTCTCCCTCTTTTACCTCGGCTGAGAAGCTCCAGCATTTATTGAGTTCAATTACGTTTTTCATATCTTACACCTTTAAATCAATAATAAGCTCTACGGGACAGTGGTCGGAGCCGAAAATTTCCTGATGGATTGAAGCGGAATGAAGCTTTTCATCCAATGCTTTTGAGGTCACGAAATAGTCGATTCTCCATCCTGCGTTGTTCTGTCTTGCGTTGTATCGGTATGACCACCAGGAGTATTCCGCCGCCTTGTCGGGGTAGAAGAAGCGGAAGGTATCGGTAAAGCCCGAATCTAAAAGAATATTGAATTTTTCTCTTTCCTCGTCGGTAAAGCCTGCCTTTCCGCGGTTAGGCTTGGGGTTTTTAAGGTCGATTTCCTTATGTGCAACGTTTAAGTCACCGCAGAAGATGACGGGTCTTGTTTCCTCTAATTTTTTCAGGTGAGAGAGGAAGGCATCCTCCCAGTCCTGTCGGTAGGTGAGCCTTGAAAGGTCCTCCTTTGCGTTGGGGGTATAGACCGTTACAAGGTGGAATTCGGGGTAGGTGAGGGTGATTACTCTGCCCTCGTTGTCGAATTCGGGGACGCCTATACCGTATGATACAGCCTCGGGGGTGTGCTTTGTGAAGATTGCAGTACCCGAATAGCCCTTTTTCTCGGCATAATTCCAGAAGCTCTGATAGCCCTCGAAATTAAGGTCAATTTGTCCTTCCTGCAGCTTTGTTTCCTGCAGACAGAAGAAATCTGCATCGAGACGGGCGAATTCCTCGGTGAATATGCCCTTATTGGTGACGGCACGCAGTCCGTTTACGTTCCAGGATATGAATTTTAACATAAGATTTCTCCGTTAAATTAAAGTTAATTCAATTTTAGCACATTACAATGAGAATATCAATAAATTTAATAATAAGGCGGATGAATTTTCCGCTTGATTGAGAAAAGATTTTGTGCTATCATTATTTAGTATTCGCAGAAATACGTATTATCTGTTAAATAGTAGTTTAGCAGTCATTTGTTGTTACGGTTTGTAGGGGACGACGACCTCGGCGTCCCGCCCTGATGAAATGATAATAACCGTATTAATTCCCGTGGTTTATAAAAAGGTGCCTCTTAGGGGTATAACTTCTGTAAATTTATTTCCTGCCGGCGGGACGCCAAGGTTGTCGTCCCCTACACGGTAAGATTTATTTTTGCGGTTCACGGGTAAAAACATCTGCAGATAAATTATGATTTATTGCTTAAAGAGAGAGGAGGTATAGTATGAACAACGGAAATTCGGCTTTCGGGGCGTTTTATGATATTATTGCGGCATTCGGCGAGGCTTATGCCGATACTGTGAAGCTTTTCTTCAATTCCGTTTTCAGAAGACCTCTCCGCTTCATATACAGGAGAACAAAAAGAGCGCTT
>JAZOWG010000135.1:0-4049 GCA_045659105.1 Acutalibacteraceae bacterium
TTTGTTCCCAATGACGGAACAAGAGAAATCTATTTCCTGAACTTTGCTTCGCATTCCGAATCTCTTCAGGGCTGTAATTCCCTTGTAAGTGCTGATTTCCCCTGCTACTTACGTGAAAAAATCAGAAATGAAACCGGTGCGGAAACCATTTACGGTGTCGGTGCAATCGGCGGCATGATAAGTATGGAAATAGAGGACGAGGACAGATTAAGAAAAGAGAACCGTCTTCTTGAATCCACAAGAAATATCGGCTATAAGCTTGCAGATTACGCTTTGAGCATAAAAAAAGAAAAGAAGCTTGAGCCCAGGATAAGCTTCATAAAGCAGGAGTTTTACGTGCCCGTTGAAAATCCCGTACTGACAATTGCCTGTCAGATAGGACTTCTCAATGCAGATGCATATAAAATCCCCTACTCCGATAAAAAGGCTCTTAAGTCCGAAATCAGTTATTTTGAAATTGACGAATTAAAGATTCTTATGATTCCCTGCGAATTGTTCCCCGAGCTTGCTTACGGCGGATATCTTTCGGAGGATGAATCGGCAGAGGGCTTATCCCCTGACATAAATCCCGAGCCTCTTATTAAAATTGCAGACGACGATGACCTTCTCATCTTCGGTCTTGCAAACGACGAATTAGGCTATGTGCTCCCCCCCAATGACTTTATGCTCAATGAAGACACACCTTATCTCGATAAGGCAATTGACCGCTTCGGCAGAAGACATTACGAGGAAACGAACTCAATGGGTCCCGAAACTGCAGAAATAATTGCAGAAAACTTCAGGATTCTTATGAACAAGGTTAATACTGAGAAGTCAGATTAATAAATAAACTGGAGGAATAAAAAATGAAAAAAGCAAAAAGAATTTTAGCTCTTGTGCTTGCAGTTGTTTTTGTAATGCTTACAATGGCAATACCTGCATCTGCGGCATCAAAGGTTGACCCCTCCGAAGGTGTCGGAGCAAAAATTGAAGCAACACTTTATCAGATTCTTGACAAAATGGTTTTCTATCTCGGCAAGGTACTTAACCTGCTTATCCCCGGTCTCAATTTCGGCGACAGATGGCAGGAATATGACAGCTACGTATCTCCCGACGGCTATATGCCCGGTGAAGAGACATTTGACACCGAGGTAAAGCCCGGTGCAAAGTGGAGCGCAGGCTATGCTTACGGCTCTCTTCTTGAGGGGCTTGACATCTTCGACGGCAGCTACTATATGGCAGGTACACTCGAAGTAATGGAAGGCCGTGTTCCCACAAAGGTTATTGATGATCAGGGTGTCAGCGTTTACGCTCTCTCCGACGGTACAAGCGGAATCATCATTCAGGCAGTTGTTGACGGCTACGGTATTGCAAGAGGCGACGTTCTTGAAATCAGAAACAGACTCGCTGATTTCGCCGCAGAAAACAACATCATCAGCATCAACGTTTCCGCTCTTCATCAGCATTCAGGTATTGATATTCTCGGCATGGGCGCTCCCCTTGTTCCCGCAATTCTTGCTAACCCCGCATTAAGCTTTATCGGTGCTGACCTTGACCTTTATGTAGGCGGTAAAAATCTCAAGTTTATGGAAAATCTCTACAACGTTGTAGCAGACTGCGTTATGACAGCTGTTAACGATATGGAAACAGGCTCTCTCTATTACGGCAGCGTTGACGCAAGCGAGCTTATCTACGATAAGCGTGAGCCCATCACCTTTGACGGTGAGCTTCACCGCTTCCGTTTTGATCCCGACAATGAAGCTGCTGATGAAATCTGGCTTTGCGAAGCAGGTATCCATTGCGTAGGCTTCGGTGCAGGTGCAGACGTTATCTCCGCTGACTTCCCTTATTATTTCAAGCAGTACATCAAGGAAACCACGGGCGCAGACGTTGTTTACGTTCAGGGTGCTGAGCTTGCAATCACAACAGAATATGAAAACCTTGAATATGAGGATACAGAAGACAATTCCGGTGTAAAGGCATACGGCACGGCTCTTGCCGAGAAGGCTATTGCAATCAACAACGAAATCGAGCTTCAGCCCGTTCTTAACGTAGCAGTTAAGGAAGTTACAATTGAAACAGACAACCAGATTCTCACTCTCGTTGTAAGAGAAGGTCTCATCAACAGTGTTATCACTAAGGATGCTCACCGTTACAACATCATCACAGAAGTAGGCTATATTGAACTCGGAAACGAAGTAGGTATTGCTCTTATTCCCGGTGAAATCTCCCCCGAAATCCTCTGGGGCGGTGTTGTAGGCGCAGACAAGAGCTGGACACACGAAACATGGGATTATGCTCCGCTCAAGGAAACAGCTAAGGTTAACAAGCTTCTCTGCTTCGGAATTAATAACGACCAGATAGGCTACATTCTTCCCGATAACGACATTCACTCAATGTTTACTGAAAACGAAGAAATCAACGCTTCTTCCACAAAGTCAGGCTCTGCAGTAACAAAGGGCTTCGAGGCTCTCATTGCAGCAGTAAAATAAGAATAAAAAATAACAGTTCCCCTTCCGTGAAAACGGAGGGGGAATTTTTTATATAAGTTCAAGAACTGCGGTTTCAAATTGTTTCATATTTATACTGAAGCAGTCCGTTTCATTCTCAGAAAAATCGGTACCGAGCAAGGGTTTGATTATATATCTTCGGGGAAGCGTTATTCTTACATCACCGTCTTTTACGCTGTGAATACCGAGAAAGCCTTTTCCGCAGTAAATAACGTGTCCGTCACCGTTATACCGATGAATACCGCAGTCTTCGAAAAATCCACCAAGCTCTTCTTTCGTAAAATAAGGCTTTTCGGGACTTACTTCAATATAAGGCACATTTTTCAGTTTACAATGCTCTTTTGCATTTTTGCCCGTGTCAGAGGAAACGGGAGCGGTAAACACAGCCGCCTTGTAATTACCGATAACCTTTTGGGCATCCTCGACCATACAGAAATCAAAGGGAATTCCGAGATTACCCATATTACCTCTTATTATGTTAACAGAGTGGCACACGTCACCGAAATATGCCGCTTCGTCAACAAAAATAACCGCTTCTGCTCTCGGAAAATCCTCTGCCTTCTTTTGAAGGGAGCCTACTGCAATTTCACGCATTTTTCCGAGCTCAGCCATAATATCATCATCGTGATACCAGCCGCCCCACATATCAAACCACCATATACCGGAGCCTCTTGTCAGCTGATGGCAAAAGGCTTTTTTTATGGCAGACAAAGACAGCTCCTTTGTTTCGGGACCAGCCCACACAGTTTTATTGCCGTCGGTATCTCTTTGCAGATAAATGCCTTCGGGATATTTCCCCGGGCGGGCATCCTGCATTCTGCGTGTAAGATGCGTTCTTATATCACACTCAACAAAATAAAGCTTATTATGAGCTTTAAGGGAGGCGGTCGGAAGCATATCGCTCCAATCAATACCAAGCCGTCTTCCGTCATCGTATCCGCAGGGAGATGAAAAGAAATCTATATAGGGTGAAGCAATAATGTGTCTGAGGCCGTGATGTCCCCAGAGCACGTCATTAAGAAATAAATTATAGCCGTAGAACACACCGACAATCTGCTCACCGCAGATATATTCTTTTACTGCCTTTGAAAAATACTCAACAGTTTTTGCCGCCATTTCACAGGAAAATTCACCGAAACGGGCAGTAATCTCTTTATATTCCGTTTTTACAAAGTCCTCTTTTGTAAGTGAGGGAACGTCTACAACCCCATATCTTTCCTTCAGCCACAAACGAAAAAGCTGAAAGCTTTTTGCTGAAAAAGAGCCGTGCAGGTCGTGATGAAACCATTCCTGAGTTGTACCGCCGCAAAGCTGATAGCCGACAATTCTGTCTGAATAATCGGAGCTCCTGATATGCTTTACAAGGGTCAGAAGCAGCTCCTTGCCGTCATAAAGAAATTTTTCAGAGTAAAGGGCTTCCCTGTTTCCCGAAGGAGTTTCTACACATTCCTCCGGATTTGCAGTAATCCATTTACGAGGCATTGTGACATTGATTCTCGGGAAAATAAAAGCATCGGGACTGATAGCAAGAATTTCTCTGACACGGCTGTCAAATTCACT
>JAZOWG010000136.1:0-8344 GCA_045659105.1 Acutalibacteraceae bacterium
AACAAACGGGAGGGGCGACCCCTCCCCTACTGCACAAAAAAACGGTGCAGGAAAACCTGCACCGAAATTTTTATGTTCTGTTTACGCTTTGTAAGAAACGACTTAATACTTGAAGTCGTAGAACTTACAGTAGTTCCACATATGACCGGACTTATCCTTAAGAGGAATACCGATGATCTTTGCTTCGCCGATGATGATATCAACGTCAGCTGTGTGGTCGATGGAGATGAACTTACCGTCGGGAGTCATTGTAGCTTCAATCTTGTAGCCCTTGTAGATTACGTGGATACCGGAGAAGCCTGTAAGAATCTTTGTAACGGTGGGGTCAGATGTAAGAGTGGTTTCAATGTCTTCCCAGTAAAGGAGAGCGCCTGTAACCTGGCCAAGAACTGAACCCTGCTTCTTGGGTGTATCTTCATCGTGCATGATGATTGTGAGCTTGTAGTTAGAGCCGTCAGCTACACAAGTTGCGGACTTAACCTTGGAAAGGTCTGTAAGAGTCCATTCTGCGATTCTTCTCTTAGCGTCGTCTGAGCCGATAGCATTGATCTGCTCCTGAGCGTCAGCTTCAACTGTCATGAAGGAGCCGAGAACCTTTGTAACAGCGCTGTTAACAGGAGCTGCGCCGATGTTAACTGCGTCAACATTCTGCCATTCCTTCTTGGTGTAACCAGCCTTACCTGCCTTGATATCAGCTACGCCCTTCTTGTAGAAATCTGTGATTTCCTGAGTTGTAGCAGGCATCTTGTTACCCTGAGGAGCTGCAGTTGTTGCTTCTGAACCGCCCTGAGGAGCTGCAGTTGTTGTCTCAGTAGAGGGAGTCTGCTGAGCTGCTGTTGTCTGCTCGGGTGTGGGAGTGGGAGCTGCAGTTGTGTTTTCCTGAGGAGCGGGAGTCTGTGTCTGTCCGCCGCCTGAGGGAGTTGTAGCTACGAGACCGCCAATGTTAATGTCATTACCGTCTTTGTCAACAAAACGAACGTGAATTTCCTGAGTACAGGAAGCGAAAGCAAAAAGCATACCTGCAACAAGAACGAGAGCAATTACTCTTAAAGCATTTTTCTTCATTAGGTGTATACCCCTTTCAATAGATACGGCTCTGTGCCGTTATAATGTTCTGCACACAGTAAATCAGTATGCAATACATACATAATTTACAACATCGGGAATCAATTGTCAAGTGACTTTATCAAAATTACCGAGGAGAAAAAATACAATTTTGTAATTAATAGTCAAAATTTGTATAGTCTGTTGTAGAAACAAGGGTGAATTCGACGTCGGTGTTAATAGTAACACCCTTCTTGACGGTGGCATCCTTAAGGGAAACCACGCAGGTAACATACGTATTGTAGGACTCAATTTTACCGTCGGGAGAAATTACCGCCTTTGCCGTACAGCCGGAGTACGTAACCTTTATATTGTTACGTGCCACGGTTGCGCCTACCTTGGGAGCGTAGGTGTTTACAACATCGTCAACGGTGATGAAGTTGAAAATCTTAGCATAGGCACCCTCGTCCTTTGTGGGATTCACCGCATCGGGAAGAGTAACCGTTACGGCATAGCCTGTGCCCTGAGCCATTACGGAAATATCCTTTATATCTGCCATAGAAAGCTGAGAAACGTATCTCTCACCGTCGGGAGACATAAGCTCAACGCAGGACTGACCCTTTGCGGCGGTCTTGGTTTCAACCTCCTCGGAGAGAAGCATTCCCTTTACAAAGCTTACAAGGGTATTTGCAAGCTGATTTGAAAGAACGATATCCGCAACGGTGGTCTGCTTTGCACGGGTAAAGCCCGGCATTCCCTCTTTTACGTTATTAAGGCTTAAATTGAACCACTCCAGCAGCTCTGCCTTTGACATTGTAAGGGGAGTTTTCTGCACGGGAGCTGAGGTCGTGTTTTCGGGGACGGGTACGGGAGCCGCAGTTGTGTTTTCTGCAGGGGAGGTAGTAATTTCGGGAAGTGTGACTATCTCCTGAGGCTTTGCCGTCGTATTTTCGACAACACCCGTATTTATTCCCAGCTCCTTTTCGGGCAGGGTGATATTTACCTTCATACAAGAGGTAAAGGAAAGCACAAGCACAAGGCTCAGCACAAGTGAAGCAAGCTTTTTCATATGGATTTCCTTTCGGTTATAATTCTTATTTCCAATTTACAGCATTGTGTCTCTTTTGTCAACAAGCAGACAGAAGGAAAATATTTGCTGTTGACTGAAATATTATTTACATATATAATTACATTAGTTTATTACGGGAGGTCAGACGGTGAAAAGATTTTCGGCATTGCTTTTATGCTTCATTTTAATATTATCGTTCTTTGTGCCGTCCCTTGCCCTGGAAAGTCAGGACAAGCTGACCCCTGCCCCCGAAATCACGGGCTTTACAAAAAATGCGGATGAAGCCCTCAGCATCAGCATCTCCCACGCACTCGCAAGCGCCGAGGACTTGAGAAAAACGATTTACGATATTGCCCTCAGGCAGTACAAAAGCGAGGAGGCTCTTCTTTCCTCCCCCGAAAAATATCTGTGCTATGAAACGAAGCTGTACCTTGAACTCAGCACAGACAATGAAGAAATTAAGACAGTAAGAGAGCTCCCGGCAGAAAATTTTACTGTCACAAAGGAGGATCTGCTCCCCTTTTCGGGCAGCGGCCTGGTATCGGTAAAAATCCTTTTGGCATCCGAAAATTTCAGGGATGAGGCAACGGAAACAGTATATATTTACAGAGAATCCGCCCCCGTTTTTCTGCTGACCGACGGCAGTACGGTTTTACCCGTGGGAGTTCCCTTTACATTTGAAAAAGCAATTAAAGAGGACATCACTCTTTTCTCTGCAAAAAGAACGGGATATATTTTTGACGGCTGGTCCCGTGACGGCAGCACAAGAATAGGAAAAATCCCCGCAGGCACAAAGGAAATTACTCTGTTTGCTCACTTTATTCCTATGACGTATGAGATAAACTACGTGCTGACTACGGACATAACCTACCCCTTCGGCAGAGCGGACAACTCCAAAAATCCCGTTTCCTATACCGTGGGTGAGGGAGCAAGGCTTTATAATATTCTTTCTCCCATAGGAGGCTACACCTTCGGAGGCTGGTATTTAAGCTCCGACTTTTCGGGTGAGCCCGTAACGGAAATCGGCAAAAAAGAAACGGGCGACAGACTGCTTTTTGCAAAATGGATAAGTGACAAGGAAACAGAAGAAAACAAACGCCTCGAAAGAGAGCAGTTTATCAGGGATAATCACTTAGGCGACCCCGACGGCGACGGCAAAACAACGGCATCGGATGCAAGATATGTCCTTCGGTCTGCCGTAGGCCTTGAAGAGGCTGACATGGAGAAGCTCAGGCGTGTCAATTACTACGGCACGGGAATAATCACCTCTGAAACCGCAAGAACAACCTTAAGAATTGCCGTAGGGCTTGACAGCCTTTACGACATTCTTCTCGAAAACGGCATTCTGCCCTGAATGGAATGATATATAATGAAAAAATTAATTTCGGTAATACTTACCTTTACAATGCTTTTTGCTCTTATGCCCCTGTGCTTTGCCTCGGGCACGGGCAAGTACGTTGTTGTAAATGAGGTTACAAGTGTTTTTTCAACCCCGGGTATTACGGGTCAGAAAATAGCAGAGCTTACAAAAAATACGGTTGTCGAGATAACGGAAATAAGAAACGAGCTTTTCGGCAAGGTATATATCCCCAAGGACGGCGTTACGGGATGGGTGCAGATGGGTGCTCTTGAAGCCATTGAAACACCCGAGCCCGACAGCAGTATAACGGGAATAAAAATAAAGCAGCTTCCCGCAAAAACCGAATACACGGACGGAACTGAGGAGCTCGATTTAACGGGACTCAGAGTCGTCTCTATCGGCAACGACGGAAAAGAAGCTTATATCACAGGTTATAAGGTATTCGCGCCCGAGATGAAGGTGCCCGGTGAAAAGACGGTGACCGTTTCCTTCTCTCCGGACGGAGTGAGCACCTACCTGGCCAGCTTTAAGGTAAAGGTAAACAGACTTCCCGTAACGGGAATTTCCGTAAAAACCGCACCTAAAACGGATTATATGGAAAATCAGCCTCTTGACCTTTCGGAGCTTGTTGTTGTCTGCAGCTTTTCCGAAGGTGAGGATGTCCTCTATACCTACTCTCAGATGGAAAATAACCCCGACTTCATTATTGAGGGCAGTGAGGGTGAAAAGCAGGGCACGGCACTTTCAAAAGGCACTCACACAATAAAAGTCACATATAAATATTCCGACATTTTTACCGAATTTACCGTAAACGTTACAGCAAGAAGGCTTACGGGGCTTACGATAAAGCAGCAGCCTGAAAATCTTACGGTTTACGACAACAAAAAAATCCCCGCACTTGACGGTCTTGTGCTTGAGGCATCATACGACAACGGTGAAAAAGAGGACGTATATCACTATAACTGTGAAGCGGTCTGTGATCCGTCTCAGTTCATAATAGGTCCCGGGAACCGTGTGGACGTTTATTTCGGCGGTATGTACGTAACACTCGAATTCCGCTATTCCGAGGCTGTCCCCGAAAAAATCACCCTTGAATTTCCGAAGGGCTTCACTCTCAATTTCCTTAAAGGTGAGGTAATCGACCTTTCACCCGTGAGAGTAAGACTGGTGTATTCCGACGACACCTTCGAATATGTAACTGACTATAAGATGAGCACACCCGACCCGACAATTACGGGCACACAGCATATAAGCGTGATTTACAAGGAATTTTCTGAGGTGTTCGTAATAAATATATCACCCTATTTCAGCAAGGGAGACGTTGACGGCAACGGAATTATAGCATCAAACGATGCAAGGCAAACGCTCCGTGCAGCAGTAGGGCTTACAAGGCTCAGCGGAATGACCCTGTTTGCGGGAGACGCCGACCGTGATGACAAAATCTCCGCAAACGATGCAAGACTTATTCTCCGTGCGTCGGTAGGTCTTGAAAATCTTTACGTTACAATATAATCAATTCTGAAAGGAAAGGAAATAAATATTATGAGCAAAAACAATAACAAAAACAATACACCCGAAACAGAAGAGGTTGAATTTTTCGAATTCGTTGACGAGGACGGCAAGGTAGAAAAATTTGAAATTCTCGGCTATATTGAATTCGAGGGCAGCGATTACGTGGCTCTTCTTCCCGAAAAGGACGATACTCAGGTTCACATTTTAGAGGTTGTTGAGGAGCTCGACAGCGACTACGATACTTATATCGGCATTGACGACCAGGAGCTTGTTGATAAGGTTTACGCAAAGTTTATGGAAGAAAACAAGGACCGCTTCAATTTTGTAGACTGATTTTATGTATAAAAAGGTTTATCTTGAAATCACAAACGTATGTAATCTTGACTGCTTCTTCTGCCACAAAACAAAACGGCAGAAGAAGCTTTTGTCCGTTGAGGAGTTTACATATCTCACAGAGAAAATAAGACCATTTACAGACTATCTTTACCTGCACCTTATGGGTGAGCCGTTACTGCATCCGCACCTCGGGGAATTTCTCGGAATCTCGGCAAGGCTCGGCTTTAAGACAACCGTCGCAACCAACGGCTTCCTCATAAAAAAGCGTGCAGAGGATATTCTGAGGACGGCGCCCTATAAGGTTACGTTTTCTCTTCATTCCTATGAAGCCAACGAGACGGATGTTTCTCTTGAAGACTATCTCGGAGATATAATTGAGTTCTGCAAAACGGCAGAGGAAAAAGGGACGATATGTGTGCTGCGCCTGTGGAACGGCAAGGGTGAAAACCGCCTTAACGGTGAGATAATCTCAGCCTTGCAGAAGGAATTCACCTTCACGGAAAACAGAAAAGGTTTTACTCTTTCAAAAAGGATATTCCTTGAATTTGCAGATATGTTCGTATGGCCCGACAATGAAGCACCCGAGCAGGATGTGAGATTCTGTATGGGGCTCAGAGACCATATAGGAGTGCTGTCCGACGGTACGGTTGTCCCCTGCTGTCTTGATGCAGACGGCAGTATTCCTCTCGGCAATCTCTTTACGGAAGAGCTTTCCGATATTGTAAATTCACCGAGAGCAAGGGCCATTTATGAGGGCTTTTCACAGAATAAATGCGCAGAAGAAATGTGCAGGCATTGTCAGTATGCAACAAGATTTAATTAATAGATAAGGGTACCCACGGAAGGTACCCTTGTTTTTATGCCGTGATTCGTCTGAGCTTTCTCTTTTCGCTTCTCCAGGAAAAAATTACCTCGGGGTTTTCAAAAATTTCATCAAGCTTCTTCATAAAGGGAGCAATCTCACCGAAATCGAGCGCTCTGTGGTCAAAGGCAATACAAATGGGAAGAATCTGCCTTATTTCGATTTTATTATTCTCCGTTACCGCAGGCTTCTTCTGTACGGCGCCCACACCGAAGGCACAGACCTGAGGAGGAACAATTTCAAGAAGTGCCATAGCACCCTTCTGTCCGAGATAGGTTGAGCCGACATTTGATACCGTTACAGTACCCTGCTCAAGGTCGCGGAAGGTAAGTCTTTCAGTTTCCGGAATTGCCTCATATTCCCGCTTTGCCTTCCCGGACATAGTTTTTACACGGTGCTTTCCCGTTTTTGAGCCAACAAGCCTGTATACCGTTTTCAGGAGATGTCCTTTTTTGAAAGCTTCCATCGTATCGTGAAGAGAAACGGAAAAAAGTGCCTCGTCAAGATTTGAATTTTGCGCTCTTTTTGTAACATCATTAATATATGAAGTCATATCATCAAGATCGCGGTTTTCGAAATTTCTTAAGTTCAGCGTCATCATTTTTCCGTCGGGAAGAATTGCAGGCATTGAAATATTTATATTTTCGAAAGTATTTATTTGACCTCTTACCAATCTTCTGTTAAAACTGATATGTGAATTCATAGTGGGCGCAGCCTTAAGACCCTCAACTATAATTTTCAGCATAAGGGTATTGAAGGTAATCCCGGTATTATATACCGAATTCATTTCCCTGAACAAGGTAAAAAGCTCTGTCACATCTGCCTCATAAATGTATGATACGTGAGGGATGCTTCTCCAGCTTTCACTTGTCATATTTGCAACAATTTTTCTTTGTATTCCGAAATGCTCCGTGTTTTTAAGTTTCATTCTATATTCTCCCGATAAATTTTTTATGATGTTTTTCCGACAGAATTCTTTATCTGCCGTAATATCAGTTTGCCCCGAAAAGAAACAAAAAAACACCAACTGCAGTTTACATAAGCGCTTTTCAATATATACTTCGGTTTACATTTCTTTCCGCAACAAAAAAAATTAAGTTACAAAAAAACGGCTTCGCAACCGATGCAAATTCCGGTTGCGAAGCCTTATTTTTCAAGGGGTTACGCGTTTTTCTGCAATCTGTACTTTTCCTTGTACTGTCTGAATTCCTCATCAAACATTTCGTTGCCTGACTTGACGGAGCTTAAATAATTGTGTGCATCGTAGCCGTCGGTTGCGGATTCGATAACCGCAACGGCAATATTCGAGCAATGGTCGGAAATTCTTTCGCAGTTATTAAGAATATCCGAAAGAATGAAGCCGAGCTCAATGGTGCATTCGCCTGCCTTGAGACGGTCAATATGTCTCCTTCTTACCTTCTCCGTGAGACGGTCAATAACCTGCTCAAGGGGTTCGACACGGGAAGCAAGCTCTGCATCGTTTTCCGCATAAGCCTTGGTTGTAAGAGAGATTATTTCAATAAGAGCATCGGTAAGCACCGTCAGCTCATCATAAGCCCCGGGAGAGAAGGAAATCTTCTTTTCACTCATTTCCCTGCCTGATTCAAGGAGATTAAGTGCGTGGTCGCCCAGTCTCTCAAAGTTTCCTATTGCGTGAAGCATACGTCCCGTTTTTCTCGAATCGCTTTCCGAAAGAGAAAGAGCCGACACCTTTACAAGGAATGAGCCGATATCGTCCTCGTAAGCATCAAGGATTTCCTCCTGAAGCTGAAGCCATTCTTCTGTTTCCTTATCATACTCGCACATAGCCGCAAAGGAGGTAATTATCATCTGCTTTGCGGTTTCTGCCATTTTTACGGTACTGTTGTTGCACTCGCTGACAGCAATGGCTGGAGTGGCAAGAAGTCTTTCGTCCATTGAGAAAAGGTGAACGTTGCTCTTCTTTTCAGCATCCTTGTCCTTTACGCAGAATTCCGTCAGCTTTATAAGGGGCTTTGCAAAGGGAGCAAGAACTACCGTAAGAGCGACATTGAATATTGAGTGAACAAGAGCAATGCTCCATGCGGTTGCGGGCTCTTTGAAAAGAGCTATGTCAAAGGCTGAATCGGCTATCCAGAACACCGACGTAAAGAGAACAGTTCCTATAACATTGAGTGCGGTG
>JAZOWG010000137.1:0-20781 GCA_045659105.1 Acutalibacteraceae bacterium
ATTTAACCCCAAATTACCCAATGCAAAAATTCAGAGAGAGTGAGTCCAATGGCATATTAAAATTAAAATCAAAGGAAAAACAGTTTTCAGAAGATAAATAAAACTATATGTTCCCACCGAATCAAAGAAAATCGGGTAAAATATAAGAATATAAGGTTTATTATCCCCTGCAAATTCGTTTTATAGCATGAAGAACGGTCATATAAGCGGTGCGGCAGTGTAAAGAAACGGCATCAGAACAGGCTACAGATTATGTAAGGACCGAGAAAGAGCAGTAAATACGAATTGATTGTTTTTTCAAAAAAAGGCGATGACTTTTTTGATTGAAATAAATATATAAGCAGTTCTCCGATTGTGAAAGGATCAGAGAGCTGCTTTGTTTTTTTTGATTTTATATTACATTATATAGTCCCTTATATCGTTTTTTTGAAAAGCAACAAAATGCAGTACATTATTTTATTTATATTGCGGATTGAACAGGAAAGCACATCGTGATATACTTAATCCCGATGTTAAGACATTCAGAATGTCATATTTACCGGGAAGGGAGCTCTTTTATGGCAGAAATCAAAACAGTGCTTTCGGCTGATAAGAAGCACGTAAAAACAGGCGAATTCATAATGTATCTTATGGGTGTGTTCTTTTACACTACAATGACAGGTGTCGTAGGCGCCAACAGAAACACCTATCTTGTAAATGTCCTTAAATTGGAGGAAGGATATCTTTCTCTCTTCAATGCACTTATCGGAATTATTCCGTTTGTTCTTAATTTCTTTATTACCCTGTATATTGACGGCAGAAGAATGGGCAAAAACGGTAAGTTCAGACCCATAATAACACTTGTTATCATACCGATGACAATGGTTATGATGCTTACATTTATTGCACCGGCATCATTTTCAGGTACAATTCTTTTTATTTATGTTTTAACCATTGCTATTCTCTGGAGTATTATGTGCGCATTCGGAAACACCATAAATATGCTTCCCAATGTTATGACACCGAATATGAAGGAGCGCGACCAGATTCTTTCCTTAAGAAGCTTTGCATCTGCGGTGGGCAATTCGGCTCCTATGCTTTTCCTTCTTATAATCGGTCTTATATGGAAAAACAATGAGGGCTTACAGTACATAATATGTGCCGCATTCTGCGGTGCCGTCGGCATTGTGACCGTTCTTACGGGAATGAAGCTCACAAGAGAGCGAATTTCCTATTCTTCAGAGAAAAAGAATCCTCTTGTAGGCTTTAAGGATATTGTCAAAAACAAGCACGCCCGTGTGGTTATCTTTTCTGAGTTCCTCAAGAGCTTCAGAGGACTTGCCACATATATGGAGGGCTTTCTTGCAATTGCACTTATCGGCGACCCCTCAAAAAAGATATTTGTGCTTCTGCCTGTCGGTATAGGTACGGCTGTCGGTATGCTTGTAATTAATGCTCTTCTCAAAAAATTCAATGCAAGAGTGCTTTATATCGCAAGCGGTATTTATTCCGTCTGTGCAAACATAATTGCATTTACTATCGGATATTTCTATTTCACAACAGACAATACCGTTCTTATGATTGCATTTATTGTATGTCTGTTCCTTATCGGCTTACAGTTCGGTGCTTCAAATCTTCTGCCTCTTATGTTCCAGGCTGACGTTCTTGAGGACCTTGAGCTGAAAACAGGAAAGCGTCTTGATGCCTCCTTGCCCTTCGTTATTTCCATTGGTACTCTCATAAGCGGTACAATTGCCGGTACAATTGCTCCTCTGATTCTTAAGGGCGACAACTCCCTTATTCATTATGAACAGCTTGCGGACGGTTCAATAAGTGACGGCACCGACAAAATTGCCCTCCTGTTCTTCTACACAATTGTTCACGGCATTATGATGTTCCTTGCAGGCGTTCCCTTCTTCTTCTATAAGCTCACCGGTGACAAGAAAAAAGAGGTGCACGAGCAGGTTCTTGAAATGCGTGCGAAAAATGAAGAGCAGAACGCTTAAGACAGCTTAATGCGCATAATGATATTCAGAAATGGGCTTATGGGTTGTTTCTGAAAAGCATAATTTATACAACAAAAAAGGGATGTAAGAGCAAAATGCTTTTACATCCCTTAGTTTTTTTTCTTTTTTTTGTCTGAAAGCAGTTCTGAGCTTTTTTATTCTGCCCGGAAGCTCCGTGCAGAAATTTTATTTATCCTGACTCTTCATTGTGGGGAAGAGGAGGACGTCACGGATTGCCTGGGAGTCGGTAAGGAGCATTACAAGACGGTCGATGCCGTAGCCGATACCGCCCGTGGGAGGCATACCGTATTCGAGAGCAGTAAGGAAGTCCTCGTCGGTGTGGTTAGCTTCCTCGTCACCCTTTGCGAAAAGCTCTTCCTGAGCTGCGAAGCGCTCTCTCTGGTCGATGGGGTCATTAAGCTCGGAGTAAGCGTTACACATTTCTCTGCCGTAGATGTAAAGCTCGAAGCGCTCAACAAGACCGTTTGAACCGGGCTTTTTCTTCGTAAGGGGAGAAACCTCGATGGGATGGTCGCATACGAAGGTGGGCTGAACCATCTTTTCTTCGCAGAATTCCTCGAAGAAGAGGTTCATAATGTCGCCCTTCTTGTGGTGCTTTTCAAATTCAACGTGGTGCTCCTTGGCAATAGCCTGAGCTTCCTCATCAGTTGCTACCGTTGTGAAGTCAACGCCTGCATATTCCTTGATAGCATCTGTCATTGTGATTCTCTTGAAGGGCTTTTCCATATCGATTACGGTACCGTTGTAGCTGAGAACCGCACTGCCCACAACCTTGTTTGCAAGGTAACGGAACATGCTTTCGGTAAGCTCCATCATACCCTCGTAGTCGGTGTATGCCTGATAAAGCTCCATAAGAGTGAATTCGGGGTTGTGACGTGTATCAACACCCTCGTTACGGAAAACTCTGCCGATTTCGTAAACTCTTTCCATACCGCCGACAATAAGTCTCTTGAGGTAGAGTTCAAGTGAAATACGAAGCTTAACGTCCTCGTCAAGTGCGTTGTAATGAGTTTCAAAGGGACGTGCAGCTGCACCGCCTGCATTTGAAACAAGCATAGGAGTTTCAACCTCAATGAAATCTCTGCCGTCAAGGAAGTTTCTGATTTCCTTTATAATCTGTGAGCGCTTCTTGAAGGTATCCATAACCTCGGGGTTAACGATAAGGTCAAGATAACGCTGACGGTAACGTGTATCAACATTTGTAAGACCGTGGTACTTTTCGGGGAGGGGAAGAAGTGACTTTGTAAGAAGTCTGATTTCCTTACAGTGAACGGAAATTTCGCCTCTTCTTGTTCTGAAAACAAAGCCCTTTACCTCAACAATATCACCGATGTCCCACTTCTTGAATTCATTGAAAGCCTCTTCACCGATGTCATCACGTCTTACGTAAACCTGCATTCTGCCGTCACGGTCGTAAACGTCAATGAAGTTAGCCTTACCCATATCTCTCCAGGTCTTGATTCTGCCGCAGATGCAGACATCCTGATTCTCAAGCTCTTCAAATCTTTCATTGATTTCAGCTGAGTGAATTGTCTGTTCTGCCTTGGTGATCTGGAAGGGGTCGCAGCCCTTTTCCTGAAGGGCAGCAAGCTTTTCAAGACGGATTTTCTTTAATTCGTTTATATCCTGCTCGGGAGCAGCTTCTTCGGGAGCATTAACAATCTTTTCTTCTGCCATCTGTCAAACATCCTTTCGGAGATTATTACAAAAATTTATCCGGTTATTTATTATATATTAACAAATAAAAAAAAGCAAGGATTTTTTTGTCCTGTCATTATCCGAAGAAATTTTCGGGGGCTTCTGTCAGTACGTTTTCCTGAGGCTCTTCCGATAATATCAGGCTGAAAACACCGCCTGCGGTAATTTCATCATAGGTAAGATAAGCTGTTTTTATCTCCTTTCCGTTGAGCTCAGCTTTTCTGATATACGGAAATTCAAGAGGGTCCTTATCGCAGATAACCGTAAAGGTGTCTGCTACTGACATTGAATGGTAATCCTTGTTGAGCTTTACCTGAGCTTTTCTGAAAAGGGGAGTGTTGATGAAATAGTAAGGCATTGCGGGGCATACCTGGGCAAAGCCCAATGCGGATAAAACGTACCAGGCGGACAGCTGTCCCACGTCCTCGTTGCCGCAGAAGCCGTAGGCGCCCGTGCGGTAGGATTCCTTCTGTACACGCCGTGTCCAGTACTGTGTGCGGTGGGGAAGTCCCAATATGCTGAAATAGTGAGTTATGTTGTGGCAGGGCTCGTTGGAATGGTTATAGTCATTGCTCCAGAGTGCGCTTAATTTTGCCTTCTTAAAGAATGTTTCAAGAAGACGGATTGTACGCTTTCTGCCGAAAAGCTCCGACAGCCCCTTTACGTCATAGGGCACAAACCAGGACTGCTGGAAGATGTTGCTTTCTACACAGTAGTTGTCGTCATATCTGCCCCACATCCAACGGAATTTTCCGTTTTCCTTTCTCGGTGCCATAAAGCCTAAAAGGGGATTGTAGTTGTCCTTGTAGGTTTTTGCTCTTGCTTCAAAAATTCGGGCATCGTCGGTTTCTCCCAATGCCCTTGCAAAACGGGAAATTGCATAGTCCGAAAGAAGGTATTCAAGTGTATCGCTTATTCTGTCGGGAGAATAGCAGTTTTCCTTAAACTGCTTGCAGGTGGGATGGTTAACTTTGAATTCTTTGCCGTAAAGCTCGGTTTCCGACAAGGTAGATGCCTTTCCGATTTCATATGCTTTTTCGCAGTCATAATTTCTGATTCCCTTGACAAAGGCATCGGATATCATAATAAGACCGGGGTCGCCTACCATACAGCCGGCATTAATTCCCATAAGCTCCCAACGGGGGAATGAGGAATTTTTTCTTTCTGCGATTTTAAGAAGAGAATTTACCGTGTCGTTTACCATATCGGGACGAATGAGTGAGAGTAAGGGGAATTCGCTTCTGTAAACGTCCCATCCGCTGAACATTGTGCGGTGGGTATAGCTGTCATCCTGCATGGTCTCGCATTCAACGGAAAATCTTCCGTCAACGTCAGTGGCACTTCTCGGGTCTAAAAGCGTATGATAAAGGCAGGTGTTGAATATTTTAAGGTCTGTTTCGTCAGAGCCCTCAACGTTTACGCAGTCAAGCACCTCTTCCCATGTTTTCTGTGCATTACAGCGAACGTTATCAAAATCGAAGCCTTCTGTTTCAAGGAAATTTTTTCTTGCTCCGTCAATATCTGTGTAGGAGACCGCACATTTTATGATAAGAGGCTCTGTACCCTCATCAAAAAAGGCAAGGATTCCGAGGTCTTCATGCTCAGCCTTGCAGGTTTTCGGTAAAAATTCCTCATTTGCAAAAAGCTGCAGCTCTTTTGCGGGACGTGAAAACTCCATAACAAAGGAGAAATTGTATGAAATGTTGCCGTGTCCGAGACCGAAGCCGCCGCCCTTGGGTGTGCAGAAAACAGTACCTTCAATACGGCTGTCGGATATAATTTCAGCCTTAACGTTATCAGCCTTTCCGCCGATTCTTCTTGAAAGATTTATAATCAGTCGGTTATCGCTGCTTTCGGGATAAGTAACTCTGAGATAGCCTGTGTGCTGAGCAACCGTTGCCTCAGCAAATATATTATAGCGGTCAAGGCTTACTGCATAATAGCCGGCCTCAGCACATTCCTTGTCGTGTGAGAAGGCAGATTTCCAACCCTGTGTACCCTTGTTGAAGGGAATAAAGCTGTTTGAGCCTGAGCGTAAATCTGTTTCTCCCGTTACGGGCATAAGCTGAATATTGCCAAGGTCTCCGTACCAGCCGATACCGCTCATATGATTGAAGCTGAAGCCCTCAATGGTGTCCATACAGTAGTTGTAGCCTGTACCGTTGTCACCGCCCGTTACCGTGTCGGGAGACAGCTGTACCATACCTCCGGGAAGGCAGGCACCGGGATGCACCTTTCCGCCTCCGTGGGGGCTTTCCTCCTGCCCGTCACCTACAGTACCGATCAAAGGGTCAATATATCTCCACTTTTCCATAATATCACCGCCTGAAATATTTATTTTCCGTATTTGTCCTGAAGTAAGAGAATTGCATTTTCCAGCTCACGTGTCAGCTCAGCTGCAGTTTTTCCTGCAGGACTTATAGGTGTCCCGAATATAACATCGACATCAAATCTCTTTTTGTTTTTTGTGTCGTAGAACTTTATCATTTTGCTTGATTTCGGGAAGATTTCATAAGCACCGCTTATATAAACGGGTACAACGGGAACCCCCGTTTCTGTTGCAATAACCGATGCACCGCTTTTTATTTTGCGGAAAACTCCGTCCTCGCTCCGCGTTCCCTCGGGATGTATAAGAACACACCAGCCCTCTCTGATTTTTGCTTTTATGCTGTTCATTGTGTTCATATTCATTCCGCCGCGGTCAACGGGTACCATACCTGTTGATTTGATAAGCTGTCTGCTGAACGGATCCTTGCGGAAAAGCTCGATTTTTGCCATAGCGCACAGCTTCATAAACCTTTCCTTCGAAATTGCCGTTGAAACAAAAAGATAGTCAATTTTGGTTACGTGATTCGGACAGAGAATAAAACCGCTGTCGGAAGGAATATTTTCGGGATTTACCGCATTGATATTGAAGCAGAATTTTGCAAAACCTCTGAAAAGAGAGAAAATTCTGTAGTCGCGTTCTGTTTTTTCCTGAGGATAAATTCCGCAGGAGTCAGTATTTTCATCATTTGTGTTTCCGCATTTTATTACTGCCATAAGGTCAGATACGGTCATTTCCGATGAATAAGCCCCCTCCACATTTACATTGTAGGTGCTTTCAATTTCCATAGCAAGGTCAATTGCGCTCAGGGAGTCCATAGCAAGGTCTGTAAAAATTTTTGTATCTTCCCTTATTACGGACAGGGGCGTATTTGTGATTTTTGAAATAATTTCCGCAAGAGCTGCTGTATCGCTGTCAGCTATTGCATCTGCTGCTTCAGGTCTTTTTATGCCCTGCCTTTCGTCAAGAATCTGTTTTTTTAGAAGGTATCTTTTTGCCTTCTGCAGTGAGGTTCTCGGAATCTCGTTTACAAAACAGATTTTATGAATTCTCATACTGACAGGAGCCTCGGCATTGATTCTGCTGATTTCTTCTTCCGCATCAGCCTCCGTGACCGATGCCTCCTTTACGGCGAAAGCATAGATTTCGTCATAGTCTCCGTTTTCAGAGGGAACACCGCAGATTGTAAAATCCTTTATGCCCTTAACATTGACGTACTTTGCCTCAAGGTCATCGGGAGATACTTTTTTTCCTGTGGAGAGAACAATGTTCTCCTTGATTCTGCCTGTGATTTTAATGTTTCCTTTTTCATCCGTTGAGGCTGTATCTCCGGAACGGAACCATCCGTCATCGGTGAAGGCTTCCTTGGTGGAAGCTTCATCACGGAAATAGCCCTTCATCATAAAGGGTGTTTTCAGCAGAAGCTCGTTTTCCTCAGAAAGCTTGATTTGTATTGCAGGATAAGGCTTTCCGCAGGAATCGGTGCTGATATCGTACCTGGTGCTTCCGAGGGTAGGTGCATTTGTTTCGCTTGCACCGTAGGTGCTTAAAATATTAAAACCGAGGCCGTAATAAAAATCTGCCGTTTCTCGGGAAAGGGGAGCACCGCCCGAAAAAAGACGGACAAGGCTTCCGCCGAAGGTCTCGTGAATGCTTCTGAAAATTCTTTTGCCCAAAAGAGAACCGTTTTTCTTTCTCGCATTGTAGCAGACGGGAAAGAGCTTTTTATATACAAGCCTTGTTACTGCATTGCTGTTGATTTTCCGCATTGCTGCATTCTTAAAAAGGTCATATACCTTCGGTACGGCAGGAAAAGCCGTGGGCTTATATTCCCTGAACGCACCGAGCATTGCTTCTGCTGAAAGCGATTCAATGAAATGCACGTCCGAGCCTGTAATAAGAGGCCCCATCACAAGGCTGAAAAGACCGTATATGTGGCTTAAGGGGAGTATGCCGAGAAAACGCGAGTCCTCAGTTATCTCCTGAACGGTCTCTGTCATCTTTGTGGTATTTATAAGACTGTCATGATAGTGCATAATACCTGCTGCATTGCGGGTTGTGCCGGAGGAAAAAATGATGCAGGCAACATCCTCATCGGTGTCCGTTGAAGGGGGAAGCTTTTCCGAAACAGAAGAAGGGGAGCCGTCAAAAACCGCACAGTCCCTTACGTTGAAGCAAGGGAATTCAAAGCTGTGCTTATTCTTGATTCTGCCGTAAGTGTTACGGGTAAAAAAAGCACCTCTGACGTCGGAACGGTCAATAAAGCTTATAATGTCGGCTCCGTTAAGGGATGCATCAATAAGCGCTGCCGTGCAACGAAGCTTACAGATTGCAAAAAAAGAAATAATCCACCAGGGACTGCTTTCTGCAGCAATTGCGATACGGTCTCCTGACTTTACTCCCGCTTGAGTAAGAAGGGCAGCGTATCTTTCAGCCTCTTTGAAAAGCTCAGCATAGGTAAAGATATATCTTTCACCGTTGTCCGTAGCCATAGACATTGCTCTTTTCCCGAGACGTCCTGAGTTTAATTTATATACTTCATCAAATATGTTCATAATCTACCTGCTTGTCCTGATAATGGCTTTAATTTTATCATAAATACGGCATTTGTGTCAATTATTATGACATTCTTTTAATTACCTGATTACGGCTATTTATTACAAAAAAGCAAAGGTGCTGAAAAAACGAAAGTTTTACAACACCTCTTTAACAGGACATATTATTATTTTGTGATTCCCTTGTATTCAGCCTTAACTTTTTCATAGCTTTCGAGGTTGCCGATGTCGTAGCGTGAGCCTGGCATTTCCATTGCGTGCACCTCGGTTTTCCCGCAAAGCCAGGCAATAAAGCTTCCGGGAGCATCGGTTCCGCAGCCTTCCTTTATCCCCGTTTCGACAAGCTTTGCATCCTCTTTTGTGTAATAATAGAAGGGAGGACAGCACCAGTTTGTGGCAGGGGTGGGGGATTTCTCCGTCATTCCGAGCACCTTATCGTTTCCGTCTATTGTAACGACACCGCATTTTACGAGCTTTTTGTGCTCAGGCTCAAAATATCTCATAATGCAGGAGGTATTCTTTGCTTTTGCGTAGGAAATAAATTTTGTAAGGCTGAAATCAAGGACGTTATCGCCTGCAATAACAAGCATATCGCTGTCGAGACCGAGCTTTTCAATTGCAAACTGTATATCCTTTACAGCACCGAGCCTCGTTTCGTTTGTGTCCGTGCCGTCGTCAACAACGGTGATTTTCTGTGACTTTGTTTTTGCCCAGTCATTAAAATGACAGGCGTATTTGTGGTTTGAAATCACAACGTATTCGTCAACATCCCCGGATGAGTCGATATCGTCAACAAGATGGTCGAGAATCGTTTTCTCACCCACCGTCAGAAGAGGCTTCGGAAAATTCTCCGTCAGGGGATAAAGCCTTGTGGCATAGCCTGCCGCCAATATAAGACATTTCATAATTTTTCACCTCAGAATTTCACGCCGTCTGCGCTTTCGCAGATGTGAACGGAATATTTGCCCTCAAGATAGGGGAAAGCTGTCAGATATTCACGTGATACCCTTTCAATAATGCTTTCCTCGAATGCAGGGTCAATAAGTGCCATACTGCAGCCCTTAAAGCCGGCTCCCGAGAAGCGTCCGCCGTAAATACCTTCTGTTTCAGCCATAATTTCGTAAAGCTTTTTAAGCTCTGGAGAGCCTGTCTCCCAGTTGTATATTGAAGAGCGTCCGCTTTCAAAGGAAAGTCTGCCGAATTCCTCAATGTCGCCTTTTGCCCAGGCTTCGGCACCCTTTTCCACACGGAAAAATTCCGAATACCAATGCTCGGCTCTTTTTCTCCAGTTATCGGGAAGACAATCCTTGTACTGCAGATATACTTCATAAGGCACATCACGGAGATTTGTCTCTTCAAATTTGCCGTATTCCATACCGGCGTAAGCCTTTAATGCATAAGCCGCACTTCTGCACTCGTCAACTCTCATATTGAAGGCAGAGCTTGCAAGGCTTCTTTCAAGACCCGAGAAGAATACCGCAATTTTATAGGGCTTCATATCGGGGTGCTGAGGGATAAGCTTATAGGTGTTATCCTTTAAGTCCATATAAAGCAGATGGTCCTTTCTGCAGTAAACCTCACAGGACTGATCAAGCTTACCGCAGGCAACGCCTACGTACAGGTTTTCTGCCTCCTGAGAAATTGTAATAAGCTCGTCCGGAGTAAGCTTTATATCATTCATAGTGCAAAGGGCGGATAAAAACGTGATTATAACTGCCGCTGAGGAGGAAAGACCTCCGATGGGAAGCTCACCCGAAAGAATTGCACAGAGGCCTCTTCTGAGAGCATATCTCTTGTTAAGGGCAATGGTAGCACCTCTTAAGTGGTCCGCCCAGTCGTGCTGAGGAGTATCGGGAGTCGCCGAAACGTGCCACTGAGCTCTTTTTTCAAACTGCAGGGACTGTATTTCTATAACACCGTTTTCCTTGGGACCGTATGCTATATGAATACCCTTATTGATGGCAAAGCCCGTGATTTTACCCAGCTGATGGTCGCTGTGCGCACCTATGGGGCAGATTCTGTAGGGTGTGAATGCCGTATACTGAGCGGGCTTTTTATAGGTGTGCTCAAACATTTCTTGTGCCGTCATATGAAAATCCTCTTTTATCAGTAATTATTTTTTATCGCAGTATCAATGGCTTTTAAGAGAGAGCCCTCCTGCGATGAGGGCAGGTCGCAGTTATAATGCCAGATCATAACACCGCCGAAGCCGTTTTTTATTGCGTATTCCGTTTTCTGCTCAATTACGTCAGGCGTATTGAACCAGAAGTCCTTGTCCGTATCGTCACAGTGATACCAGCCGTTTTCGTCAATTTTATCAACACAGCCGCTGTAGCCGTACCAGTAAGCGGACATATCTGTAGGTCTCGAATAAAATGCAAGGCCGATATTTGTCTTTTTTAGAGGCATACCGTAAATACCGACGGTGCGGGCCATTTTGATTGTATCCTCGAAGGTGGCATGTCTTCCCTGCTCGTCAATCATATCGTATACCATAAGCTCAAAGGTATCAATTACACCGACAGCCTCGGTTGTGAATTTGATATTCCAGCTGTTGCCCGCAACACCGAGGGTATAGTCACCGAGTTTTTTGTCAAGGGATACGAGAAATCTGTTAAAATATCTCCATGCTTTTGAGGAAAGAGGGTATTCGTAGTCAAAATGCACCCCGTCAAAGCCGTATTTGTCGAGAACGGCTATTATATTATCTTCAAGCACACCGCTTGTAAACGCCTTGTTATGCTCGTCGCTCTGTGCCTCCATCTGCTCCTCCCATACGTCGGAATCCGTGTGTCCTCCGGGACCTAAAAGATTGAGGGTCAGGTGCACGTCCCGTTCGCCGATTGCCGTGCGCAGATTATTAAGAGCTGTGGTGAGCTTTATTTCATCGTAAACTATTTCACCCTCGGAATTGAAGGATGCACATTCAAATAGAATTACATCCGTTACTATGTCAAAATCCTCAGTATGAAGGCTGTCGGGGCTTTGTATGTAGTCGCCTCTCACGTAGGTTGTTACCTTAAAATCTTCAACCGTGCTTCTGCTTAAATCAAGATTTATTCCGAGAAAACCCGAGATTATCAGGGCAAGAGAGGTAAAAAACGCCGTAATCTGTGAAAAAAATACAGTCATAAGCTTTCTCCTTTTTTACAGCTGTACTTAACCCCATTATACAACAACGTAAACAGAAAATCAATTGTGATATTATTTTTCGGGAACAGTTATTTCCGTCTTGAAGGTGCACCCGTGCCGTGCGGTGAAAAGTGACGTCTTAAATCTGCCGTTTTCGGAAAAATATGCCCCGTCGGTAAAAAAGCTGTCCGTATTCGTTATTCCCGATTCTGCGATAATTTTATCGGAATCATAATTCTCGGTAAATGCCCTTACCGCCCTTTGGCAGAAGTCCGAAAAAATCTCTCGTTGTCCGTCGTCACCGCTGTTTATCACGCTTACCGTTATCTCTGTCAGCACCTTATCCGTATCCTCCTTGCCCGTTATGAGAATGTCGCTTTCCGACAGCGTATCAACGAACAGGAACCATTCCCCCTCCGAAAAGAAGGCATCCTTGATTTCGGCAGGATATAACGGCTTATCGGAATTCATCCGTCTTATAAGCTCTGAAAAATCAATTCTTGTTTCATAGGTGCAAGCCGCAGTCATCGTAATCAGAATAAATATCAACAAAAGCGATACTGCTTTTTTTGTCAGATTCAACATAATATCACGCCCGTGTCCTAAATTTTGTTTTTTCTATTCCATAAACTATTTTTATGTATTATAATATTCGGGTAGAACTGAAAAAGGATTGATCAAAAATGAACAAAAAGCCTGAAAATAACGATATTCCCGATTTTTCAAAGCTTTTCAATATAGATGAGGACTCTCTCCCCGATAAGCTTATAGAAAAGGACCCTGCGGCATCAACGAGAAATCTCGGTTTTCTTGCGGGTGAGCCTGAAATTACGGAAAAAGAGAAAAAGGAAAATCTGAAAAAGAAAAAGCTTGAAAAGAAGAAAAGGAAGACGGAGCTCATTAAAAACCGTATGCTTATAGTGCTTTCTGCCCTTGTGCTTCTTTGCGCCGCGGTTTTCGGTATAGGCATAGCCGTAAATGAAAGCAGAAAGCCTGTTGTCACTGTAGAAAAGCCCGTGATTCAGACGGTTTCAAGATACCTGGACGGCAATGCCGTAACGGTATCCTCGGGAAAAAGCTACAAGGCGGTATTTATTGATAACGACTACGATGTACATTATATTGAAGCCGGTCAGACAGTTGAAATTTCCGATGAGAACGGCACTCTTTGTACGGGAAAAATTTCCGATATAAAGGAGGCATCTCCCGAATCCTATTACATAAAGGATTATTATACGGTGCTGACGGGAGAGCTTCCCTCGACGGCAGTTTATGCAGTATTTGTGACTCCTGACGATTCCTCCGTTTTTACTAAGGAGGGAGTTGCCCTTAAAGTCAGAGTACTCACAAAAACCGCAGAAAATGCCCTTACAGTAAAGGCATCCGCAGTATTTACGGACGGTAATCAGTCTTATGTCTGGAAGTATTCTTCCTTTGGCAAAACACTTGAAAAGCAGGATGTCAGGACGGGAATTACCGTTGACGGAGTAACCGTGATTCTTGCAGGTCTTGAGAAAAACGATAAGGTTGTAACCGTATTTTCCTGCTCAGAGGATAAGATTTTCGAAGGTATCAAGGTAAAAACCGAAAAATAAAAGGGGAAAAGCCTATGAAAAAAATACTTGTTGCAGGTGCAGGGCACGGCGGTCTTTCCGCAGCCGCAATACTTTCAAAAAACGGCTTTGATGTTACGGTAATCGAAAAGGAAACTAAAGAAACCATAGGCCACGACTGGCACGACGCTATGGATATACCTGCATTTAAGTTTGCGGATATACCCGTTCCCGACGAATCGGATTTTAAGCGCGGACTCAATATGTGCTACTATAACCCAAAAAAATCCGCAAAAATCAATATGGACGGCGGTCCCGGTGTCTCGGTCTCGAACTGTATTACCATTGACAGAAAATTCCTGATACGCCATCTGATAAAGCATTGCGAAGACTGCGGAGTGAAATTTATCTTCGGCACAAAAATTCTTTCTGCTGTATGCGAGGGAACAAGAGTAACGGGAATAAAAACCGAAGCTGACGGCGTTGAAAAAGACTTTTTCGGCGATATGATAATTGATGCGGCAGGTATGTATTCCCCCGTAAGGCGCACACTTCCCGAGGAATTTGATATTGAAAGGGATTTTCCTGAGGAGGATACCTTTGAGATTTTCCGTGCCTATTATGAAAATACGGAGAAATATATTACCTCACCGAATTATTCCGTTTTCTTCTATAACTGCGGAAAGCCCGGTCTTGACTGGGTTATAACCGAAGAGGATTATATTGACGTGCTTATCGGAAAATTCGGTAGTCTCTCCGAGGAAGAAATTGAAACGTCCCTTAAGGATATAAGAGAGAATTATCCCGGTATAGGTCTTACTCCGATAAGAGGCGGAGGAACCGCAAGAATTCCGCTTTCAAAGACCGTTTCCCGTCTTGTTGCGGATTCCTATGCGCTTATAGGCGACAGCGCAAGTATGACGGTGCCCCTTAACGGCTCGGGAATAGATCTTTCCCTGCAGGCAGGCAAGCTTCTTGCAACCGTAATTACCGCTTCCGCCGGAAACGGCTTCAGAAAAGAGGATTTGTGGCAGTATCAGTACAGATATTTCACTCTTTTCGGCAATTCTCTCATTGCAATTGCCGTGCTGAGAAAATTCTTAAGCGCCGTAAAGGCAGAGGATATAGATTTCTTCCTTGAAAAGGGAATTCTTTCCGAGAAGGAAATAGGAATGGCGGGCGGTGATTTCTCTGCGGTAAATGCAAAATACGTGATTGAGAAGCTTGTTGCCGCCGCTCCCGAAATAAAGCTTCTTCCGTCACTTGCAAAGGCGGCAAAAAATATGCCTCTTATTCCCGTGGTTCAGAAAATTATGCCTGCCGTATGGGATGAAAAGAAGGTCAGAAAATGGACGGAGCTTTACCGGGAATTGTAAAATTAATTCATACATTAACACTTGAATTTATTTTTATTGTATGTTAGAATAACTTCGTATATATGTCTCTTTTGGAGGTAAGAAAATGAAAAACAGGTTATTATGTGTGTTTTTCGCTGTAGCCGCACTTCTTTTATGCTTTGCTTTTTCAGCATCTGCAAGCTTCGGGCTTACCGGTGATGAAATTCTGAAGCTCGAAGAGGTTGAGGATTACAATGAATGCTATGCATCGGGTGACGTTGACGGAAGCGGTTCAATTGATGCCGACGATGCACGTTTTATTCTGAGAGTTTCGGTTGCCCTTGAAAAAATTGATACATCATTTTTCATGAAGGCTGACGTTGACGGTGACGGCAAAATCACAGCTGCTGATGCAAGAGAGGCTCTTCGTCTTGCAGTAGGTCTTGACGATGCACCTGCTCATACGATTGAAGAGGCTGTCATCATTCCCGCGACCTGCGCTACCGACGGACTTACCGTTAAGGTATGCTCAAGCTGTATGAAAATATACGCAAAGGTTACTCTGCCCGCTACTACAGACAAGCACATTACGGGCTTCTGGGAAACGGTGAAGATGCCCGACTGCTCCGCTAAGGGTCTTGCACAGCTCAAGTGCCTTGTCTGCGATACCGTTGTAAAGGAAACTGAGCTTTCTCCCACAAACCGTCACAGCGGTGAGTGGACATATCCCGACGGTAAGGATTGCTTCAATCCCGTTGAAAAGACAAGAACCTGTACAGTCTGCGGTACCGTTGAAAATAAGATTGAGAATCCTCAGGGCGCACACACCTTCAAGTGGATTCCCAAGGTTGACAAAACCTGCACCGAGGACGGTGTTCAGGCAAATACCTGCACAAACTGCGGATTTGAAAAGGAGGAGGCACCCCTTCCCGCAACAGGACATATCTTTGAATATGACACCGTAATCAAGGAAGCCACCTGCGAGGAAACGGGTCTTGTTGCAAAGAAGTGCGTAAAGTGTGATTACACTGAGGCTGAAGTTGCAACACCTGCTCTCGGACACAAATACAACAACAATCACTATAAGGTAACCAAGGAGCCCACCTGTGCCGAAGAGGGAGCAGCAGATGTTGTATGCTCAAGCTGCGGTGACGCAAAGCTTCTTACCCTTGAAAAGATTCCTCATACTCTCACGGGCAACTGGAAGGAGACACTTGCTCCCACCTGTACCGAAGAGGGTGAAAAGGCTGGCACCTGCCGCTATTGCGGTGAGGTAACGGAAAAGCTTCCTGCAAGAGGCCACAACGTTTCCAAGTGGACTGACGTAAAGCCTGCAACCTGCACAGAGCCCGGCATTATGCAGGGTGAATGTAAGATCTGCGGTGACGTTTCTGCTACAAAGGAAACAGAAATACTTCCCCACAGCTTTGATACCACAACCGTTTACTGGACCTCAGGCATCCGCTGTAAGGAAAATGCAAACGGCTACTATAAGTGTAAGGACTGCGATGCAAAGCAGGACGTAGTTCTTCTTCAGGTAACCTGCACAAGCAAGAACTTCAATAAGACAAAGGTTGTAAAGGAAGCAACCTGCACAACCAAGAAGACCGTAGTTGACCTCTGTGACTACTGTAAGGAGCCTATTGACGGCACCGAAAAGACCACCGGCACAGCTCTCGGTCACGACTACACAAACTGTGAATGGACCGTAACAAAAGCTGCATCCTGTACTGCAGAAGGTGTCAGAGAAGGTAAGTGTAACCGCTGCGGCGAAGCTAAGACAGAGAAAATTGCAGCTCTCGGACACAGCTATAACGGCAGTGAATGGACAGTAACAGCACCTGCAACCTGTACCGAAGACGGTATCAAGGTATGTGAATGTATCCGTTGCGGTGAAGCTAAGACAGAAAAAATTGCAGCACTCGGCCATGATTTCTCGGGCGGTGAGTGGGTAGTAACCAAGCCTGCAACATGTCTTGCTGACGGCGTTAAGGAATGTAAGTGTAACCGTTGCGATGAAACAATCACGGAAGGCATTGCAGCACTCGGCCATGAATTTACTGACGAATGGACGGTAACAACACCTGCCTCCTGTACAACAGAGGGTGTTAAGGAATGCGGATGTATCCGTTGCGATGCAACAAATACGGAAGCAATTGCAGCCCTGGGCCATGAGTTTGCCGACGAATGGACAGTAACAACACCTGCCACCTGCACAACAGAGGGTGTTAAGGAATGCGGCTGTATCCGTTGCGACGAAGCAAAGACAGAGACTATTGCAGCTACGGGACATACTCCCGGTGAATGGGAGCCGGTTGAAGGCGTATGTGAGGAAGCTCTCTTATGTGCAGACTGCGCAGAGTCTCTTGAAACAAGAGAAACCGACCACACCCCCGAAAAGAAGCTTATTGCAGATTCTGCAACCCTTAACGAAGAAGGCTTCTTCGTTGTTCAGTGTAAGATTATATGCTCTGTATGCGGTCACGTAATAAGCGAGGAGGAGCCCGTTACAAGACTTGCAGTTAACAGCAATGATGAAAACATCAAGGTTGTATTTGACGAGCTTACGGATGTAAATCCCGGCAGTGAGGTATACTTCACAATAGAAGGCGCAGAAGAGGCAGCTCTCTTTGTAATGGTAACCTACGGCCGTGACGGCAGTGAGCCCCTTGAGGCTGATGAGGGAGTTTACTTCTTCACAATTCCCGAGGACCTTGCAGAGACAGAAACAATAACAATCGTTGTTGCAAAGCTTGGCTGATAAATAGATAATCAGAAATCCCGACGGAGCTTATCTGTCGGGATTTGTGTATATTAAGAAAAACGGGATGCGAAATATTGCATCCCGTTATGTCCTTTTGTCTTATTGTGATTTCTTTTTGTCTCTGAGCCTTCTGAAGAAGTCCGATAAAACCTCTGCACATTCCTCTTCCATTATTCCGCCTTCAACCTCAGGCTTATGGTTATAGGGAAAATCAAAAAGATTTACAAGGCTTCTTACGCTTCCCGCCTTTTTGTCATAAGCGCCGAAATAAATTTTTTCAATCCGAGAGTTTATTATGGCACCTGCACACATAGGACATGGCTCAAGGGTTACGTACAGCTCACAGCCGGGCAGTCTCCAGCCGCCGAGTGTTCTGCAGGCATTGTTTATAGCCTCAATCTCTGCGTGGGAGAGTGCGTTTTTGTTCATTTCTCTGCCGTTTTTGCCCGTTGCGATTATTTCACCGCCGCGCACGATTACTGCACCAACGGGGACCTCTCCTGCCTCTCCTGCCTCTTTTGCAAGAGAGAGAGCCTTTTTCATAAATTCCTTATTATAAGAGCTCATCTGCTTTTTTGAGTGTGTTAAGACCGCACTTAACACCTGTTTTTGCATTTTCCATTCCTTCGAATTCAACCGTAATGTAGCCGTTATAGCCTGCGTTCTTAAGAATCCTGAGACACTGTATTACGGGTACTGCACCGTGACCGATAATTGCACCCTTAAGGAAGTTTCCTCCTCTTGTCATAAAGAAGCCGTCGGGAGGAATGAAGTCTGTTCCCTTTTTAACAACAAAGTCCTTTGCGTGCACGTGTACTGCATAGGGCGCAACGTTGCCCACGGCAATTGCAGGGTCCTCATCTGCACACATAAAGTTACCGATATCAACAAGGGCACCGAAGTTTTCATCGTTTACACCGTTGATAATAGCTTCAACACGGGCTGAATCCTGAGCAAAGAAGCCGTGATTTTCAATGCAGGTTTTTATTCCCTTTGTCTTTGCATATTCAGTTACCGCTTTATAACCCTTAACGATTACGGGAAGAGCGTTGTTGAAGCCGAGCCCTGCCTTCTTGTCCTCGTTTCTGTAACCGCCTGTTGCATCGTGGCGCATTGTTTTACAGCCCAGAGCCTCGCAGATGTCAACCTCATTTTTAAGTCTTTCGATTTCCTTATCCGTGTCATATAAAAGATTTGCACCTATGGCGTAGGCAACAATCTCAATTTCGTGCTTTTGTGCCTCCTCCTTAAGAAGGACGGCATAAGCCTTCTTGTCCATATTCTCAGGGGGATTGATTTCTGCAAACTCAATGCCGTCAAAGCCCATTTCCTTTGCAAGGGAAATCAGCTCGATTTCCTTGTACTCGCCTGAGTGTCTTAACTGGCTGTAGCTATAGGATGATACTGAAAATTTCATAATGATTCTCCTTTTGTATAGCTTAATGAATAGTGAATTCCGCTGTAGAATATGCCTGAATCGACCCTTACGAAGTATTTTCCTGCAGGCAGATTTTTGTAAACTGCTTCGGTCTTTTCGACGTCCGAAAGGGATTTTATAACCGTTTCGCCTTCACCGTTTTCGCTGTGGACCGCAACGTGACTGAAATTGTTATCGTAAAGGGCGAAATTGAATATTTCGCGGCTGTGAGAGAGCACCTCGTGAGAGAAGCTGACCGTAATATCCGCATCCTCCGTGAGCTCAAGCACGAAGAAATCCGTGTCGTAATCGGTTTCTCTTTCCGAAAGATTTCCCGTAACGGGAGTATGCTCTATAAGAATATCCGCAGCTTCAAAGCTGTTATTGAACTCTGTTTCGACGTCGGAAGCCTCCGTGAAGCTTACCGTGAGATAGTATTTCTCGGAATTGAGATGCAGGTTTTCGCTGTCAATCCTGATATGATATGTTCCCTTGCCGAGGCCTATAGAGGAGGAGACCGTAACGTCATCCGCCCAGGCAGAAATTCCTCTGTAGAGTATATTTTCCTGCTCGTCAAGAAGAACGATATTCCAGCCGTTTTTGTCACTTGAATCGGCTATCGGCTCGTGTGCAAAGTCAATTACAATACTGCCGTTTGAGGGAATGCTGAACCTGAAATAATCCCTGTCAATGCCGTCAATCTGAGAAGCTACCGTACCTGTGACGGTGGAGCCGATGCCTATAAGGTTTGCCGTTTCCGGGGTATCGTTTTTCTCGTTCTCGTAGTCTGTGTTATCTGTTCTTGAAAGAGTGAGGGTATAGGTCATATCCGCATAAACACGGTTGCGTATAAGCACGTAATAATTACCCTCGGAAAGACCGATTTTTCCGCTTCTGTTTACTGTATCCGTAAACAGTGAATTTACCGAATACATACAGGTACCGTCCTCTGAAAACAAAAGCACCTGCCAGCAGACGCTCACCTTATCCTTAACCGTGGAATGCTCAAAGGTCAGGTCTATAAAGCCGTCCTCATACATCCTTAAAAGATAATAGTCCTCGTCCTGTCTGTCCGGGAAAAATGAAGCACTGCCCTTTACGGGTACACTGCTGTAGATTTCAGTATAGCGGTAGATATTATCATTGCACTCAATTTCATAATCCGCAGTTTCTGTGAGGGAGGCTTCTATCTTGTATTTGCTTCCGTCAAACAAATTGCCTTTTTTTACCACAAGACGGTAATTTCCGGGTGCAATACCAAGCTCGGGGGATTCTTCAACCGTAAGAGCAGTTGTTCTGAGCATATCCACAAGACGGTATGCCGTTTTTCCGCCGTCACCGTTAAGATAATACTCGCAGTAAAGGGAGATTTCCCAGCCCTCCGCTGTCATAGGGGCATCGTGGGTAAAGGTGTATCTGAACATTGACCTTTTTGTTGCCGTAAAGGTGTATACGTTAACGCTGTCGGTTGTTTCCAGGGCATCCACATTTTCCGAAAGGAAAAGAAGGGGAGTCACCTTTTCTGCTGCCGTATCGGGTGTATAATTGTTTCTGAGCACGGGGGAAGCTTTGAGAATCTGTGCGAAGGTGATCACATCCTTTTCACCTTCCGTTACAGTCTCTTTAGCCTCGGTCGTAGCTTCTGAATATGTATCATCTTCTGAAGATGAATTTTCTTCAGCCGTACTTTCAGTCTCTTTATATTCTGTAAGAGGAGTGCTTACAGAGGCTTCTTCCGTCACGGGTTCTTTTGTCACCCCGGAATTTTCAGGTAAGCTGAAAACCGAAATGCTCCCGGTACCGAAGCAGGAAATTGCAAGCCCCAGAATAACCGCCGTCGTAAGATATACGGAAATTATCCGTCTGAATCCCGACATAACGCACCTCTCCCTTTCTTTAATAATTAATAATCAAAGGTATTTTAACATATTATATATAATAATTCAAGGATATTTCCCCCGAAAAGTCCCGTAAATCATTGACAACCCCGCCG
>JAZOWG010000138.1:0-2287 GCA_045659105.1 Acutalibacteraceae bacterium
TCTTAAATCCTTCAAATTCAAGAACAACTATTTCATTGTAGCCTTTTTTCAGCCAGGGGGCAGGAAGATACAGCGTGTGCTGAGGACCCTCCTTCCAATATCTTGAAAGAAGTCTGCCGTTTACCCATATAAGTCCCTTCCTGAAGCCGTCGGGACTTATGAAAGTATCCTTTACTTCACCCTCAATATTCAGAACACCTCTGAGAAAAACGGGGCGTTCGTTAAATTTTGCTTTCATATTTCTTGCAAAATTTACAGAAGAAATATCATTAAGAGGAAGCGTGTAAGCAGTCCAATGATAAATGCATTGCTGACCTATACGTACATCCGAAACAATTCCCTTTTTATCAAAGAGGTTAAAGCCGTAATTGATTCTGCCCATATTCTCAACAAGAATACTGAGCTTAAGTCCCTCTGCAGGAATACTGAGCTTAAGCTTCTTTTTCTTGTCATTTCGGTAAAGCACACACTTAAATTCATCATTTACGTAAACGTAGGCTCTATCATGCACGGTAAGTTTTATATAATCCTCTTCCCTCGGACCTCTGATAAATGTTTCATAAAGAATGTATCCGTAGCCCTGACCGAGCTTTTCCATAGGAAGCGGGTTTGTCATTGTGTGATTTTCAGACAGCACAGACAAATTATCAAATAGCTCGGCACATTCGTTAAGCTTTACAGAAGGATATACTGTAGTTTCAGGCTGTGACACTTCAATATCAGAAACAGCACCGAAGCTTTCAAGAACTTCCTTGAATTTATAATACTTGGGCGTCATATATCCGTATTCGTTTATGGGAGCGTCGTCATCATAGCTGTTGACCGTCGGCTGATATTCCTTTTCCGTGCAGTTAGCACCGTTCATAAAGCCGAAATTAGTTCCGCCGTGCATCATATAAACTGAAATATTACCGCCCTCACTGAGCACCTCCCGGAAGGATTTTGCAGCATCCTCAGGATCACGCTTGTGATGCTTTTCTCCCCAATGATCAAACCATCCGTTCCAGAATTCCATACACATAAGAGGACCTGTGGGCTGGAATTTTCTGAGATTAGTAAATGCTCTCTTTGCATTGGAGCCGAAATTAACGGTTCTGAAAATTTCGGGAACTGTTCCGCCCGTCAACATCATATCGCAGTCTCCGTCAGACGTAAACAGCTCTGCTGAAATACCTCTTGCGCGAAGTCCTGCCGCAAGATAACGGATATATTCGCTGTCATCACCATAGCTGCCGTATTCATTTTCAACCTGAACCATAATTACACTTCCGCCGTTTTCAATCTGACAAGAAGCAATTATAGGTATTATCCTGTCAAAGTATGCATCAACCTTACTGAGATAAATATCATTCATACAGCGAAGCTCAATATTGTCATACTTTAGAAGCCACCAGGGAAATCCGCCGAATTCCCATTCAGAACATATATAAGGTCCCGGACGCACAATGGCAAACATACCAAGCTCGTTTATTAAATCAAGATAGGCCTTGAGATCAAGGTCTCCGCTGAAATCAAAAACTCCCTCCTGAGGTTCGTGAAGATTCCAGCAGGTATAGGTCTCAATTGCATTGAAACCGCAGGCCTTTATCTTAAGAAGTCTGTCTCGCCAATATTCACGCGGAACTCTGAAATAATGCATTGCACCTGCATAAATTTTTACAGGCTCTCCGTTAAGTAAAAAATCATTTTTTCCGATTAAAAATTCATTCATTTTTGTGCACCTCTCTCTACGATTGATACAGCAAGATTATTATCCGCAAGATACTCAGACAGACTTACGGAATAATCATTATTGCTGCAAATAATTCTGTTATCCGAAAAATCAAAGGACGCAATATTTTTTCGATCTCTGATTCCTCTGCCGGAAGCAAAAAACTGTGCCGTCTTTAGTGACTTATACACAGAATATTTTTCGATAAGCTCCGCCTCATCACATATTTTTTTGGACACTATCTCCGCCAAGGAATACTTGGAAAAAGAAAAAAGATATCTGATTTCAGCATCTGTAAGGAGATCCTGAGCCTCCGAAAATGTAAAGTTCTCCGCCTTTACAATACTGATTCCAACCGGAACAGACGAGACCGCACAGGCTACGAATTCACCGGCAGTTGCTACTGAAATTTCTGCATTGAAATTTGTTACCACGCTCTTGGAATCCGGATTGATAAGAAGTGAAAAAGAAAATTCGGGAGCATCACAGAGCTCCGAAAGGCATTGGCGTGCAAGCATATCGGCAACAAATGCCTGAGCACCTTTCACTTTATCCTTTGCGCCGAGAATTTTTGAC
>JAZOWG010000139.1:0-17531 GCA_045659105.1 Acutalibacteraceae bacterium
GAGGTGCTTAATTCCTTTAAAGAATACGTACCCGAGCATTACATAAGAAAGCAGACCCTTTCAAACTGCGAAAGATATATTACTCCCGAGCTTAAGGAGCTCGAGGCTAAGGTTCTCGGTGCTCAGGAGAGAATCACAAAGCTTGAATACGAGCTTTTCTCAGACATCAGAACACGTATTGCGGATGCTCAGTTCAGACTGAGAAATACCGCATCCTCCCTTGCAACACTTGATGCGCTGTGCTCACTTGCTCACGTTGCGCAGAACAACAATTATGTACGCCCCGAGGTAAATCCCGGTGACGTGATTGATATTAAGGACGGAAGACACCCGGTCGTTGAGAAATTTCTTGACGATGCCCCATTTGTTCCCAATGATACGCTTCTTGACGGAGATGAAAACCGTGCAGCCATTATCACGGGCCCCAATATGGCAGGTAAGTCTACCTTTATGCGCCAGACCGCAATTATTGTTCTTATGGCTCAGATAGGCTCCTTTGTTCCTGCAAGCAAGGCTACAATCGGCATTGTTGACAGTATTTTCACCCGTGTCGGCGCCTCCGATGACCTTGTGGGCGGTCAGTCTACCTTTATGACGGAAATGAGTGAGGTTTCCTCGATTCTTTCCAATGCAACAAGCAAGAGCCTTATAATTCTTGACGAGATAGGCAGAGGCACCTCTACCTATGACGGTATGAGCATTGCCCGTGCTGTGCTGGAATACGTAAGTGACAAAAAGAAAATCGGAGCAAAAACACTTTTTGCAACACATTACCATGAGCTCACTGAGCTTGAGGGTACTCTTCCGGGTGTTAAAAACTACAACACCTCCGTAAAGAAGAGGGGAGACGATATTACCTTCTTAAGAAGAATCGTCAGAGGCTCTGCGGACGGAAGCTACGGTATTGAGGTTGCAAAGCTCTCGGGCATCCCCTCAAGTGTCGTTTCCCGTGCAAAGGTAATCCTTCGTGAGCTTGAGGAAAACGGTGCCGTAACAACCGTTGTGAAGCAGTCTCCTAAGGAGGAGCCTTCCATTGATGAAAATATGCAGTTCGGGATGTTCACAGGCTCAAATAACGGGCTTCTTGAAGAAATTAAGGAGCTTGATGTAAACACACTTACACCCATTGAAGCTTTACAGAAGCTTTACGAAATCAAAAAACGCATAGTTTAAAAATTTTACTGACGGAAAGGAGTGCCGGGTATGGCAAAAATAAACGTATTACCTAAAAATGTGGCAGAGCTTATTGCTGCTGGCGAGGTTGTCGAGCGCCCGTCCTCCGCCGTTAAGGAAATGCTTGAAAATTCCATAGATGCAGGTGCTTCCGCCGTTACTGTCGAAATCAAAAACGGCGGCGTGAAGTATATCCGTGTTACCGATAACGGCTGCGGTATTCACCGTGAGGACGTAAGAACCGCATTTATAAGCCACGCAACAAGTAAGATTAAGTCGGGTGAGGACCTTGATGCTATCTTTACTCTCGGCTTCCGCGGTGAGGCGCTTCCTTCAATTGCCGCAGTTTCTCGTCTTTCAATGATGACGAAGACCGAAGAGGCCGAAACGGGCACGGCAATCGAAATTCACGGCGGCGAGGAAATTTCCTTTGACGATACGGGCTGTCCCGTCGGCACCACGGTAATTATAAGAGATTTGTTCTTCAATACCCCTGCACGAATGAAATTTCTTAAAAAGGATATGACTGAAGGAACCTACGTGTCGGATGTTGTTGCCAAAACCGCAATTTCACATCCCGAGGTTAAGTTTACTCTTATCAAGGACGGAAAAGCCACCCTTTCTACTCCCGGAAACGGCAAGCTTCTTGATGCCGTATTCTCCGTCTTCGGTAAGGAAATTTCCGACAGTCTTATTCCCGTTGACTACGAATATAACTCATTTAAGATAAAGGGCTTCATTTCACGTCCGCTTAATAACAGACCCAACAGAAATATGCAGTATTTCTACGTAAACGGCAGATACGTCCGCATTCCCGTTGCCTCTGCCGCCCTTGATGAAGCCTACAAAAACTCAATTATGGTGGGAAAGTTTCCTGTCTGCTTCCTGTTTATTGATTTACCTGCAGGAAAAATTGACGTGAACGTTCACCCCGCAAAAACTGAAATCCGTTTTTCTGAGGATTCAAAGGTATTTGAAGCGGTATTTTACTCGGCAAAATCTGCTCTTAATAAGGGCGACACCGTAAGACCAGAGGTAAATCTCAGGGAGCGCCGTGACATTACCGCAAAAAGTATGCCCGTTTCCCGTCAGCTGAGCTTCACCGAGACTGCCGTTCCCGAAAAAAAGGAAGAAAGGGCAGATATACCTGAAAAAGCTCCCGCTGTTTCCCCCGAAAGAAACGTAATTTCAGAGAAATCCTCGGAAATTTCGGCAGAAAAACCAGTCTTTACCCCTCCTGAAAGAAAGCCTTTGCCCGTGACGGAGAGTGTAAAGGAGCCTGAAGCTAACCCCTCGATGCCCTTCAGCGTTCCCGAAAAGCCCTCAGGCGGTGTTTTCAGGGATACCTCATCCGTTTTCGGTAATCTTATTTCCAAGGAAGAGGGCAAAGAGAAAAACAAGGGCTTCACGGCATTTTCGTCTCCCGTTTCAAAGCCCCTTAATCCCGTTATTCCCCCCGAGCCTCAGGGTTCTCCTGAAAACAAGCCCGAATACAGAATAGTCGGTGAGGTTTTCAGAACATATATCCTCGTAGAGCAGGGCGAAAAGATGCTTATAATTGATAAGCACGCCGCACACGAAAGAATGATTTTCAACCGTCTTTCGCAAACAGACTTTTCGAAGGATTCTCAGCTTCTTCTGCTTCCCGTTACCGTTACACTTTCTGCAAGGGAATATGCGGCGGTTACCGAAAATATTGATGTTTTCCGCAAGGGCGGCTTTATGGTTGAGGATTTCGGTGACGGCGCAGTTGTTGTAAGAGGTTTTCCGCTTGTTCTCACAAAGGAGGATATTCCTCTTATCATTACGGAGATGGCAGGGGAGCTGTTAAAGGGTAAAACGAGGCCACAGCCCGAAAAGCTTCAATGGCTTTATCATTCGGCATCCTGCCGTGCGGCAATTAAAGCCGGTGATGCATTAAAAAAAGAAGAAACAGAGGCTTTTGTTGAAAAGCTTTTATCGGATGAAAGCATACGTTACTGCCCCCACGGCAGACCCGTAATGTACGAGCTTTCAAAGCACGAAATAGAAAAACAGTTCGGAAGAGTATAATGTCGGAAATTACAGAAAAAATCCCCGTAATTGCGGTAGTTGGACCTACGGCATCGGGCAAAACTGCCTTTGCCGTGGCACTTGCAAAAAGAATCGGTGCTGAAATTGTGTCTTCGGACTCAATGCAGATATATAAGGGTATGGATATTGCCTCAGCAAAGCCCACTGTTGAGGAAATGCAGGGCGTTCCCCATCACCTTATCGATTTTCTCGAGCCCTCGCAGTCCTACTCAGTCGCAAGATACATAAAGGATGCAACAGAAATTATAAAAGATATACATTCACGCGGAAAGAGGGTTATTATCTGCGGAGGCACGGGACTTTACGTTGATTCTCTTTTGGGAAACATCGTTTTTGACGAGCAGCCCGATAATACCGATATAAGAAATAAGCTTCGTCTTCGCCGTGAAAAAGAGGGAATAGAGGCAATTTTCAACGAGCTTCGTGAGATTGACCCCGAAACGGCGGATTCACTTCACATTAATAATGAGGGCAGAGTGCTTCGTGCACTTGAAACCTATTATCTTACGGGTGAAAAGCCCTCCGTGCTCAGAGAGCGCTCAAGAAGTGTCCCCACGCCTTATAAAAGTCTTTACTTTATGCTGAATTTTAAGGACCGTGAAATTCTCTATGACAGAATCAACCGCCGTGTTGATATAATGATTGAAAACGGACTTGTACGTGAAGCGCAGGAATATTTTTCTCTTTCCTCTGACTTTACATCAGCTCAGGCTATAGGACATAAGGAAATAGCAGGCTACTTAAGAGGTGAAATAACACTTTCTGATGCCGCTGAAAATCTTAAAAAGGCAACAAGACATTATGCCAAGCGTCAGCTTACCTGGTTCAGGCGTAATAAAAATATAAATACTATTTACTGTGACAGCTTTGAAAGCACGGATGCTATGCTTGATTATGCTGAAAACATAATAGAAAAATCTGATTTATTTAAGGCAGGTGAAGCTCTCAATGAAGAAAATACATATAAACACGAATATTGACATAGAAATAAAATCTCCTCTTGCAAAGAAGATTCTTGCGGTTGTTTTCATTCTTGTGCTGATGTTTATTATCATATATCCCATATTTGCTCTTGAGGGCGCTCAGGTTATGATAAAAACACAGACTGCCGTTTCAAGAACCGTTTACGAAACCATTGACACAACGGGTGTTGCCGTGAGAAAAGAGGTTCTTATCGACAACTCTTATTCGGGAACTGTTGTCCCTGCCGTCGATAACGGCTCAAAGGTTGCTATAGGTGATACGGTTGCAAATATCTACGCATCCGAGGCAGCCGCAGTTGCCGCATCAAGGCTTAAGGAAATAAGAAACGAAATCGAATATTATAAAGCAATTGAAATCAATGCAGGCTCAAGCCCCGGTGCAGATATAGAGGTATATAAAAATTCGGTTGCCGCTTCACTTTTTTCTCTCAGCGAGGCAATTGAATCCGATTCCCTGTCTTCGGTTTATGATCTCTCAAGAGGCTTTCGTGAGGCTGTTATGAAAAAGCAGTCGGCTACGGGTGAAAGAATTGACGTTTCTCCGAAAATTGCCGCATTACAGTCTGAATATGACTCGCTTAAGGTTGCTGCAGGCACGGGCTCTGCAGTTACAGTATCACAGGCAGGCTATTACGTAGATTCTGCCGACGGCTATGAGCAGGCTGCAGATTACGAAAGCATCTGCGAATATAAAGCAACGGACACCGAGGCTCTTCTTGAAGCCGAGCCCTCGGGTATTTCCGGCAGGAACGTAGGCAAGCTTATAACCGACTTTAATTGGTATTTTGTCTTTAATACTACCGTTGAAAAGCTCGGTAATAAAGTGAGAGGCTCATATGTTACGGTTATGTTCGGAAATTCAAGTGCCGATGACCTTCGTATGAAAATCGAGTCCGTAAACGTTACCGAGGGAAGCGATGTGCTGACCGTAGTGCTTCGCAGTAACGTAATGAATGAGGAAATTGCAGCGCTTCGTCATGAGGCGGTTAAAATAAGAGTTGATTCCGTGTCGGGTATTGCCGTTGACAGAATGGCTCTCAGAACGGTTGACGGTGAAAAAGGTGTTTATGTCAAGGAGGGTAATCTTGTAAACTTCAAGAAGGTAAACATAATTTACTCCGATTCAAACATCGTTCTTTCAGAGCCTCAGCCTCTTGACGACTCTTATCTTGCAGTTTATGATGAAATGATATTGGAGGGAACGGATTTATATGACGGAAAGCTTCTTACGTAATCAGGACCTTTCATATCTTAATGAAAACTATAAGCGTATAACAGACGAAATCGCTCAGGCGGCAATAAAAAGCGGAAGAAATCCCGATGACGTTTCTCTTATGGCGGTTACAAAAACAATAGCACCCCCTGAGATTAATTATATGCTGAAGCTCGGTGTGAAGCTTATAGGTGAAAATAAGGTGCAGGAGCTTTTGGGAAAGCTCGAATTTCTGGAGACTCAGGGAACTGATATGCATATAATCGGTCACCTGCAGTCAAACAAGGTACGAAAAATCATAGATACCGTATCAATGATACAGTCTGTTGACAGTCTTTCTCTTATAGATGAAATTTCAAGGCAGTGCGTTCTTCATAATAAGACTATGGAGATTCTGCTTGAAGTAAATATCGGGGAAGAGGAAGCAAAAACGGGGCTTCCCGTAAGCCTTCTTTCCGAATGTGCCCATAAGGCGGCAGAGACCGAGGGTATTATTCTTAAGGGGCTTATGTGCGTTCCGCCCGTATGTGATGAGAATGAAGCGCGGCGTTATTTTGAGAAAACAAGACGGCTTTACGAGGACACAGCCTCTTCTCTCAAGGGAAAAGCGGAGCTTTCCGTTCTTTCAATGGGAATGTCCTCTGACTTTGTTCCCGCAATTCTTGAGGGTGCAACTCTCGTTCGCGTAGGCTCTGCCTTGTTCGGACAACGTCGCTACTGATGTGAATAATTATAATGTATATATACGAAAGGAATAAAATATAATGGGACTTACAGATAAGATTAAAAAAGCACTTAATATTGATGAGGGTTATTTTGATGAGGATGATGCAGAGCTTGAATATGAGCCTGCACAGAGAGACTCCTCCCGTGCCGCTTCTCAGGACAGAAGACAGTCTCCCGCACCTCACGGTACAAAGGTAGTTGATATTCACACAACGGCAAAGCTTCAGGTTGTTCTTAAAACTCCCGACAACTTTGATGATGCAACTGCAATTGCCGATGAGCTTCTTGACAAAAGAACCGTTGTTCTCAATCTTGAGAATACTCCCAAGGAGCATGCAAGCAAGCTTCTTTGCTTCTTAAGCGGTGTTGCTTACGCTAACGGAGGCAAGCTTAAGAAGATTGCAAACAATACCTACATCATCACTCCTTATAACGTTGATGTTATGGGTGATTTACTTGATGAGCTTGAAAGCAACGGAATGTTTTTTGTTTAATAAATAAAGCCTATTTGATACAGAGGAAAGGATGCGAATATTATGCTCACTCCCGCACAGCTTAAGCAGATAGAACTCAAAAGACTTGAAGGTGATACCTATTCATCGGACGATGTTGATAAGGTGCTGTCTTCCGTAATATCAAACTATGAAGAGGTTTTCGAGGAAAACGGAAACCTTATAAGAAAGCTCAGTGATCTTGCCGCAAAGCTTGATGAATACAGAAAGGATGAAAATGTTCTCCGTGACGTTCTTCTTAACGCTCAGAAGAGTGCCGATCTTGTAATTGCAAACGCACAGTCTCAGGCTGATGCAATTATCGTTGATGCAAATGCCAAGGTTTCCGAAATCGTTCAGAAGGGCGAGGGAATCATTGACAGCGCAAATGTCAAGGCTGAAAAGATTACCGCCGCGGCAGAGGCTGAATACACAAGCATTATTCAGTCCGCTAAGGTTATGGCTGACGGCTATCTTGCCGCCGCCAGAGAATCAGCAGCTTCTGTTGAAGCAGAGGTTGAGGCATCAGTCAACGAGCTTCTCTCTGACTGTGACGATAAGGCAGCAAAGCTTCTTGAGGAGGCTAAGGAAGAGGCTCAGGTGCAGATTAATGATGCAAAGAAGCTTTCTGAGGCAATTGTCGGAAATGCAAATGAAAATGCAGATGAGATAAGAAAGAGCGCAAACAGCGAGTTTGAGCAGATTGTTGCTGAGGCAAAGGTAAAGGCTGATGAGCTTACCAAGGCTGCCGAGGAATATTCAGAGTCTCTTATCAACAGCGCAAAGGAGCAGGCTGATGTGCTTCTTAAGAAGGCAGAGTCTGACTCTCAGGATGCAGTTATCCGTGCAAAGGAAAACCTTGAAACCGCAAAGGTAACGTCTACTCAGCTTATTGACGAGGCTGAAAACCGTGCAGTACAGATGGTTGAAGAGGCTAAAAAGCAGGCTGATGAGCTCAATAAGGTAAGTACACACAACTCCTTTATGTTTATTGAAGAGGCAAAGACCCGTGCTGAGGCTGAGGTTGCCGCTATTAAAGAAGGCGCCGTAAAGGAAGCTGAAAATGCAAAGCTTAATGCCGAGGCTATTCTTGAAGAGGCAAAGGCTATGGGTGAAGAAATTCACTTCACCGCAAGAAGAGAGGCTGAGGAGCTTCTTGAAGCCGCAAAGCTCAAGGCTCAGCAGATTGTAGCAGAAGCAGAGAATACCGTAAAAACTGCGCTCAGCGATGCCGATGCTACCGTTGAATCAATTCTTGCTGCCGCAAAGGCACAAAGCACCTCTATTCTTGAAAGTGCCGACATTACCGCTCGCACTAAGGTATTTGATGCCGATAAGAATGCCGATGCTATGATGAAGGAGGCAGGCGCAAAGTCTGCTGAAATGCTCTCAGGTGCAAAGCACGAGTGTGAAAGAATGACCTCTCTTGCTACAAATCTCAAGGTCAAGCTTGTTGATCTTATTACAACGGTTGAGCAGAATTACCATATTGTACAGAGCCAGTCCGTACAGCTCAGAGAAAGTCTTGAAAAGCAGGTTAAGGCAAGTGAGGAAATGTTAGCGGCTCAGAAATCTGCACTTGCAGTTTTACCCGCATTCGAAGAGAATGATGATGTATTCCAGATTAACGTTGATGCTTATCTCGAGCCCATAGCAAAGGACGTTGACATTATAAAGATGCTTTCTATCTACGGTCTTTATAAGGAGAGAGAAACTCAAGCAGATGCTGCCGTTCTTGAAAAATCAAAGGTTCATACTGACGGCGCTCACGTTTCAAAGGCCGCAGAAAAGATTGAAACTATTTTTACCGGCAAGGAAAATTCCTCCGATTTTGATGTTCAGAGCTTTATTGATGATAACGACAAGGCTTCCGATTTCTCTGATAAGCAGCTTTCCGTAAACGAAGAGGAGGCACCTGTTTGTGCTGAGCCCGAGGAGCCCGTATTTACCTCAGGTGTTGATTATTCAACCGACGATTTCTCCGCTATTGCAGAAAATCTCAGAACAGCTATCAATGACGTTGTAACCGATAAAAATGCCGATATTGATAAGGATGCATTTATTGCCGCTGACGTTGAAGGACAGCTTCCCGTTATTCCCGAAAAGGATATTGATGATGACTTCTCCGATTTCGCAGACGATTTCTCCGATTTCTCCGAAATTGCAGAGGATGGAAAGACAGAAGAAGCCGTTGAGACTGAAGCTCCTGCAGAGGGAAATTCATCTATAAACAGCTTTGAAATTGACTTTTCCGCCTTTGAGGATTTTGAGATTGAGGAAAAGAAGGAAGAAAAGCCCTCTATCTTTAAGAAAAAAGGTAAAAAGGGCAAGAAATAATTTCCGTCTGTGAGGCATAACGTGATTAAATATAATAAGAAAAAACTAATTACCGTAGCTGTTCAGCTTGCAGGTATTGCCGTTCTTGTGGCGGCTGACCTTCTTATTAAGGAAATCGTTCTCGATAATATTGCTCTTTACGAGAAAATTGATTTTATCAAGGGGCTTTACGGCTGGACCTACATACAGAATACGGGAGTTGCATGGGGAATGTTCGACGGCAATCCGCAGCTTCTCTCGGTGGTTACGGGAGTAATAATAGTTATCGGTATCGGTTATGTTGTTTCTCCCTTCAAAAGACCGCTTGCATACGATATTTTTATCCCTATGATTATCTCAGGCGGACTTGCCAATATGATTGACCGTGTAATAAGAGGCTTTGTTGTTGATTATATTGATACGCTCTTTATAGAATTTCCCGTATACAATTTTGCCGATTGCCTTGTTTGTGTAGGGGCATTTGCGCTTGTATTTTATATGATTTATGAAATTATAAGAGACACTAAGGCTGAAAAGCTTAAAAAGCAGGGCGGTGCAGCTTCTGATGAATGAGGTTGTATTTGAAATTTCCCCGGAAAATCAGGGAGAGAGACTTGATAAGCTCATTTCTCTTGAGGAGAGCTCCTTGTCAAGAAGCGCCGTACAGAAGCTGATTGATGAGGGTAAGGTTACCGTAAACGGAAAAACCGTAACAAAAAGTCTTAAATTGAAAAGCGGGGATGTGGTTTTTCTTGAAATTCCCGACCCCGTAGAGCTTGAGGCGGTGCCTCAGGATATTCCTGTTGAAATTGTATATGAGGACGATGATTTGCTCGTTGTAAATAAGCCGAGGGGTATGGTAGTGCATCCGGCTCCCGGTAATCCTGACGGAACACTTGTCAATGCGCTTCTGTTTCATTGCAAGGGCAGGCTTTCGTCCATAAACGGTGTTATACGCCCGGGAATCGTCCACAGAATAGATAAGGATACCTCGGGACTTCTCATTGTTGCAAAAAACGACAATTCCCACGCACATTTAGCCCTGCAGATTAAGGAACACAGCTTTAAGCGTCAGTATTTCGCTGTTGTTTCCGGTAAAATGCCACAGGATATGGGTACGATAAATCTTCCCCTGGGAAGAAGCCGAAACGACAGAAAAAAACAGGCTGTAAACGGTCTTAATCCCCGTAATGCCGTAACCCATTATGAGGTGCTCGAGCGTTATCAGGGCTACGATTACTGCCGATTTACCCTTGAAACGGGAAGAACCCATCAGATTCGAGTGCATTGTTCCGCACTCGGGCATCCTATTGTCGGTGACGGGGTATACGGTCAGCAGAAGAATCCCTTCGGACTTGAGGGCCAATGTCTTCACGCCGCAGTAATCGGCTTTATTCATCCCGTAACTGGGGAGTATCTTGAATTTTCTTCGCCGCTTCCCGGTTATTTCACGGATATATTAAATAAGTTAAAATATTAAGGAGTGCTTTTTATGGAAAACACAGAAAAGAAACTGTTAAAGCTCAAGGCTGCCAACATAAGAAAAGGCATCATTGAGGGTACATTTAACGCAAAAAGCGGTCATCCCGGCGGTTCTCTTTCAATAGCAGATATCCTTTCATATCTCTATTTCAAAGAAATGAAGGTTGACGTAAAGAACCCCAAGTGGGAGGGAAGAGACAGACTTGTTCTTTCCAAGGGTCACGCCGCACCCGCTTTATATGCGGCACTTGCTGAAAAAGGATTTTTCCCTGTGGAAGACCTTAAAACCTTAAGAAAGTCCGATTCTTATCTTCAGGGACATCCCAATATGAACTATGTTCCCGGCGTTGATATGAGCACGGGCTCACTCGGTCAGGGAATCTCTGCTGCATGTGGCTTTGCACTTGCTTCCAAGATTGAAGGCAATCCTTACAGAGTATATACAATTCTCGGTGACGGTGAAATTGAAGAGGGTCAGGTTTGGGAGGCTTGTATGTTTGCCGCCGCAAAGAAGCTCTCTGCACTTACCGTTATCGTTGATAATAACAATCTTCAGATTGACGGAAGTGTTGAGGAGGTAAATTCTCCTTATCCCATTCCCGAAAAGTTCTTAGCCTTCGGATTTAACGTAATTGAAATCTGCGGCCACTGCTTCTGTGAAATTGAAAAGGCAATTGAAGAGGCAAAGGCTCAGACTGATAAGCCCACTGCAATCATTATGAAAACAGTTAAGGGCAAGGGCGTTTCCTTTATGGAAAATCAGGTTTCCTGGCACGGCAGCGCTCCCAATGCAGATCAGTATGCTGCGGCTATGGCAGAGCTTGATGCAGTAATTGAAGAGCTTAATAAATAAAGGAGGAAGAAACAATGGCAGACGTAATCAAAACAGCAACAAGAGACGCCTACGGTAAGGCTCTCGCAGAGCTTGGTGAAAAGAATGAAAAGCTTATAGTGCTTGATGCTGACCTTGCGGCAGCTACAAAAACTGGTATGTTCAAGAAGGTCTTCCCCGAAAGATTCTATGACTGCGGTATTGCAGAGGGAAATATGATGGGTATTGCAGCCGGTCTTGCTGCCTCAGGCTACACCGTATTCGCAAGCTCCTTTGCTATGTTTGCTGCAGGCAGAGCTTTTGAACAGATCAGAAACACAATAGGCTATCCCCATATAAATGTTAAAATCGGTGCAACTCACGCAGGTATTTCCGTAGGTGAGGACGGCGCAAGCCATCAGTGCTGTGAGGATATTGCTCTTATGAGAACAATTCCCGGTATGACAATCCTCAATCCTGCAGACGACGTTGAAGCAAGACTTGCGGTTTTTGCCGCTGCAGAGCACGACGGTCCCGTATATATGAGATTTGGCAGACTTGCAGTTCCGAGAATATTTGATGAAAATTATAAGTTCGAAATCGGAAAGGGTGTATACCTGAACGAAGGCACGGACGTTACTATTATTGCAACGGGTCTTATGGTAGAGCGTGCTATGCAGGCTGTGGAGCTTCTTAAAAATGAAGGTATTTCCGCCGCACTTATCAATATGGCAACCATCAAGCCCATTGATAAGGACATTGTTCTTGATGCTGCAATGAAAACAGGCTGTATCGTAACAGCTGAGGAGCACAGCGTTATCGGCGGTCTCGGCTCAGCAGTTGCTGAGGTACTCTCTGAAACTTATCCCGTACCCGTAACAAGAGTAGGCGTTGAGGATGTGTTCGGAAAATCAGGTCCTGCACTCGAGCTTCTCGAAATCTACGGTCTGAACGCTCAGAATATTGCCGCTAAGGCAAAGAAGGCTATTGAGCTTAAGAAATAAGAGGTGTCTGAAATGTCCTTAATTTATGATGAAGCAAAAAAACTCTATGCAGGAATCGGTATTGATACCGACGAGGCTATAAGAAGGCTTTCTGAAATTTCTCTTTCAATACATTGCTGGCAGGGTGACGACGTAGGCGGCTTCGAGTCATCGGGTGAGCTTACGGGCGGTATTCAGGCTACGGGAAATTATCCCGGTAAGGCAAGAAATATGGAAGAGCTTATGGCTGATATTGACAAGACTCTTTCTCTTGTGGGCGGTAAGCACAGAATAAACCTTCACGCAATTTACGCCGATTATTCCGACGGTGTTGTGTCCCGTGATAAGTTAGAGCCTAAGCACTTTGACAAGTGGATTGAATTTGCAAAGGAGAGGGGACTCGGTATTGACATTAACCCCACGCTGTTTTCCCATCCTCTTGCTTCCGGCGGTCTTACTCTTTCCCATCCCGATGAGAGTGTCAGACGCTTCTGGATAGACCACTGTAAGGCTATAAGAAAAATCGGTGCTTACATCGGTGAAAGGCTCGGTACTCCCTGTCTTAACAATATCTGGATTCCCGACGGCTACAAGGAAACTCCTGCTGACAGAACCTCACCCCGTGCACGTCTTAAGGCATCCCTTGATGAGATTCTTTCCGTGAAATATGATACAAGGTATCTTATTGATTCCGTAGAATCCAAGGTGTTCGGTATCGGTGTTGAATCTTATACGGTAGGCTCACACGAATTTTATATGAACTATGCCGCAAAGAACGGCTGTCTGTGTCTTCTTGATAACGGTCACTACCATCCCACGGAAAGCGTTGCGGATAAGATTCCCTCAATGCTTCTTTTTGCTGACAAGGTAGCGCTACACGTTACAAGAGGTGTTCGTTGGGACTCCGATCACGTTGTAGGCTATACGGATGAATTAAAGGAAATTGCCAAGGAAATAGTTATTGCAGGCCCCGAAAAGGTTATTATCGGCCTTGACTATTTCGATGCAAGTATAAACAGAATTGCTGCATGGACTATGGGTATCAGAAATATGCAGAAGGCACTTTTAGGTGCAATGCTTACTCCCAATGAAAAGCTTGCCGAGTGCCAGAACAGCGGCAACTTCACGGAAATGTTCGTTCTTTCCGAGGAGGCTAAATCTTATCCCATAGGTGCAGTCTGGGATAAATTCTGTGAAATTAATAACGTACCTGTAAGAGAAGACTGGTACAAGGAAGTAAAAGAATATGAGAATACTGTTCTCGCTGAAAGGAAGTAAATTATATGAATAACGTACTTGAACTCAAGGCAGTTGCCAAATTTGTTGACACCTGCAATCAGTCCTGGCTCAAGGGCTGGAACGAAAGAAACGGCGGTAATATGTCCTACAGAATGAAGGACGAAGAGGTTGATGCAATTAAGCACCTTTTCTCTGATAAGAGCGAATGGAAGAGCATCGGTATCACCGTAGAAAATCTTGCTAATGAGTATTTCACCGTTACGGGCAGCGGCAAGTTCTATATGAACGTTAAGAATGAGCCTGAAAACAATATCTGCATCGTAAAGATTGACGAAAAGGGTGAAAATTACAAAATCGTATGGGGTCTCAACGAGGGCGGTGTTCCCACAAGTGAATTCCCCACACACCTTCTTAACCATTCTATCAAGAAGGAAAAGACAAACGGAAAGCACCGTGTAATTATGCATGCTCATCCCGCTAACATCATTGCTCTTACCTTCCTTCTGCCTCTTGAGGACAAGGTATTTTCCCGTGAAATCTGGGAAATGATTACCGAATGTCCCATCGTTTTCCCTGCAGGCATCGGCGTAGTGCCCTGGATGGTATGCGGCAGTGCAGATATTGCCGTTGCAACAGGAGAGAAAATCAAGCAGTTTGATGCTGTTATCTGGTCTCACCACGGTATTTTCTGCTCAGGCGAGGACTTTGACGTTGCCTTCGGTCTTATGGACACAATCGAAAAGGCTGCAGAAATCCTCATCAAGGTTATGTCCTGCGGCGGCAAGAAGCAGTTCATCACATCCGAACAGATTCTTGCTCTCAGAGAGCCCTATAATGTCAATATTGACAAATCTATGCTTGAATAATTATCACTTTTCACAAACATTTTTTTCTTCTTGTATTGTAAAAATTTTTATGATATAATCAGTTAGAAGTTATATATTATTTTCAGGATAGGTGATATTTATGGCAGAATTTTGTCCAAAATGTAATTATAAACTCAAGATAACCGACTGGAGACCCGAGTGCCCCAAGTGCGGTGTTAATGTTATGTACTACGGTATTGAAGACAGACTCCGTGAGGAAGCTGATAAAGCCGAATACAATCATGCAAAGAGCCAGCCTAAGTACGACAGACTTAAGTTCTCTCTTATCGGCCATCCTCTTTCAATTGTAAGACTTGTTCTCGGTCTTCTTCCCATTGTTGCAACTCTTCTTCCTATGGGTACCGTAAATTATGTCCTTCCTTACCTTGAGAAGCACGCTTCCGTTAACCTCATTTCTATTGTTACCTTTATTATTGACAACGGCTTTGATGTTGACCTTCTTCTGAAGCTTCTCGGCTCAGAGTTAGTGGGAACAGGTATGATTTACTGGGCAGTATCCCTTGTTTGCCTCGTACTTATGGTTGTTCTTACTCTCGTAGGCTTCTTCCTTCTTACTCTCTCCGCAGCAAAGAAGGGTATTGTTAGAAACATCACCATTCCCGCAATCGGTATAGTTCTTGCAACTGTTTCCTTCGTTTTCTACAACCTTATGATTTCTGAGCTCACAAGTGCTCTTCCCGGCATCTTCACAGGCTCAGTCAATCCCACAGCTTACATAGTGGCAGTTCTTCTTTTCGTTGTAATGATTGCCGTTAACGTAATCTACAAGAAAAAGAATATTCAGGTTAAATATAAGGATGTTTCGGAATTCCTTCTTCCTTACAATGAAAGACCTTCAACACTCGCTAAGAAGGCAGAAAACGAAGCAAAAGCTTAAAGTGATTAAAAACCGTCATCCTTTTGTGGTGACGGTTATTTTTTATACGGAGGTTAATTATGCCCATTATTTTTGACAGCGAAAAAAAGATTTTCAAGCTTGATACTCTGAATTCAAGCTATATTTTTAAGATTTATCAGGAAAATTATCTTGTTCATCTTTATTACGGTAAGAAGATTCCCGATTACAATCTTAAGGATTTCGAAAACCGCAGGATGTTTGCATCCTTCTCTGCATCCAATCCCCATATGGATGACTGGGTGTTCTCTGCAGACGTATTTCCTCTTGAAATAGGCTGTAACGGCTGCGGTGATATGAGAATTTCCTCTCTTCAGATAAGAAATGCAGACGGAAATGCATCCACGGATATGAGATACGTTTCCCATAAGATTTATAAGGGTAAGCCTGCTCTTAAGGGGCTTCCTGCACTTTATGAGAACGAAGAGGGTGAATGCGAGACTCTTGAAATTACAACAAGAGACTGTGTTACGGGTGCCGAAGCTGTTCTGCTTTATACGGTATTTGAAAAATATTCTGCAATTACGAGAAGCGTTATAGTCAAAAACGCATCAGATAAGCCCTTTGCAATTGAAAAGGTAATGAGCTTTAATCTTGATATGAACGGCAAGGATTTTGATCTTATTACTCTTTACGGCAGACATAATAATGAAAGAAATTTCGAGCGTCGCGCGCTCTCTCACGGCAGGCAGGGAATAGGCTCAAGAAGAGGCTCCTCCTCCGCTCAGCAGAATCCCTTTATGGCTCTTCTTCGTCACGGTGCAACAGAGGATTTCGGTGATGCTTACGGCTTCAATCTCGTTTATTCCTGTAATCACCTTTGTGAAATTGAGGTTGACTTCAATAATTCCTCCCGTGTTATGATGGGTATTGACCCCTCTGATTTCTCCTGGAAGCTTGCTCCCGGTGAAGAGTTTTATTCTCCCGAGGCAGTTCTTGTTTACTCCGATGAGGGTCTCGGCGGAATGAGCCGTACCTTCCATAAGCTTTATAACAATAACCTTGTAAGAGGTCCTTGGAAGAAGGCAAAGCGTCCTCTTCTTATAAACAACTGGGAAGGCACATACTTTGATTTTGATGACGACAAGCTTGTTGCTATTGCAGAATGGGCAAAGGAAACAGGCATTGAAATGCTCGTTATGGACGACGGCTGGTTTGGAAAGCGTAACGACGATACCTGCGCCCTCGGTGACTGGGAGGTTAACGAGGATAAATTAAGAGGTGGTATCGGTTCACTTGTTTCACGTATAAAGGGACTTGGTCTTAAATTCGGTATCTGGTATGAGCCTGAAATGATTTCTCCCGATTCTGACCTTTTCCGTGCACATCCCGACTGGCATATACATGTGCCTAACCGTGAAAGCTCCGTGGGCAGACATCAGTACGTTATAGATATGTCACGTCAGGACGTAAGAGATTATCTTTTCAATAAGATGAGCGAGGTTCTTGCAAATAACGATATTGATTACGTTAAGTGGGACTTTAACCGCAATATTACAGAGGCAGGCTCCGCAATTCTTCCTCCTGAAAGACAGAGTGAATTCTTCCACCGCTTCATTCTCGGTACATACGAGCTTATGGGAAGACTGCTTGAGGCTTATCCTCACCTTCTTCTCGAAAACTGCTCGGGCGGCGGCGGACGCTATGACCCCGGTATGATGTATTTCTCACCTCAGATATGGTGCTCGGACAATACAGATGCACTGTCGAGAGTTGATATTCAGTTCGGCTCATCCCTTTGCTATCCCGCATCCGTTCAGGGTGCTCACGTTTCGGCTTCAAGACGTTCAGGCTATGAAACCAAGAGAAACGTTGCAATGTGGGGCTCCTTCGGTTATGAGCTTGACCCTGCAAAGATAAGCGAGGAGGCACGTGCCGAAATCAAAACTCAGATTGCAGACTATCATAAATATTATGACCTTATTCACTACGGTGACCTTTACAGAATTATCTCTCCCTGGGATGACCCCTACAGAGTAGCGTGGGAATTCGTAAGTGAGGATAAGAGTGAAGCAATGCTTACAGTTGTTATCAAGTTCTTTATGGAGCCGAGAAACTTCTTTATAAAGCTTAAAGGACTTGACGCTGAAAAGTATTATAAATGCCTCCAGGACGGAGAGGTTTACTCAGGCGCACTTCTTATGAACGCAGGTCTTTCAATGTATTATTCACCTGACCGTGACGGTGAAAGCTTTGCACTTCATTTTGAAGAGGTAAAATAAATCTTAATAATAAGAGGCACTCGTTCTGAGTGCCTCG
>JAZOWG010000140.1:0-16313 GCA_045659105.1 Acutalibacteraceae bacterium
GAAGATATGTATTATTGGATATGTGCGGAGTGTTTCAATGACTTTAGAGAAAAGTTCAACTGGCAGGTAAAATCTGCAGAAGAAATTTTTCGCTAAGTTAGCTTGAATTGTGGCTAAAGTAAGACTGGTAGATTCACTACCAAAAGGGACAACTGTGAAGACGGTTGTGTGTCTTGAAAGAAATAAAAGTTGAGCAGTATTTAAATAAGACTATTTTGAAAGGAGAAATTTTATGCTGACATGGCGCTTTATTTCAAAAAAACATATCATTTCTTTCGCTTTTCTGTCACTTCTTCCGTTGCTCTCAATCGGGTTCGGTATTTTTCTTGTTTTCAAGGGGGCTTTGTTTTATCCTGCAATTACGATAACACACATTGCAGTACCTGTTATAACAATACTTTTGTTTGCACTTATTATTTTTCTGCAAGACAGCCATGCTTCAAAAATTACACTTTCAGTCACTCTGACAATAGTATTTATTGCAGTTACGCTGTTTTTGTTTTTAATAATGCCCTTTGCCGCGATGGATGTGTACAAAAATGACGAGGTTTCATTTTCTTATCAAGAAATATCAGACAGCTTTTCTGCAATGCCTGAACTTGATGAACTCGGCGACTATAATGAGATTATACACTACGATTATTTTTCGGGAGCAATGATATTTTTTGGTGATGCGGATACTTTAACGGTGCATTACTCTCCCGAAGAATATGAAGCTCAAAAAGCCGAAATAGTAAATAAATATGTTGTTTATGATTACAGAAATAAAATTTTCTTTGGTACAGAATACTGCGATTCAACTGCAGAAATTGACGGATACAGCTTTTCTGTAGTGTCCTGTAACAATCAGTGGGGATATGAATTACAATTGCCGAAAAAAATGATGTTTATTGCCACCAATGATGAAAAGAAGACAATTTCATATACGGCTTACTATGACATTGACCTTGATTATATTGATAATCTTGAGGAATTTTTATTGAAAGATTGCGGATGGAAGTATATAATAAAACAAAACTGAAAGAGGTAAATAATGAAGAATAATAATTTGATTTCACAAATAGCATATAAGGCTCTTACAAATGTGTGGGGGGCGGCATTTCTGCCCTCTTCGGTAAAAAGCGGCTTTAAGGGCAAAAAGACGGAAGTGCCTTCGGCTTTTACTCCCGTGCTTCGTTTTGCGGTATGCTCCGATATACACTTAAACGGTGAAGAAGGGCAGGTTGCGGCAGTTCGTTTCGGACAGCTTTTTGACGATATGTATGCTTATTCCGAATCCTGCACTTACAATAAGTTTGATGCAATGATGGTTGCAGGTGACTTTTCGGGCGGCGGTGCCGAGAAGCAGTATGTTATGTATAAGAAAATTACAGACGAAAAGGTAAAGCCTGAAACCAAGCTTCTCACAGTTATCGGAAATCACGAATTTATTGATTACCGTGACGTTGATGCAACAGTCGGTTACACTGTTTATAAAAAATACGTCAGCGAAGAAATGGATACAGACGTTGTTATAAACGGTTATCATTTTATCGGTGTAGCCTATGATGACAACGGAAAAACCTTCAAAACAAAGCTCGACTGGCTTAAGGAAAGACTTGATAAGGCAACTTCGGAAAATCCGAAAATGCCCGTTTTTGTATATCAGCATCCCCATCCCTTCCTTACTGTTTACGGCAGTGTAAACTGGGGTGACAGAGACCTTCGCACGGTGCTTAATAATTACCCTCAGGTTGTGGATTTTTCGGGACATTCCCATTACTGTCCTGCAGATCCCCGTTCCGTATGGCAGGGTGCATTTACCGCCGTCGGTTGCGGCTCCCTTTCTGCTTTAATGGGAAATCTCAACTATATTGAAGGTGATAAGGACGCTCCCGGTGAATCGGGCTCTGCCTGGGTCATAGAAGCTGACAGCAAGGGTAACGTCCTTATGAAGCTTTACGACATTGAAAACCGTCAGTTCTTCTCCGATGTGCAGTATTTCTTTACAAATCTTCACGATAAAACCAAGAGAACATACAACTGGCACAAGCAAAAATCTCTTGATACTGCTCCCGTGTTCACAAATGGTGCAAAAATAAAAGGTACCGTAAATGAAGAAGGGGAGACAGTAATTTCATTCCCTGAAGCTATGGGCTTTTACCCTGCCGAAAACTATAAAATTTCTGTTGTTGACAATGATAAGAATTGTGTCTTTGCAAATACTGTAATTTCCGACTATGTAAGAGCAACTGTTAATGATGTAAATGCAAATCTCGGAAAACTGAATAAAGGTGAGTACAGCGTAAAAATTACAGCCTACAGCCCTTATGCGAAAAAGGGCGGAAGTCTTACGGGAAAAATCTCTGTGTAAAGGAGCAATAAAAATGAACGGAATGACAAGAAGGGAACGTCAGGTTACCGACGTTAATGAAATTATAAAAATTCTTGATAAGGCTAAGGTTTTGCATCTTGGTCTTGTTGACGGTGATGAGCCTTATGTCGTGCCGATGAATTACGGCTATGAATTTCAGGATGAAAAATTAGTTTTTTATCTTCACGGTGCAAGGCAGGGCAGAAAGCTTGATGTTATAAGGGCAAATCCCAAAGCATTCGCAGAGCTTGAGTGTGATATTGTTCCTTTTGAGGGGGATGTTGCCTGCAAGTACGGCATTACCTACGCATCCGTTATGGCAAAGGGTAAGGCGGAAATTGTAGAAGACACAGAAGAAAAAATGCACGCCCTTACGGTGCTTATGAAAACACAGACGGGCAAGGATTTCGAATTCAACGAGAAGCTCGTAAGCGTTGTAGGTGTTATCAGAATCGACGTAGAGGAATTCACCGCAAAGCACCGCCCCGGCCCTAAGAAATAATGAAATGAATACGGTTCTCTTTTTGAGAATCGTTTTTTCTTTTATATGATAAGTAATAATCCCTGTCCTGCTGTCATAAAATTTACCGATAAAGAAAAATTCGGAGGAATTGTTATGGCGAGTACAAGTATTTATAAAGACATTGCAGAGCGAACGGGAGGGGATATATACATAGGGGTTGTGGGACCTGTGCGAACGGGAAAATCCACATTTATCAAAAAATTCTGCGAGCTTATGGTTATACCCAATGCACCCCGTGATTTTTCAAGGGAGAGAATGATAGACGAATTACCCCAGTCTGCAGCCGGCAGAACAATTATGACGACGGAACCGAAATTCGTGCCCGAAAGAGGCGTGAGAATATCCGTTGACAATAACATTGATATGAATGTCCGTCTTGTGGACTGTGTCGGTTACATTGTGCCCTCGTCTCTCGGTTATATTGAAAATGAAGAGCCGAGAATGGTAAAAACACCCTGGTTCCCCGATGAAATTCCCTTTAATATGGCGGCTGAAATCGGCACGAAAAAGGTGATTTCCGAGCACGCAACAATAGGACTTGTTGTCACAACCGATGCCAGCATCAGCGATATTCCCCGTGAGGAGTATGAGGAGGCAGAGGAGAGAGTAATAAGTGAGCTTAAGGAGCTTAATAAGCCCTTTGTTGTGCTCCTTAACTGTATGTACCCGAAAAGTGCCTCGGCAGGCATTATTGCAGGTGAGCTTTCCGAGAAATATGACGTGCCCGTTATTCCCGTGAACTGCCTTAATCTTACTGATGATGAAATGAACGATATTCTCTCTCAGGTGCTTTATGAATTCCCTTTAAGAAAAATCGTTGTCAATATGCCCTCGTGGATAAAGGGCTGCGATAAGGAAAGCGAGCTTCACGTAAAGCTCAATGAATGCTTCAGAAAAGCGGGAGCTTCCGTTACAAGAATTTCAGATATTCAGCATTTTACCGACAGTCTTTTAGCCGAAAAGCTTTTTTCGAAAGCGGTAACCGGGAATGTTGAGCTTGGCGTCGGCTGTGCTTATATTGATGCAGGCCTTGATAATACTTATTTCTACAACATACTTTCGGGCATTACGGGAGAGGAAATAAAGGATGACGCAGACCTTATTGATATTCTTAAGGATTTTTCCGTTATAAAGAAAAAATATGAGAAAATTGCCGCTGCCCTCGAGCAGGTGAATTCCACAGGCTACGGAATTGTAATGCCTTCTATTGACGAATTAAGCCTCGAGGAGCCTGAAATTATGAGGCAGGGAAGCCGTTACGGGGTAAGGCTCAAAGCAAGTGCACCCTCTATACATCTTCTGAAAGCCGATATTAAAACCGAGGTTGCTCCCATTGTGGGAAGCGAAAAGCAAAGTGAGGACCTTATAAAATATCTGCTTGACGGCTTTGAAGACGACCCGTCAAAGATATGGGAATCAAATATCTTCGGCAAATCACTTGATGAGTTGGTGAATGAAGGGCTTAAAACAAAGCTTATGCATATGCCTAACGAAGCAAGAATGAAATTGCAGCAGACACTTGAAAGAGTAATAAATGAAGGCTGTAACGGTCTTATCTGTATTATTGTTTAATGCAAAAAAATTGCCGTCATCGCTGATGACGGCATAAAGTTTATTCATATTGTAATTTTTTGTACTCTTCCACGGCTATTCTGTCACATTCCTCATTGTAAGGGTGGCCTGCATGTCCCTTTATCCATTGAAAAGTAACCGTATGCTTTCCTAAAAGTGCATCAAGCTCCTTCCATAATTCGGGATTCAGCACAGACTTGCCGTCTGATTTTTTCCAGTTCTTTGCTTTCCATGATTTAAGCCAATTCTGATTTATTGCATCGCAGACGTATTTTGAATCCGAAACCACCGTTACCTCACAGCTTCTTGTAAGTGCCTCGAGACCTTTTATTACGGCGCTTAATTCCATTCTGTTATTTGTTGTATTTTTTTCCGAGCCTGAAATTACTTTTTTGTGAGGCCCGAATGTAAGTATTGCACAGTAGCCTCCGGGACCGGGATTTCCCGAGCAAGCACCGTCTGTATAAAGCGTTACTTTATCCATTAAAAAATTTCTCCGTTGACTTTTTTGGATATTTTAACATTTAGTTGAAAATATTGCAATATTCAGTGACTATTTTGCCGCTGATTTGTAAATAATATTTCCGAAAATTATTGAAAGGGTGTCCGGAATTGAAAGCAGTAATTTTATGCGGAGGAAGAGGAAGCAGACTTAATCCTCTTACGGAGAATACTCCCAAGGCTCTTATAAAAATACTTAACCGACCGGTGCTTGATTCGGTTATTGAAAAAATCGTGAACAGCGGTATTACTGAGATTTATCTGTCGCTCGGGTATATGTCGAACGAAATCACTGAATATTGTTCAAAAAAAGAATACGGTGCGGAGCTTATATTCTGCTGTGAGAATAAGCCTCTCGGTACAGCAGGAGGAGTTAAAAATTGCATAAAAAGCTGCGATGACGATATCCTCATTATAAACGGTGAGTGCGTTTTTGATTTTGATCTTCAGGAGCTTGTTGATTTCCATTATGCAACCGATTCGGATTTTACGGTGTGCGGTATAGAGACTGATGACCCCAGAGACTGCTGTGTGATTTCTTATGATGATGACAGCAGCATAACATCATTTTCCGAAAAAACGACCTGGGAGCAAACCGAAGGCAATTTTGTTAATACGGGAATTTACGTAATGAAAGGAGCCTTGCTTGAAAAAATTCCGGATGACACCGGATATGATTTTACGGAAAATCTTTTTCCTGCAATTTTTTCAGATAATCTTAGGTTTATGTGTTATCGAGCAGAAGGCTTATGCGGGAATATATGCGATTTTGCTTCATACAAAAAGCTGACAGGGAAATTACTTGATTCTGCTTGTGTGAAGATTAGCTTTGAGGGAACCTTTTACGGAAAGGATACCGTTCTCGGGAATGATGTTACCGTCAGAGCTCCTTGTATTATAGGAAAAAATACGGTTATCGGAGATTCATCCGTGATAGGTCCTTACAGCGTAATCGGAAACAATTGCAGACTATCGGAAAATTCCGTGATTTCCGGAACAATTACCGGAGAATACTGCGAAACGGGAAGTAATGCAGAGCTTACGGGCTGCATTACAGATGATTGTGTAACAATAGAGGATAACTGTCTTGCTGAAGAAAACTGTGTTATCGGCTTTAATTGCAGGGTAGGCAGATTCAGTCGTATTCTCAGCGGAAACAAAATCTGGCCCGGAAGAAGAGTTGCTCCCGAAACGGTCGTATCACGGGATATGCACTATGAAAATCCTGAAAGAATAGAGTTTGATATTTTCGGGCTTTCGGGTAAGGCAAATTCGCAGATAAGTCTTGATGATATTGTTTTGTTGGGGCAGGCAATTGCAAGCACGCCCGGTATAGAAAGAATCGGAATCGGAAGCAATGATTCTTATCTTGCCGAAAACTTCCGTGCAGTTCTCATCAGCGGAATGAGAGCCTGCGGTACGGTTTGCTATGATTTCGGTGAAATGTTCAGAGCTCAGGGATATTTTTATTCTGCATACTGCAATCTTGACTTTTTTGTTTATGTTGATTCTTCAGGCGATATTATATCTTTTTCGTTTTTCGGAAAAAACGGGATGCCCGTAAATTCAAAAATATCCGGCAATATCAATAATAACTATAAATTCTCAGCGTTTACATTTTCTGAACCCTCTGAGTATAAAGAGGTGTTCAATATGAAGCTTTTCAGTGTGGTTTATAAGTCATTTTTTAAAAAACTCTGTCCGTTGCCTCTTAAAAAACTCAGAGTAACCGTGGAGACTGAAAATCCTGTTATTGCTTCACTTGCTGATGAATTGTTTGAGAAAAGCGAAATAATCGGAAACGGAAAAAGAAGCATCCAGATTCTTTTAAGCCGCACGGGAGGGGAGCTCTTTGTTGTTGAAAACGGTACGGTTTTTTCAGGTGAAAGAATTCTGTCCTTGTTGTGTGAGATAGAAAATGCCGAAGGGAATGACGTTATAATTCCTGAGGAAGCACCAAGCTTTATTGAGGAGAATTCTGAAAAATACAAAGGCAATATTTTTCGTGTATTTGAAAACAGCCCCGAAAATCTTAATCTTGGTGATCGATTTGTCCTTAATTCCGTATGGACCTTCGATATGCTTCTTATGTCTGCAAAGCTTCTGACTATTCTGGAGGAGGCAGATATCAGTCTTTCATCACTTTTTGACAGCTACAGGAATTTTGCCTTAAAGAAAACCGTTATGGATATAAACTGTAATCCTTCAGAAATCAAAGCTTTGATTCTTGCGTGCGGAGCCGACAGAAAAACAGGGGAAATTTATTTTCTTTTTGACGGCAAGCCGGGAAAGGTACGTATCAGACAAATGGGAAACGCCGGTAAAATCAGAATTCTTGCAGAGGCGGGAGATATGGAAACCGCAAAGGAGCTTTCGGTTTTTGTGACTAAAAAAATTAAAAATGCCAATATTGACAAAGATATGCAAAAGTAGTAATATAAAGTGATTATATATATTTAAATTATTATATTGTTCCGGTGCTTTACCGGACTTACATAAATCTAAAAGGAGTAAATATGCAGAACAATTCTACAAAATCAAGTAAAAAGAAAGAAAACGCATCAGCTTCTGCAAGTAAAAAATCTGCTTCGAAAAACAAGAATAATTCCGCGTTAAAATCCGGAAGCAAACAGAGTAATGATAATGCGGCTAAAGCAAACGCTTCGGTAAAAAATGAAATAAAAAAACAGAAAACAAACAAGAAAAACAGCCGTGCAAAATCTGTTCCGAAGAAAAAACACGATTCCGTAAAGTCAAAGAATAACAAGAAAATCAACCCCGTAAGAATAATGTTCCTTGGCGGTATAAACGAAATCGGCAAGAATCTTACCCTTTTTGAATATAATGATGAAATTATCATTGTTGACTGCGGAATGACCTTCCCCGATGCGGATATGCCCGGTATTGATTACGTTCTTCCCGATATCACATACGTTGAGAGGAACAGAGACAGAATTAAAGCTGTTTTTGTAACACACGCTCATGAGGACCATATAGGCGGTCTTCCTTATCTTCTCAAGAGTGTTAATATTCCCGTTTACTGTACGCGTCTTACGGCGGGTCTTATTGCAGGAAAGCTCAGAGAACACAGAATTCTCAATAAGTGTCAGATAGAGACCATTGAGGCAGGCTCTGTTACCAAAATCGGAGCATTCAGCGTTGAAGCGATTCACGTAAACCATTCAATTCCCGATTCTATTGCTTATGCGATTCACTGCGGTGCGGGAACCATTGTCCATACGGGTGACTTCAAGATTGACAGTACACCTATTGACGGTGATGTTATTGATCTTTCAAGGTTTGCACAGCTGGGAAAAGACGGTGTTCTTGCGCTTCTGTCGGACTCAACCAACTCTGAAAGACCGGGTTATACTCCAAGTGAAAAAAACGTAGGAGAAACTCTTGAAGCATTGTTCAGAAAAGCAGAGGGAAAGAGAATTATTGTAGCCTCCTTCTCTTCAAATATCCATCGTATACAGCAGATTATAGATGCCTCCGAAAAGGCAGGCAGAAAGATTTTTCTGTCGGGCAGAAGTCTTGAAAATACAACCGCTATCAGCATTGAGCTCGGTTATATGAGAGTTTCCGACGGAGTCATTCTTCCTATTGACAGGCTTCGCAATTACCGTGATGAGGACGTTGTTATTATCACAACGGGCAGTCAGGGTGAGCCTATGTCTGCATTGTCAAGAATGGCGCTCGGCGATCATAAAAAGGTTTCAATTGACAGTAACGATTTCGTTATTATTTCGGCAACTCCCATCCCGGGAAACGAAAAGACGGTTGCAAACACAATAAATGAGCTTATGAAGCTTGGTGCAGAGGTAATCTATGAAAAGAGCCTCGGTATTCATGTTTCGGGACACGCCGCTCAGGAGGAGCAGAAGCTTATTCTTAATCTCGTTAAACCCAAGTTCTTTATACCTGTGCACGGTGAGCAGAAGCATCTCAGAAAGCACGAAAGTACAGCCCTCAGCGTGGGAATTCCTGCTGAGAATATCATTGTGCCTGACCTTGGAGCTGTTATTGAACTGACACCGGATAAGGCAGTTATGCATACAGGACTTCCCGTAGGAAGGGTATTTGTTGACGGTACGGGTGTATGTGACGTAGGCAAATCCGTTCTTAAGGACAGAAAGAATCTTTCTACGGACGGCGTTGTTGTTGTAAGCACAGTCGTTAACGGCTATACCGGTGAGCTTATGAGTGAGCTTGACGTTCAGTCAAAGGGTTTTGTTTTTGATAATAATACATCAGAGCTTATGCCCTTTATTGAAAAGGCCTGTAAAAAGGTTCTTGCAGATTATGCCGCTTCAACAAATATGGATATTTATACTCTTAAAATTAAACTTAAAGAAAGTATTTCAAGGGCAATCTTTGACAGAACAAGGCGTTCGCCTATAGTTATAGTTACGGTGCTTACCGCACACTTTTAATACGGCACGGGAGGTGTTGTTGTGAATTTCAGAGATATCCTTAAGAATAATCCTTTTACAGTAGCAATAATACTTCTTGCTACTTTAATCAGCGGTGTGACATTTGTCTTTTCGAAGCCGCTTGCTATTGTCGAGCTTGTAATCGTTATTTCTTTTTCTGTTCTTGCTATTAAGTGGATCAGAAATGAGTCTGCAAGAAAAAAGGAGATGCTCCGCAGCTTTGAAAACCATTTCAGAGAATCCGGTGAAATGAGTGACAGTGTTACCTCTTTTCCGTTTCCTTTTCTCCTTGTGGATAATACAGGTGCCGTGGAGTGGTTCAATGCACGCTTTCACGAGCTGCTTGAAGGAACAGAGGTAAAAAACGGAGATCTGATTTCTCACTTTTTCCCTGATTGCAGAAAAATCATTGAAGCAAACGACTTTTCGGTTTTTGAAATTGCTATTGCCAATAAGGAGTATACCGTATATCCTGCGAGAATTGATGAAAATCTGATTTCTCTTTATTTTACGGAAGATACTGCCTTGAAAAAAATACGAACGGAATACAGCATTTCCAGACCCGTAGTTCTTCTTATAAATATTGACTCGCTTGAGCAGACAGAAGATGTGCTTGCACATGCTGATTATTATTCTGTTGTTTCAGATGTTGAAAAGGAAATTACTAAATGGCTTGTGGAAAACAACTGCGTTTTCAGAAAGTTTGCCGACGGTAAATTTCTTGCTGTTACGGAATCCCGTTATTTTGACGGTATGATGAAGAATAAATTCAGCATTCTTGATAAGGTTCGTCTTTACAGATTCGGCGAGGAAGAGGTTGATATTACTTTGTCCGTCGGTGTCGGTAAAGAAAGCTCCTTTGATATGTGTGAAGTCAGTGCAAGACAGGCTCTTGACCTTGCCCGAGGAAGAGGGGGAGACCAGGCTGTAGTAAAAATCGGTGAAAAATATGAATTTTTCGGCGGAACAACCGGCAGAAAGGAAAAACGAGGCAAGATTAAGTCACGTATTGTATCAGCGGCGCTTAATGAGTACATAGAAAAATGCTCATCTGTTTTTGTTATGGGACATACGTTTTCCGATTTTGATGCCATTGGCGCAGCAATCGGTGTGTGTGCAATTGCGAGAGCATGTTCAAAGCGTGCCTATGTCGTTGTTAATAAAAGCAATTCCCTTGCAATGCCTCTTATTAACCGTCTTGAAAGAGAATACGGAAAGCTCAGCTTTATTTCTCCGGAAAGGGCATATGAGCTGTTTGAAGCGGATTCTCTTCTTGTAATTACCGACACAATGCGCTCACAGCTTGTTGAGGCACCGTTGCTTCTTGAAAGGGCGCATGCTGTAGTTCTTATTGACCACCACAGAAAGACTGTTGATCACATTGATTCGGCTGATCTTGAATTCCATGAGCCTTATGCTTCATCAGCCTGTGAAATGGTAACTGAGCTTATTCAGTATTCACCGACAAAGGTACGTTTATCGGCATTTGATGCCGAGGCTCTTCTTGCAGGTATAATCCTTGATACGAAGAATTATACGCTGAGAGTAGGCGTGAGGACCTTTGAGGCTGCGGCATACCTTAAGGACTGTAAGGCTGATACTGTTGCCGTAAAGCAGTATTTTGCAGGCTCGGTTGAGGACAATGTAAGTGTCAGCCGTCTTATAACAAACGCCTCATTCTATAACAGATATGCTGTTGCTGTTGCAGACAGTGATACTGTCGTTTCAAGGCTTATTACCTCAAAAGCCGCAGATGAGCTTCTTAATATTTCAGGTGTGGACGCTTCTTTTGTTGTTTGCTGTGTGAATGAGACTGTATATATTTCGGCACGTTCACTGGGTAAGGTCAACGTTCAGTTGATTATGGAAAAATTCGGCGGCGGCGGACATCAGAGTATGGCTGCCTGTCAGTTGCACGGAGAAAATATTGAGTCGGCTGTTAAAAAGCTGAATGATGCAATAAATGAATATTTTAATGATAATTAAAGATACGGAGGTAAACTTAAATGAAGGTTATACTTAATAAAGACGTTAAGGATCTCGGCAAAAAGGGCGAGCTTGTAAACGTTTCTGACGGATATGCAAAGAATTTTCTTATTCCCCGTAAAATTGCGGTAATTGCAGATGCTACGGCTATGAATGAGCTTAAAAACAGAGAAATGTCAAAGGCACATCATCTTGCCGTAGAGAAGGCTAATGCAGAGGCTGCCGCCGCAACACTTGAAGGAAAGAGCATCAGGGTTACTGCAAAGGCAGGAGCTAACGGCAGACTTTTCGGTTCCGTTACATCCAAGGAAATTGCGGAGCAGATCAAGGCTCAGTACGGTATTGAGATTGATAAGAAAAAGATTATTGTTGACGATATAAGAAATTTCGGCACTTATGAGTGTACGGTAAAGATTTATACGGGAATATCTGCAAAGGTATTTATCGTTGTGGGTGAATAAAATCTGAGGGGATTAGAATGAGTAAGACAGATAAGGCTTCTGTTGATACAGGTACAAGTAAATCATTTTCTCTTGAAGCGGAGCAGGCTATTCTCGGCAGCGTGCTCATAGATCCGTCATGCTTCCCGACAGTATCAATGCTTGTGCGTCCCGAATACTTTTATATGCCTCAGCATAAGGCCATATATACGGCAATGCTGTCGATTGATGCGGCAGGCTCAGGTGCTATTGACCCTCTGCTTATTCTTGAAATGCTGAGAGCTGAAAATGTATTTTCAAATGAAGAGGACGGCAAGGTTTATCTGTTCCAGCTTGCAGATATCGTACCCTCAACCTCAAATGTTGAGGCATACTGTAAAATCATTAAGGATAAGTTTTACATAAGAACTCTTGTTAATGTAGCAACCGATATCGTTGATATGGCTGAAAACTCGGGGCAGGAAGCAGATATTATTCTTGATAATGCCGAGCAGCGTATTTATGAAATCAGGCAGGGTAAAACTGTATCGGGGCCTTCAAAATTAAGTGACGTCATAGCAGACGTTTATGATACTCTTTATAAGCTTAATTCGGAAGATAAGGACGAATATAAGGGACTTCCTACGGGCTTTCCCGACCTTGATAAGATGTGTAACGGTCTTAACCGATCTGACCTTGTTATTGTCGGTGCCCGTCCTGCTATGGGTAAAACCAGTTTTACACTGCGAATGGCAAGAAATGTTGCCGTTTATTCAAAAAAACGTGTACTTTTCTTCTCTCTTGAAATGTCAAAGGAGCAGCTTGCTCAGAGAGTCATTTCAACGGAAGCACAGATTCCCAGCCAGAAAATGCGAAAAGGCGATCTTACCCCTAAGGAATGGGAAAGACTCAGTGCAGCCTGTGTATTTCTTGCTGATGTGCAGATGTATTTTGATGATACCTCAAATATAACGGTTCCCGAAATGAAGGCAAGATGCCGCAGACTTAAGAACGTTGATGCCGTATTTATCGACTACCTTCAGCTTATGCAGTCTGCAAAGAAATCTGAAAGCCGAGTTCAGGAGGTTACCGAAATCACAAGAAGCCTTAAGCTTATGGCTAAGGACCTTATGATCCCCGTTGTTGTATGTGCTCAGCTTTCACGAAGCACTGAAGGACGAGGCTCATCACATAAGCCTCAGCTTGCCGACCTTCGTGAATCAGGTTCAATCGAGCAGGACGCTGATATGGTTCTGATGCTTTACAGACCCGACTACTACAAGAGCGAAAAAGAGGATACGAAGGATAAAGGCGGCGAGCCTCAGGAACAGCCTCAGCAGGATAAGTCTTCGGAGCTTGAAGTCAATGTGGCTGAGCTTCTTGTCCAGAAAAACAGACACGGCCCTACGGGCTCGGTTAAAATGATATGGAATCCTCAGTATACACTTTATACCTGTGTTGAGGAAAATAACAGAGATGAAGACTAAGTTTCTTGATACAATTAAGAAATATACGATGTTTTCCGTCGGTGACAAGGTCGTTGTCGGTTTGTCCGGCGGAGCAGACTCGATGTGTCTTGTTTCATTGCTTGACGAATTTAAGGACAGGCTCGGCATCACTCTTTGTGCGGTTCATATAAACCATTGTATCCGCGGAGAGGAAGCGGATAGGGATGAGAGGTTTGTCCGTCTCTTTTGTGAAGACAAAAATATACCTCTTACAGTATTCAGAAAAGATATTCCCGGTATATCCGAAGAAACGGGGGAGAGCACTGAGCTTGCAGCAAGGCGCATAAGATACGAATGCTTCAGTGAGTGTTCAGCGGATAAAATTGCAACAGCGCATTCAGCCAGTGACAGAATCGAGACCTTGTTGTTTAATCTCTCAAGAGGCGCTTCGCTCAGCGGACTGTGTTCGATTCCTCCTGTAAGAGATAATATTGTACGTCCTCTTATAGGTATTACAAGATGTGAAATTGAGGAATACTGTAAAGAGAATTTAATTGAGTATATTACGGACAGTACCAATCTTACCGAAGAATATACAAGAAATAAATTCAGACTTAACGTTATTCCCGGGATTAAATCGATTAACCCGGCTTTTGAAAAAAATGCAATCAGGTGTATAGAGCTTCTCAATGATGAAAATGCTTATATAGAAAAGCTTGCGGAAAAGCTGCTTGAAGATAATCTCCTGCCGAACGGCAGACTCGTGCTCAAGGAGCTTGCGAAAGAAGATGACGTTATTTTCCGTCGCGTTGTCATAAAATTTCTTGAAAGTCAGTCTGTCGGAGAATACGAATACTCTCATATCGGCATAATAACTGAAAGTAAGTGTAAAAGATTTGCAGTATGCCTTCCCGGAAATGTGCGTGTTGAATCGGACGGAGAGGTTCTTTTTGTTAATAATAAAACCGATAATTTTTCAAGGGAAGCGCTTACGGAATACTCCTTTGATATAAATGACGGAATATCATTTATCCGGAATAATAAAGAATATCGTGCATATGTTACCGGGGAGAAGCCTTACGGAAACGGAGTATTTTATGCGGATGCCGGAAAGGTCGGCAAAAATCCGGTTTTTCGTGCAAAGCTTCCCGGAGATACGATAAAACCGGGTAAGGGCAGATGCTCAAAGCCCTTGCGAAAGCTTTTCAATGAAATGAAAATCCCCCCTGAGGAACGGGATTTTATATACGTTCTTGCCGATGAAAAAGGTGTTATCTTTACGGAAAACATAGGCTTTGATGCAAGATGTCTTTGTGACAGAAATACAAGCAAATATCTGATTGTAGAAACGGAGGAAATAAAAAATGAAGAATGATATAAAGAAAGTACTGTATTCCGAGAAGGAAATAAATGACATTGTAGCGGAGCTCGGTGCACAGATAAGTGAGGATTACAAGGACAGAAAGCTTCTGATGGTAAGTGTTCTTAAAGGGTCGGTTGTTTTTATGGCGGACCTTATGAGAGCAGTTACGATTCCTTGTGAAATAGACTTTATGGCAGTTTCAAGCTACGGTGACAAGACAAAGTCAAGCGGTACGGTAAGAATACTCAAGGACCTTGACAGGGATATTTCAGGTTATGACGTTCTTCTTGTTGAGGATATTCTTGACAGCGGAAAGACACTTAATTATCTTATGGATGTTCTTTACGCAAGAAATCCCTCAAGCATCCGTATCTGCACTCTTTTTGACAAGCCTGAGCGCAGAGAGGTTGATATTTTTGCCGATTATAAGGGCTTATCGGTGCCTGATGAGTTCATTGTCGGTTACGGACTTGATTTTTCTGAAAAATACAGAAATCTTCCTTTTATCGGAGTTCTCAAGGACGATAAACACTAATTTACGGAGGTCAATACAAATTGTCTAATAACACTCTTAACAAAATCAAACAGTTTCTGCCGATAATTCTTTTGCCGGTGATAATGATTTTTCTTATTTCATTTTTTGTTAACGGCAACAATTCACAGAAAGACGTAACCTACTATGATGTTGTTGAAATGTTTACAAATAATGAAATCAAGGAATATACGCTTAACCTCGGTAGCGGTGTTCTTGAATACAAAAAGAGAGACGGCGAGCAGAAGTATAAGTATACTGTTCCCAATATAAATCTCTTCAATCAGGATGTTCATGCTTTTGTTATTCAGCACAATCTTACTCATGACGGTGATGCAGAGATTATCTATAATTACAAGGCCGGAGCTTCCAATTCATGGATAACAAGTCTTATTCCTTCCGTTGTGCTTTTAGGGGCTCTCGGTGTTCTTATGTTTGTTATGATGCGCAAGATGAATCAGAGCCTTATAACAGAAAACAACAGAACAATGTCCTTCGGAAAGGCAAGAATCAAGATGCCAAAGGACGGCAAAAGAACAACGTTTGATGATGTTGCAGGTGCAGAGGAAGAAAAGAACGAGCTTGCTGAAATAGTAGATTTTCTTAAAAATCCCCAGAAATATACCGGGCTTGGCGCAAGAATTCCTAGAGGTGTGCTTCTTGTGGGCCCTCCCGGTACCGGTAAAACTCTTTTGGCCCGTGCTGTAGCAGGCGAAGCAAATGCTCCCTTCCTTTCAATTTCCGGCTCAGATTTTCTTGAAATGTACGTCGGTGTAGGTGCATCCCGTGTGCGCGACCTTTTTGATCAGGCTAAAAAGAATGCTCCTTCAATAATTTTTATTGACGAAATTGATGCCGTAGGCCGTCACAGAGGTGCCGGTATGGGCGGCGGTCACGATGAAAGAGAACAGACTCTTAACCAGATGCTTGTTGAAATGGACGGCTTTGTTGGAAATGAAAGCGTTATTGTGCTTGCAGCTACCAACAGAGTAGACATACTTGACCCTGCGCTTCTTCGTCCCGGCCGTTTTGACAGACAGATTACGATGGGCTATCCCGACATAAAGGGCAGATTTGATATTCTTAAAATCCATGCAAGAAATAAGTCTCTTGCTCCCGATGTAAAGCTTGAGGATATTGCAAAGACTACAGTAGGCTTTACCGGTGCGGATCTCGAAAA
>JAZOWG010000141.1:0-16981 GCA_045659105.1 Acutalibacteraceae bacterium
CTTTGTGATTCTCTCCTGAGCACCGAGAACCTTAGCCTCGAGCTCCTTAAGCTCGGGAGTAATATATCTTTCGCAGTTTGAAAGGGTCTGCTTTCTTATGTAATGCTCGGGTACGTATTCTTTAAAGGAATTAAGCACCTCTATATAGTAGCCGAAAACTCGGTTATAGCCGATTTTAAGCTTCTTTATGCCCGTTCTTTCCTGCTCCTCGGCTTCTATTCTTGCAAGGAAGTCCTTTCCGCCGTTTTCAATTATGCGAAGCTCGTCAAGCTCATTGCAGTAGCCGTCAAGAATCATATTTCCCTCTCTTACGGAGAAGGGCGGATCCTCAACGATTGAAGCCTCAATAAGCTCCCTGATTTCGTCAAGAGTGTCAAGCTTGTCTCTCGTATCACGAAGCATTGAGCTTCTTACATCCGAGAGCATTTCCTTTATAGAGGGAAGAGCTGAGGCTGTCGCCCAGAGGCTTCGAAGCTCCTTAGCATTAGCTGAGCCGTAAACTATTCTCGTAGTGATTCTTTCAAGGTCGTTTATACCCTTAAGCGCATCGAAAAGAGAGGCTCTGAGCTGTGTGAGCTCATAAAGCTCCTCAACTGCGTTCTGACGGTAAATAATACCTGAAAGATTAATAAGAGGCTGCTCGACCCAGCTTCTGAGAAGTCTTTTTCCCATAGCGGTTTTGGTTTTATCGAGAACCCATAAAAGCGAACCCTTTTTCTCACGTCTTCTCTCAGTTTCCGTAAGCTCAAGATTTCTTCTTGTTACGGCACCGAGGGAGAGGTATTTTTCATCGTTATATACCTTGATGTCGGTAATATTGGCAAGGGAATTTTTCTGTGTGGAGAAAAGATAAGTAAGAAGACCGCCCAGTGCCTTTACGGTTTCGGGAGCATCGGAAAGTCCCATTTCGGAAACTGTCTGTCCGAAGTGCTTTTCGGCAATATCCCTTGCATCGGAATATGCATCCTCGTTTCTTACAGAGGCGAGAATATCAGTCTTTCTGGCAACGTATGCCCTTATAGTCTTATCCCCAGTAAGCACATCGTTACACAGAAGCTCTGCGGGAGAAAAGCGTGCAAGTCCGTTTATAATTTTATCGGAAAGATTTCCGCCCACCTCGGTGCTTACATAAAGCTCTCCCGTGGATACGTCACAGAAGCACATACCTGCCGCGCTGACTCCGAGATAAACCGATGCGAGATAATTGTTCTTCTCCTCATCGAGCATTATGCTTTCCGTAACGGTGCCGGGGGTGATTACCCTTATAACGTCACGGGTAACGATGCCCTTTGCCTGAGCGGGGTCCTCTGTCTGCTCACATACGGCCACCTTATAGCCCTTTGCCACGAGACGGGCAATATAGGTCTCTGAGGCGTGAAAAGGAATACCGCACATAGGCGCCCTTTCCTCCTGACCGCAATCCCTGCCCGTAAGGACTAACTCAAGCTCACGTGATGCTGTTTTTGCGTCGTCGAAGAACATTTCATAGAAGTCACCGAGACGGTAAAAAAGCAATGCGTCCTGATACTGTTCTTTAATTTTGAAATACTGCCTCATCATAGGCGTATATTCAGCCATCTTAAAACTTCCTTGTCTTATAACTTAGCTTTGAAGAACTATTCACATTTCAGTTTTCATTCTTCATTTTTTGATTTTATCAGCCGCAGCTGCCGCCGCAGGATGCGCAGTTACCGGTACAGCCCTCTTCCTGTGCCTTGGGCTCGCAGGTTTCGGGGTCTTCACCGTTTACGGTAAGAGTGAGAAGCTGAATTACGTAATTCATCATTTCATCAACAGCGTTCTTTGTCTCTTCATACTTTCTCATATTTTCGTTGAGCATAATCTGACCGTAAATCTCTCTGAATTCGTTGTCGTAGCCCTCAAGCTTCTTTGTATCGGGCTCCTCCTTCTGTGATTCGTTCTGATAAGAAAGCTGAATAAGGTTGAGCTTGCCGATAAGACCGTTGAGCTCAATATCCTCTTCATTTGCCTTCTGTGCATCACGGAATGCAAGGTATCTTTCGTCTGCCTGAATTGCTTTGCCGAGTTCTCTTGTAGCATTAATTACGTCCATTTTGATTTTCTCCGTTCGTTTGAATTATTTATATTACAGCTTCACCTGATAAAATCCAGTTGAGAGCGTTTGTAACCTTAACCTTTATGTATGTGCCGATGAGAGAAGCATCTCCCTCGAAATCTATATTGATATTGCCGTCGGTTCTGCCCGTAAGCCTGCCGTCTTCTTCCTTAGTAAAGCCTTCAACCAGCACCTCATAGGTTTTTCCCACCATTGAAGCACAGCGCTCGGCGGCAATTTTCTCCTGAACTTTAAGAAGCTCCGAGAACCATTTTGATTTTTCGCTGTAGGGTACGGGGTCTTCCATTTTCTCTGCCTTCGTACCGTGACGGGGTGAGAAAATGAAGGTAAAGAGCGAGGTGAATTTTACCTCATCAATAAGAGACAGCGTATCGCAGAATTCTTCGTATGTTTCTCCCGGGAAGCCAACAATTATGTCACTTGTCACGGAAAGGTCCGGCATAACGGATTTTCCGTATTTTATAAGCTCAATATACTGATCTCTTGTATAGCCTCTGTTCATTTCCTTCAGCACTCTGTTGTTGCCCGACTGGAAAGGAAGATGGAGATGGCGTGCAACCTTTTCGCACTGAGCCATAGTATCAAGAAGCTCTTTTGTGCAGTCCTTTGGATGAGAGGTCATAAAACGTATTTTGAAATCTCCGGGAAGGTCATTTACCATTTTTAAGAGCTTCGGGAAATTAATTCCGTCTGCACTTCCCTTTCCGTAGGAATTCACGTTCTGACCAAGAAGGGTTATTTCCCTGGCTCCGAGAGAGATAAGCTCCTTAGCCTCTTTTATAACCTCCTCGGGGGAACGGCTTCTTTCCCTGCCTCTGACATAAGGCACAACACAGTAGCTGCAGAAATTGTTACAGCCGTACATTATGGGAAGCCACATCTTGAAATCACGGTCACGGTATACGGGAAGCCCTTCCGCAATTTCGCCCTTTGTTTCATCTGTTACGAAAACACGCTTACCGGTGCGAAGCACGTTATAGAGCATTTCGGGGACACGGTGAATTGCAAAGGTACCGAAAACAAGCCTTACATACGGGTAGCTGTTTCTGATTCTTTCCCACACGTGCCTCTGCTGCATCATACAGCCGCAAAGAGCAATTATCATATCGCGGTTTTTCATTTTAAGGGGCTTTAAGGCACCCACGTTTCCGAAAACACGGTCCTCGGCGTGCTCACGTACGGCGCAGGTGTTGAAGAGAACAAAATCTGCCTCCGCCTTTTCCTCGGTGAAGTCATAGCCCATCTCATAGAGCTGTCCCTTGATTCTTTCGGAATCCGCTACGTTGCCCTGACAGCCGTAGGTATGAACGAATGCCTTGGGACGTCTGTCGGGATATTTCACGGCAAGAATCGCTCTGACCTTTTGGATATATTCTTTTTGCACACGCATTTCCTCAGGGGAAACAACGGGAAAAGCATCTTTGATAAATGACAAGGCTTACCTCCGAAAAAGGGCATAATACCCCCATATAATGATATTTCAGTTTATTATATATAATAATATTAAAAAAGTAAAGACAATTCTAAAAAATATTTTCGGTTTTTACCTTTTCTCCCTCACTTGTGACTGACAGCAATGCATAAATTTCCGCTAAAAGGAGCCTTATCTTTTCGCTGTTGCGGTTCTGAAGAGCAAACTCAAGCTCAATGTGAAGACGGTCAATTGTATCGGCATCGGTGTGCTTTAGGAAAACAGAAAACACCTTTTCGTTAGTTTTACGCATTCCGAGAACGTTTTCTGCGCAGGAATAAATATCTTCATTCGTTTCAATTTCATAAAGAACGGAATTGATTTCCTTATGAACCCTTCCAACGGAAAAGATGCTCAGAAGAAATGCCGAAAGGAGAAAAACTATGGAAACTATCAGTCTTTTAGTCATTTTTTTCCTCCCTCTTCATCAGATTATATCTGCCTGATCTGTCAACGGTCAGAAGAAAGATATCCTCGGGCTTCTCCCCCGTACTCCTGATGAGATCACTCAGCTTTCTGTCATTCATCGCACAATCCCTGAAGGAGCTTTTTACAATTTCTCCGTCCATAACAACCGCACAGGAAAGACCGTTATCCTTACTTTCAAGATTGAGGTCCTCGACGGTAACCGTACGCTTTTCGGGCTTTAACAATACGCTCAGAGTACCGTCAGTTTCTGCAATTGCATACTGCACATCCCCGATATCGAAAACATCCTTCTGCCTTAAAGCCTCTAAAAGATCGTCAAGTGTATATCTGAGCCTTTTCATTTCATGGGAATCAACCTTACCGTTTCTTATGATTATTACGGAGTTTCCCTGCAGAAGGCTTCTTGCTTTTCTGCTTTTAAGGCTTACGACGGACATAAGTATTTCGAGACTTACAAGCACCGCTATTGCAACAAGGGTATTGAGCATCGGTATATCGTTATCCTGCATGGGTGTTGCCGCCATTTCCGAAAGAAGTATCGTCACAACAAGCTCGGCTGGCTGCAGCTGTCCTATCTGTCTTTTTCCCATAATTCTCACGGCAATTACAATAACAACAAGAAGAATTCCCGTTCTGACAAATGAAATCAGCATAAAATCATCCTTTCGTGAGGTAGTATATCCCGTAAAAATCGGGAAATACCTAATAAACGAAAGGACGTGTCAGTTTTGGATAAACATAATGAAACACAGTTCACTGGAAATGCCGTATCAGACAGCAGCATTATTAAAAATATCTTTTCTGATTGCTTTGATCTTATTGTCCGTGAAATTGATTTTGCCGGAAAAAGGGCGTTTGTTTTCTTACTTGACGGAATGTGCGATGAAATAAAGATAACGGAAAGCATAATCAAGCCGCTGACGGATAAAAGAAAGTCTTACATCCGGATGCCCTTTGAGGAAATAAGAAAATCAATATTCAAGGGAACGAATATGAGACTGTCCGAGACTCCTGAAAAGGCGGCAGAGGACATAATTTCGGGTAATTTGGTATTGATAGTTGACGGCGAGGCAAGGGCACTCACCTTCCCCTTTCAGGGCTTCCCCAAAAGTGCGGTAAACGAGCCTCAGAGCGAGCAGAACGAAAGAGGCTCACAGGAGGGCTTCTGCGACAACTTCAAGGATAACGTAACGCTTCTCAGAAGAAAAATCCGCTCACCAAAGCTGAAAATCAAGCAATTTACCCTTGGAAAAACAAGCAGAACTCCCGTTCTTATCTGCTATATTTCCGATAAGGTGACGGATGAGCTCCTCCAATCCGTTACGAAAAGATTAAAAAAAATCGACCTTGATGCCGTGCTCGGTTCAGGCTATCTCAGACCGTTTCTTGATAACAGAAGACCGTCCTTTTTTACTGATACGGGAATTACCGAAAGACCCGACAAATTCGCCGCAATGCTCCTTGAGGGAAGAGTGGGTATAATCTGCGACGGCACACCCTTTGCCCTTATTGTCCCCTATCTTTTTATTGACTATTTTCACGCAGTTGACGACTATCTTTCAAGCACCTATTATGCGGTCTTCATGAGAATGCTTCGAATTATCTGCTTTGTAATTGCCGCAACACTTCCGGGTGCATTTGTTGCAATAAGCCTTTTTCATCCCGAAATTATGCCCTCGGACATTATGTACGGAATTTCTGCCGCAACGGGAAAAACTCCCTTTCGCATAATGATTGAAGCGCTGACAATTCACTTTATATATGAAATAGTGCGTGAGGCAGGACTGAGAATGCCGCGGCCCGTGGGTCACGCAGTCAGCATCGTAGGAGCACTCGTTATAGGTGATGCGGCAGTAACGGCAGGTCTCATAGCCGCACCGATGCTTATAGTCGTTGCTCTTACCGCAATTTCTTCCTCCGTCATTTCTAAGCTTCACGAGCCCGTGGCAATTTTAAGATTTGGCTTTATACTCATCGGCGGCTTTACGGGGCTTTACGGAATAATGCTCGGAATCGGTATTATGATTACGGATATATGCTCCGTGTCCCCTTACGGCATCCCCTTCTCAGCTCCCTTTTCACCCTTTGTAAAACGGGCACAGAGGGATGCGTTCATAAGAAGAAGCTGGACAAGAATAAGAAACGGCGAAACACTTATCGGGGAGATGAAGTTTTAATGAAAAGCATAGGAAAAATAAGCTCTTTTCAGATGTTTTCAATTCTGTTTCTCTGCAGAATAATTTCACTTTTTACCTTTATGCTCCCCTCGGCAAGCTACATCCCCGCAGGCGACAGAATGCTTACCACTATTGCAGTTTTTCTGTTTGAAATTCTTTACTGTACCGTGCTGATTTTCACTCTTAAAAGAACAGAAAACAGAGGAATAATAACAGTCGTAAAAGAAAAAAACGAGATTATTTCAAGGATTCTTGCCGTTATCTATACACTTGCTTTTATATGGTTTGCCGGCATCGGCACGGCACGCTTCGAGCTTTTTATAAGCACTGTTATGTTCCCGAATTCAGAGCTTTATTTTATGATAATACTGCTTCTGGGAGCTTCGGTTTACGCTTCCCTCAAGGGGCTTGAGGCAATAGGAAGAGCATCGGTAATACTGTTTTTTCTGTTGGGAATAAGCGTAATTTTCATTATTCTTTCCGTGACACAAGAATTCCGCGGAGAAAATTTAAGTCCTCTGTTTACCGAAGGGCTTACACCCCTTTTAAGCTTTTCTTTTTACGTGAGTGTCCGTGCCGCAGAGCTTCTGACACTTCACATAACGGCACCCGATATAAACGGAAATATAGGCAAAACAGCAATAAAATTCTCTGCCGCATTTTCGGTTGTTTCAACAGTTATTCTTATAGTCCTTGCGGGTGTGACGGGTGAATTCGGAAACGACCAGACCTTTCCCCTATACACCCTCACGGTAATAGCCAAATTCGGCATATTCGAGCGTCTTGACGATATTCTTACGGGAGTATGGGTGCTGTGCTCATTTATTCAGGTATCATTTCTTATAAACACAGGTATGAAGGCACTGACCCAGGGCTTCGGAAAAATAAGAAAAATTCCCGTCTGTCTTCTTATCACAACGGGAATTTTCATAGTATATATTCTTACGTCACGTACAGTTTCAATGTTCTCCGAGGCGGTTTCCTCGCGGGCGGTTGACGTTGTATTTTCGGCTCTGATGCTTGCCATACCGCTTTTAATTTCATTAACACAGAAAAAGAGGGTTAAATTATGAAGAAGTTCACGGGAGTTTTAGTGTCTTTAGCCGTTATTTTTCTCTCTTCCTGCAGTAATATTGAAATTGTAGAGCTCAATGAAAGACTGATAATCGAAGCCATCGGAATTGATTACGAGGACGGCAAATACAAGGTTACGATTGAAGGTCTTGATTCCTTTTCGGCAGGCACGGACAGTAACTCAATTTCCGCACCGAGCCTTACAAAATGCTACCTTTTTGAGGGCGAAACCATAGGAATGGCAATGAACAGTATATCAGTTATCACGGGACAGATTCCTCTGTTTTCTCAGGCAAGAATACTGATTCTCAGCTTTTCGGCAGCAACTGAGAAATTAAGCGAAATCCTTGATTTTTTCAGACGTGAATACACCACACGAGCGGATATTCTGTTTGCCGTTGCTAAAAATTCCGCAGCAGAGGTTGTATCTGCCGATTTCGGACAGAACATTTCAGCAGGTAACATTCTGCAAGCAGCAGTTATGTCCTATAAGCACACTGGAAGAAACACATACACTCCCCTTTACCGCTTCCTTAATTCAATTATGGGTGACACAGACAGCTCCTACTGTCCCGTAATTGACATCAAGGACAATGCATACAAGAAAGGAAAAGAGGTTGAACTGACGGGCACCGCCGTTTTCGGCAAGGACAAAAGTGCCATTATAATTTCACCCGAGCTGACACTGGGGCTTATGCTGATAACAAATGAAATCCGTAACGGCGATATTACCGTAAAAACGGACAAGGGCACGGCAACCATAGAAATAATCGACAGTAAAACGAGAATAAAAACAGAAATTGATGATAAAAAGGCAAATTTTACCTTAAAGCTGACCGTACGATGCGATATTCCCGAATTTCAGGCAGAGCATTTCAGAGGACTTTCAAAATCCGATACGGAGATTATTGCTCAAGCCTCTGCACAGAAAATATCCGTCATTCTGACGGACACCCTGAACGAGGTATTTTATAAGCAGAATTACGATGCCTTCAGCATAGGAAGAAGAATAAATCTTAAAGACCACAGCTTTTATAATGAGCTTATAAACAATAATATAAAGCTCTCCGATGCTGTAACCTTTGATATTGAAACAGAGGTTGAAATAAGAAGAATCGGCAAGATTATTTTAGCTGAAGAGTAAATATAAATCCCGAATAATGAATAAAAAAGCTCCCCGTTTCCGAGGAGCTTACATATTAGCCTAAAACTATTTTCTTGAATGACTTCTTGCCTCTTCTGATGAGAAGACCTTCGCCGATTTCTTCCTTGGTGTAGCTCTTTCTTGTGTCGGTTACCTTTTCACCGTCAACGGTAACACCGCCCTGCTCAACTGCACGGCGTGCTTCGGAACGGGTGGGAGTAAGACCTGATACAACAAGCATTGTAAGAATATCAACGGCACCGTCACGGAAATCCTCATCCTTTACGGGAGCCTCGGGGGCAACAGATGCACCGTCGGAGAAGAGAGCACGTGCAGCATCCTGAGCCTTCTGAGCTTCTTCCTCACCGTGAACAAGCTTTGTAAGCTCGAATGCAAGAATTTCCTTTGCGGTATTGAGCTGTGCGCCTTCCCAGGAATCCATCTTGTCGATTTCCTCAAGAGGAAGGAAGGTAAGCATACGGATGCACTTGAGTACGTCTGCATCACCGACGTTTCTCCAGTACTGATAGAAGTCGTAGGGAGAGGTCTTGTTGGGGTCAAGCCATACTGCACCGCCCACAGTCTTACCCATCTTCTTACCCTCGGAGTTAAGAAGAAGTGTGATAGTCATAGCGTGAGATTCCTTATCAAGCTTTCTTCTGATAAGCTCACGGCCGCCCAGCATATTTGACCACTGGTCGTCACCGCCGAACTGAAGGTTACAGCCGTACTTTCTGTAAAGCTCAAGGAAGTCGTAGCTCTGCATAATCATATAGTTGAATTCAAGGAAAGAAAGTCCCTTTTCCATTCTCTGCTTGTAGCACTCTGCACGAAGCATATTGTTAACAGAGAAGCAGGCGCCTACCTCTCTTAAAAGCTCAACATAGTTAAGGTCAAGAAGCCAGTCGGCATTGTTGACCATAATAGCCTTGTCATCACCGAATTCAATAAAGCGCTCCATCTGCTTCTTAAAGCATTCGCAGTTGTGCTCAATTGTTTCCTTTGTCATCATTGAACGCATATCGGTTCTGCCTGAGGGGTCGCCGATGTGTGCGGTACCGCCGCCTATGAGAGCAATGGGCTTATTGCCTGCCATCTGCAGTCTCTTCATAAGGCAAAGAGCCATAAAGTGACCTACGTGCAGTGAATCAGCCGTGGGGTCAAAGCCGATATAGAAAACAGCCTTACCGTTATTTACAAGCTCTCTTACCTCATCCTCATTTGTAACCTGTGCTATAAGGCCTCTTGCCTTAAGCTCCTCATAAATTCCCATAATATAAATGTCCTTTCAGAAAAATTTTACAACAAAAAAAGTCTGCCCTTCAGATAAAAGGACAGACCGTAAGTCCGTGTTACCACCTTTTTTCGGCACCTCCTCACGGAAAATGCCCTTAAGGACTTAAAGAAATACTTCAAGTCTCACAAAATAACGGTTGTTACCGCCGCAGCCTACTGAGTGTCAGCTTTTCGGTGCGAAGCTCAGGGATGTATTCACGTGGATTTCCGATACAGACTTGCACCGACCGTCTGCTCTCTTAATCGGGAGAAAACCGCTACTTGTTCCCGTCACAGCATTATATTGAAATGGATTTTACTATAATTGAAAAGATTTGTCAAGCATCAGAATATCATATGAATAGCCGTAATATCAAGTGCACAGATTAAAGCCGCAAGAATATCGGCACCGAAGGCTGTGAAAATAAGCTTATTGTCTGCAAGCTTCTTATTTTTACGGTCAAGCGCATAAAGGACAGCAGTCCAAACTGCAAGAACCACGGGAAGCAGATATACAACAATTCTCAGAACGGGAAAAAAGGGAGATGTGACTTCAACGGTATATTCCGTCTGTCCCGTTATAGCCATATTGGTCTGTGCCGTGGAAAAAGCCGCGTTCCTTAAAAAAATGCAGACGATGTAGGCAACATCCCAGACCGTAAAAAGAACGGTATTAACGATGCTGAAAATGAAGAAAAATCTGCTGTCGCCCTTCTTAAGGGTTAATCCCGCCATAGTGAACCACCTTTATATTATGTAAATCAGAAATTGAAAATTGCACCGGCACCGTAGGTTACGACGGACATAATAAGGTCCGCAACAAATACACCGAGAGCAACTATGGGAAGCGCCTTCTTGAAATCAATGCCCAGAAGTGCGGCAAAGAGTGAGCCGGTCCAGCCGCCCGTGCCGGGAAGAGGAATTGCAATGAAGGCAAGAAGACCCCACTGCTTGTATCTCAATACCTTATCGGCGTTCTTAGCCGTCTTACCCTCAAGCTTTTCGATGAATTTCACAAGAATATTGTGCTTTTTCATAAACTTGAAAATCTCTTTTATAAAGAGGATGATAAAAGGCATGGGAATCATATTGCCGATATAACAGATAAGAAATGCCTTGAAGAAATTGATTTCAAAAAGCTTTGCGAGAATCATACCGCCTCTGCATTCGAGAATCGGCAGAAGAGATGTAAGGAAAATAATGATTTCGTGGCTTACCGAATCGCTGAAAAGCGAAGCAAACCAGGTTGTAAGCTGTTCGGTCATAAAAATACTCCTGTAAAATTAGTTGATCCCGTTTTCAAGCATATATTCCCTTACGGAAATGAGAATATCCTTGTCGTTGTCGAACTTGAGTCTGTCAAGGGCCTCATTGTAGCGAAGCCAGATATAGTCCTCAATCTCCTCTTTCTGTATAACGGTCTGAGTGTCCTCGGTGGATGCTAAGAACACCTCTACCCTCTTTTCAATCTTGGTACCGATTTTATACTGGGAATCCTTGCAGAAGCCGGGTAATATATTTATATGCAGCCCAGTCTCCTCAAGAACCTCACGGACAGCGGTTTCTTCACGGGTTTCACCCTTTTCCATGTGACCCTTGGGGAAGCCCCAGTTGTTGCTTCTTCTGTTCTTGATAAGAAGGAAGCGGTACTCCTCATTGATTCTGCGGAAGACAACCGCACCGCAGGAGTGCTCATAAAGACAGTCGAGATTATAGGAATCTCTCGGCTCATTAAACTCGAGCACGTCTCTGATTTCATAATCGATTCTTCTCATATTCTTGGGGGCGACTACAAGCACCGAGCGCTTACTGTCGGTATAACGCAGAACGGCAATAATTTTCCCCTCAAATACCCGTACCGGGTGATTGACACCGAGAACATACGCACCGAGGGTAAAGCTCTTCTTTTCGCTTTGCACCTCAGCAATTCCGTAATTGATAATATATCGGACACCGGTACGGAGTTCAAGATAATTGCAAGGCTTTGTAACCTTGACCTTAACCATTTTTCCTAACATAACAAACTCCGTAAAAACTAAATATAAACACATTATATAAAAGATGTGCCGACATTTCAAGAACTATTTTCCGTTTTTGGTGCCGAAATTTAAGTTTTTTTCAAAAAAAATATTGTATTATCTGCCCGTACACTATAAAATATATTCAAAGAGGTTTCCTTGCTAACACCGAAGGGAGAATGCTTATGGCAGAGGATATTTATTTCAACAAGCAGAAAAACAGCGGCGAAAAGCAGAAGCAGACCGCTTCATATACGGAAAAAATAGATTCCGATTCACTTAAAAGAAGACCCGGAGAGATGTCCTTCGGTGATATAGTAACCGAAAACGGCAAAATCAACGCAGGTGTTTCAAAAACGCCGAGAGAACAGAAAAAGGATGTAAGAAAAGAGAAGAAAAAAAAGAAAAAGCTGAGAATTCTCAGGCGTATTCTTTCGGCAGTTCTTGCTGTAATTATTGCATTGACCTTGTTTATATCAGCTGGCTCAGCCTACGTGCTGTCAAGCTATAAAGCACAAGAGCCTAAGGATAACGAAAACACAGAAGAGGCTTCCCTTCTTCACTCCTCATCGGTATACAACGTGCTCCTTATGGGCATTGACACACTTGATACGGGAGATTCCTCACGCTCCGATGCTATGATACTTCTGTCTCTTGATATGAAAAACGGGCAGATAAAGCTTTCATCCTTCCTGAGAGACTCATACGTAAATATACCCGGCTACGGTAATATGAAGCTCAATGCAGCCTGCGTTTACGGCGGACCCCAGCTTGTGTGCGATACAATTGAAATGAACTTCGGCATAAGAATAGATGATTACGCCAAGGTAGGCTACGATATGTTCATTAAAATCATTGATGCCGTAGGCGGCGTCACCATTCCCGAAATAGACGAAACCGAGGCAAAGGCGCTGAAAAGAGAGGGCTTCGAGACAGAGCCCGGCACAAATATACACGTTGACGGAAAAGAAGCACTTCAGTACTGCAGAATAAGACGCGGTCAGGACGATTTTTACAGAACGGGCAGACAGCGTGAGGTAATTTCTCTTGTCCTGAAAAAGCTTCCCCTTTCAAACCCCGTAACGCTTCTTAAGACTGCAAAGGAAATTGCAGGCACAATAGAATGCTCGGTTGAAAAATCCCGCTTTCCCTCACTTCTTATGAAAGCACTTATGTGCATAACCGGTGACATCGAACAGATGACCGTCCCCGCTGACGGAACGTGGTATAACGATACAAAAAATTATCAGGCAGTTCTCGTGGTTGATTTCCAAGAAAACCGTGAGAAGCTGAATGAATTTTTATACAAATAAGGAGAATGTTTATGAAATACGCAAAGCTGACAATCGCAAGTGAATTCAAGGTCGGAAAAACAGACGACAGAATTTACGGCTCCTTTGTTGAGCATCTCGGACGCTGTGTTTACGGCGGTATTTATGAGCCCGGACACCCTGAAGCAGACGAAAACGGCTTCAGGAAGGACGTTTTAGGTCTTATAAAGGAGCTGAACGTTCCCGTTGTACGCTACCCCGGAGGAAACTTTGTTTCAGGCTACAACTGGGAGGACGGCATAGGACCAAAGGAGCTTCGTCCCAAGAGACTTGAGCTTGCCTGGGGTACTACGGAAACCAACGAATTCGGCACCGATGAATTTATGAAATGGTGCAAAACTGCAAACACCTCTCCCATGATGGCGGTAAACCTCGGAACAAGAGGACCCGACGAGGCAAGACAGCTCGTTGAATACTGCAACCACAAGGGCGGTACGTATTTAAGCGACCTGAGAAAAAAGAACGGAAGCGCAGACCCCTACGGAGTAAAGCTCTGGTGCCTCGGCAACGAAATGGACGGCCCCTGGCAGATGGGCGCAAAGACTCCCACAGAATACGGCAGAGTTGCCTGCGAGGCTGCAAAAATTATGAAGTGGACAGACCCCTCAATCGAAACCGTACTCTGCGGAAGCTCAAGTTGGGGAATGAAGACCTTCGGCGAATGGGAAACCACCGCTCTTGATTTAGCTTATGATCACGTTGACTACGTTTCAATGCATCAGTACCACGGAAACAACGACAATTATCTTGAAAACTTCCTTGCAAAGGGCGTTGAAACCGACCGCTTTATTGAAAGCGTTATTGCAGCCCTCGACTACGTTCAGGGCAAGCGCCATTCAAAGAAGAGAATTGACATTTCCTTCGACGAGTGGAACGTATGGTATCACTCAAACGGAACCGAATTCGAGAAATGGTCAAAGGCACCGCATCTTCTTGAGGATGTGTATAATTATGCAGACGTGCTTGTTGTGGGCACAATGCTCAACTCCATTCTCAGACATTGCGACAGAGTTAAAATTGCCTGCCTTGCACAGCTTGTAAACGTAATAGCTCCCATAATGACCGACGACGGCGGAAAGGCATGGAAGCAGACTATCTTCTGGCCCTTTATGTTCGCATCAAAATACGGCAGAGGCTATGTGCTTCAGGGAATTACCGATACATCAAAATACGATACCAAATGGTATTCGGACGTTCCCGATGTTGACACGGCTGCGGTTCTTTCAGAGGACGGTGATGAGCTCACAATCTTTGCAATCAACCGTGACGTAAACGACCATATTATGCTTGAGACAAAGCTCTGTGACTTTGAAGGCTTTGTCCCCGTTTCCCATACCGTAATTGAGCACACCGATCCCTACATAAAGAACACCCGTGACGCTCAGCCCGTAGCTCCCTGCGAAAAGACTGAGCTTCCCGAGATTGACGGTAAAATAATGAAAACAAAGCTCGGCGCAATGTCCTGGAATATGATAAGACTGAAAAAAGTTTTATAATCACTTGAAAACCGAGAATTTCAGTCGTATAATATACCGGTAAATAAATGAAAGGATGAAAAACTATGTCATTACTTTTCAATGCTTACTGCAGAGCATATCAGAAGGTTATGTACGTGGGTACAATGTTCCTTGACTGGAGCAGACCCGAGCTTCTCAAGGGTGCAGGTGCCGTAAAGGAGCTTCCTGCCACTGTTAAAGCAAAGGGCGTTTCAAAGGTTCTTGTTGTTACCGATAAGGGTCTTATGTCATTAAAGCTTCTTGACGGTCTTTTTGAGGCTCTTAACAAGGCAGGAATAGCCTACGTTGTATTTGACGGCGTTCAGCCCAACCCCACAATTGACAATATTGAGGATGCAGTTGAAATCTATCTCGAAAACGCTTGTCAGGGCATTATCGCCTTCGGCGGCGGCTCACCTATGGACTGCGCAAAGGCTTGCGGAGCAAGAATTGCACGTCCCGACAAGACTATCCCTCAGATGAGAGGCCTTCTTAAAGTTATGAAGAAGCTTCCTCCCCTCTTTGCAGTTCCCACAACTGCAGGAACAGGCTCCGAAACCACGCTTGCAGCCGTTGTTTCAAACCCCGTAACTCACGAAAAGAACGCTATAAACGACAATCACCTTATTCCCAAGGTTGCCGTTCTTGACCCCGAGCTTACTGTAGGTCTTCCCAAGCACATCACATCAACTACAGGTATGGATGCACTTACCCACGCGGTTGAGGCTTACATCGGAAAGAGCAACACTCCCGGAACAAAGAAGGCAGCAGTCAAGGCAACAAGGATGATTTTCGATAACATCTACACAGCCTATGAGGACGGAAAGAACATAGAAGCAAGAGCAAATATGCTTGAGGCTTCCTTCTGGGCAGGCGTAGCCTTCACAAGAGCTTATGTCGGCTACGTTCACGCAATAGCACATAACCTCGGCGGTCACTACGGTATCCCCCACGGTCTTGCAAACGCAGTTATTCTTCCCTATGTGCTTGATTACTACGGAAGCTCCGCTTACAAGAAGCTTGCACAGCTTTCTGACATAGCAGGTCTTCCCACAATGGGCAAGAATGACGAGCAGAAGGCAAAGCTCTTCATTGCTACAATCCGTGAAATGAACGAAAAAATGGGTATCCCCGACAAGTTCGACTGCATTCAGGAGGACGATATCCCCGTAATCGTTGAGCGTGCACTCAAGGAGGGCAATCCTCTCTATCCCGTTCCCAAGATTATGGATAAAAAGGACTGCGAAGCAGTAATCAGAAAATTAATGAAATAAGAATTTGCTCCTCGGAAACGAGGAGCTGTTTTTTTAAGTAAGAAGTAAGAATGAATAGTGAAGAGGTTGTTTTTCACGGGTGGTGTGCAGTAAATTGCCCCTACTGTAGTAAAAGCTTTTATAATTTTCATTTGGCTATTGCAATTAAGTTAAGTTTGTTTTATAATTATTCTGTTAAATTATATATAAAGGAGATGTCCTTATGTCAGAAAAAGTCAGAGTCGGTATAATCGGTATCGGTAATATGGGTATGAGCCATATCAACAACTTCGTAAAAGGCGAAATGCCCGAGATTGACATTACCTGCGTAGCCGATATTGATGAAAAGAAGTTCGCACGTGCTCAGGAAAAAATTCCCGGAGTAGTATGCTTCAATACTGCAACTGAGCTTATAAATTCGGGACTCTGCGATGCAGTTCTTATCGCAACTCCCCACTACGACCATCCCCCCATCGGCATTGAAGCCCTGAATGCAGGTCTTCACGTTATGAGCGAAAAGCCTGCAGGCGTTTACACAAAGCAGGTAAGAGAGCTTATTGAGGTAGCCGAAAAGTCCGATCCCGTATATGCCATTATGTTCAATCAGAGAACAAACTGCATCTACCGCAAGGTAAGAGAAATGGTAGCTTCGGGCGAATACGGTCAGCTTAAGCGTGTCAGCTGGATTATCACGGACTGGTACCGTACTCAGGCTTACTATAATTCAGGCGGATGGAGAGCCACCTGGGCAGGCGAAGGCGGCGGCGTTATGCTTAACCAGTGCCCCCATCAGCTTGACCTCTGGCAGTGGATATGCGGTATGCCCTCCAAGGTAAAGGCTATCTGCCACGAGGGCAAATGGCACGACATTGAGGTTGAGGACGACGTTTCCATCTACGTTGAATATCCTAACGGTGCTACGGGTACCTTCATTACAACCACAGGTGACTATCCCGGAACAAACAGACTTGAAATCACCCTTGACAAGGCAAAGATTGTCTGCGAAAAAGGCGAAATCAAAATGTACCTTCTCAACATGTCAACAGAAGAATACACCAAGAATTCCGATGAAGGCTTCGGAAGCATAGAAGGTGAATGGATTACAGTTGAGACAGACGGCATAAACGACCAGCACACAGGCGTTATGAATGCCTTTGCCGCTCACATTTTAAGAGGCGAACCCCTTGTAGCTGAGGGCAAGGAAGGCATCAACGG
>JAZOWG010000142.1:0-15116 GCA_045659105.1 Acutalibacteraceae bacterium
CCGTTCCGGGGATTATTGTGCAGCTTGTGCTTATTCCCGTGGTTGTAATGATTCTTGATAACTCTAAAATTCTTAAACTGAGAGGCTGAAATGAATAAAAACACACGGGAGCTTCTTTTAGCTCATTATAAAAAATTCCCCCGTCTGCAGGCAGCGGATATATTCAAATTTCTGTTTCAGAGCTGCTTCGGCTGTGAGCATCTTGTGTCCGATGAAAGCACAGCTTTGCGATATATAAAGAACGAATTTTCTGAAATGTCAGAAGCTGCCGAGCCTTTTACGGATGCCCTTGACGGAAATTACAGCCGGGTTTATCTTTCGTGGATAAAAGCAGGACTTTCCCCCGAAACGCTGACAAAATTATTCTGTCTTTCAGCAAAGAAAGAGCCTGACGGAAAAGCTTTGCTTCCGCAGAAAATTGAGATTGCCCGTGAATTCATTGCCAACGGAGAAATCCCTCTTGATAAGGAAGAATTTGACAAGAAGCTTTCAGAGTGGCAGGGGAGAGGCTATCCTGCCATTCACCACTCCGAGGTTTTCAGAAGCACCTATAAGCCTGCGTACAGGGTAATTAACAGTAAGTATTCTGATTTTATCTGTCTTTTTGCGGAAATTGATAAAATGCTTCTCAAGGGTAATGTGATTCTTGCAATTGAGGGCGGGAGTGCAAGCGGAAAATCCACTCTCTCAGAAGTTTTATCTTTGGTGTATGACTGTAATATATTCCATACGGACGATTTCTTTTTACGCCCTGAACAGCGCACTCCCGAGCGTTTTAAGGAAATCGGAGGAAATATTGACAGAGAACGTCTTTACAACGAAATAATCTGTTCTTTGGTAAAAAATGAAGCCGTTAATTACAGACCCTTTGACTGCTCAATGCAGTTGCTCGGTGAAACCGTATCGGTACCTCAGAAAAAGCTGAATGTGGTTGAAGGCGTTTACTCAATGCATCCCGAATTCGGTAAGTATTATAATTTGTCCGTTTTTCTTGATATTTCTCCTGATTTTCAGAAAAAGCGTATAGAAAAAAGAAATTCACCTGCCTTTGCGGAACGCTTTTTCAAAGAATGGATTCCTCTTGAAAATACCTATTTTAAGAAGACGGAAATAAAAAACCGTACAGACCTTGTAATCTCAATAAACAAAAAAGCCGATGGGTGATATCTCATCGGTTTTTTCTGTATAGGGACATTAATGTATTGTTGTCTTCGGATTGCATATACTCCTGATATTGACAAAATAGTAACAAACTTATTTCTTGACTTTGTCTTTCTCTTGACTTATTATTAATATGTATATCTATGCGAAGGCATACTATAAAAACAAATTATGAAGAAAGGTATATTTTTATGGGTTCTTATCTTCTCGGAATACACACGCCCCACAGAAAAGGCACAAAAGACAGTCCCGTTGCGCGTCTCAGCGACGTGAAGACCGTGACAATTCCGATGGCAATGCATATCGGCAAGCCTGCAACTCCTGTTGTAAAGGTTGGTGATATGGTTAAAATCGGAACAAAAATAGGTGAAGCTGACGGTAAGGTTTCATCTGAAATTTATTCGAGTATCTCCGGTAAAGTTACAAAGCTTACCGATTATCTTCTTTACAGCGGTAATACTACAACTGCGGTTGTAATTGAAGCAGACGGTGAAAATGCCGTTGACGATGCTGTAGCTCCTCCCGTTATCAGCGGCAGAGACGACTTTATTGAAGCCGTTAAGAAAAGCGGTATAGTAGGTCTTGGCGGTGCAGGCTTCCCCACACACGTAAAGCTTGACGTTCCCGCAGAAAAAATAGAATATCTTATTGTAAACGGCGCAGAGTGTGAGCCCTATGTTACAAGTGACTCCGTAAATATGCTTACCCGTGCCGATGATATGGCAGTAGCTCTCAAGGCGATTAATAAATATCTTGGTGTCAAAAAGGTTATTATCGGTGTCGAAAAGGGTAACAAAAAGGTTGTTTCCGCTATGCAGAATCTTGCTTCATCCGTTACAGAGTTTGAGGTAAAGGTAAGTGTTCTTCCCGATAAATACCCCCAGGGCGGCGAAAAGGTTATGGTTTACCACACCACGGGCAGAAGGATTGGCGCAAATAAACTGCCTATTGACGTCGGCTGTATCGTTCTTAACAGCACAACGGTTGCACAGATGGGCTCTTTCCTCAAGACAGGTATGCCTCTCACTGAAAAGCTCGTAACCGTAGACGGTGCGGCTGTCACGAAGCCTCAGAACGTGATAGCTCCCATCGGCACTCCCATTAACGTTCTCTTTGATTTCTGCGGCGGTCTTAAAGAGGATCCTGCAAAAATCATTTACGGCGGCCCTATGATGGGTATTACCGTTCCTAATTCTGATGTCCCCGTGCTCAAGAACACAAATGCGGTTCTTGCTCTTTCAAAGAAGGAAGCAAAGCTTCCCAAGACCACAGCCTGCATCCGTTGCGGAGCCTGTGTTAATACCTGTCCCTTCAGCCTTGCACCCGTAAATATTGCAGAGGCTTATGCTAAGGAGGATGCGGACGAATTGAAGGCTCTTTCCGTTCAGTCCTGTATGGAATGCGGCTGCTGCAGCTTTGTATGCCCCGCAAACCGTCCTCTTGTACAGATTAACAAGCTCTCAAAGAAATTATTAGCGGATAACGCAGAAAAGGAGGGAAGCAAATAATGAGCGCTCTTACTAAACTAATGGTATCTCCTCATATTCACAGCGGAAAATCCACCACGGGTATCATGGCAGACGTTCTGATAGCCTTGCTTCCTGCAGCAATTGCAGGCACCGTAATATTCGGCTGGCGCGCCCTTCTTGTAATTGCAGTGTGCGTTGTATGCTCTGTCGGATTTGAAGCAATTTTTAATCTTATAGTAAAGAAGGATCAGACGGTAGGGGATTTATCCGCTGCAGTTACGGGTCTTCTTCTTGCTCTTAATCTTCCTGTTGATGTTCCGCTCTGGCAGTGTGCTGTCGGTTCACTTTTTGCAATCATTGTTGTAAAATGCATTTTCGGCGGAATCGGCGCAAACCTTGTAAACCCTGCAATCACGGCACGTGTGTTTATGCTTGTTGCTTTCGGTTCAATGGCAGTACCCTCGTTCCCCGTAGATTCCGTATCCTCTGCTACTCCTCTTTCTGCTGAAGAAATGCCCGGACTTCTGGATTTATTCCTCGGAAGACACGGCGGTGCAATCGGTGAAACCTGCGTTGCGGCACTTCTTATAGGCGGTATTTATCTTCTTGTAAGACGCGTTATCTCCTGGCAGATCCCCGTTGTTTTTATTGCGACTGTATTCGTTTTCTCTCTCTTTATGGAAGGCTTCGACGCTGTCAGCGCTCTTTCCCTGCTTATGTCGGGCGGTGTATTTATCGGCGCTATCTTTATGGCAACTGATTACACAACCTCTCCCTACACCCCCTGGGGTAAGGTTATATTCGGTCTCGGTGCAGGTCTTCTTACCTGCCTTATCAGATATTTCGGAACTTATCCCGAAGGCGTTTCCTTTGCAATTCTGTTTATGAACATACTCAATCCTTACATCTGCAAGTGGACGAGACGTAAGGCATTTACAGCAGGAGGAGATAAATAATGAAAACTTATATTAAAAATCTTGCTGTTTTTGTCTGCATCTGCTCGGTTATAACCGTGCTTCTTGCAGCAACAAACTTTATTACAGCTCCCGTTATTGCCGAAAATCAGAATGCAGCCGCAAACGCTGCACTTCTCGAAGTAATGCCCGAGGGTAAGGGCTTTGAAACAGCAGACCTCACAGATATTGCTCTTCCCGCAACCGTAACAGATGTTCATAAGGAAACTTCAGGTCTCGGTTACGTTATAACGCTTACAACTGCAGGCTACGGCACGGATTTCGTTATTATGTGCGGCGTAAGTGCCGACGGTGTTGTGACAGGTGCAGTATGTCTTTCTTCAAACGAAACTCTGGGTAAAGAAAAAACCTACGGTGAAAACTTTACCGATAAGGATGCCGCAGGTGTTGAAGCGGTTGATATTATTGCAGGTGCTACAAAGACTACCGAAGCATACAAGAATGCGGTAAAGGATGCTCTTAATACCGCAATTATCCTCGGCGGCGGCTCCGTTGACATCCGTACAGAGGAGGAAATCCTTGCAGATAATCTTGATGCGGCATTCCCTGCAGGCGAAAAGGCATTCGAAAAGCTCTTTATGGTAGAGCTTATTGAAGGCGTTGACGCAGTTTATGAGGCTGCAAACAAGACAGGATACGTTTTCGTAGTCGGTGAGCAGTTTATCGGTGTAAATGCCGACGGTACTGTTGTAACAGACGGTGTTTCCGATACGGCTCTTTATACAGACGCTGTGGCAACACTCAAGGCAAGCACACTTGAGGATATCGATATTTCCGCTTACGAGGACCTTGAAAAGACCGTTGTTTCAGCTAAGAAGACCGCTTCAGGTAACTTTGTGCTTGAAACAAAGGGTGCAGGCTACGGTATCAAGGGCGGAGATGAATATCATCCCGCTTCAAATGAGTATATTATTGTACGTGTTTCCGTAACACCTGATTTCAGAATTATTGACTGTCTTACAGTTTCCGAAGCAGAAACCGACGGACTGGGTGACGCTTGCGCAGATGAAAGCTTCTACGGTCAGTTTGTAGGAAAGACAGAAGAAAACTATAAGGAAATAGATGCTATAAGCGGTGCTACCTTAACAACAAACGGTTACACTCAGGCTATTGAACGTGCATTCAATGCTATTAAGACAATGAACGGAGGTGCCCGATAATGAAAGAAAAATCTTCAGTTTCAGTACTCCTTAACGGCATACTGAAGGAAAATCCCGTGTTGGTGCTCATTCTCGGCACCTGTCCCACACTTGCTACTACCACCACAGTTAAGGGTGCTGTCGGTATGGGACTTGCAGCTATGGCTGTTCTTATCTGTTCAAACGTATTTATTTCTCTTCTTCGTAAGAAAATCCCCGAATCGATGCGAATTCCCTGTTATATCGTTATTATCGCAGGCTTCGTTACAATTGTAAAAATGATTGTTCAGGCGTATCTTCCCGAATTATATGCAACTCTCGGTGTTTATCTTGACCTTATCACCGTTAACTGTATAATTCTCGGACGTGCCGAAATGTTCGCTAACAAGAACCGTGTTGTTGCATCCGCTCTTGACGGTATCGGAATGGGTCTCGGATTTACCCTTGCACTTACGATGATGTCAACTGTCCGTGAGGTATTCGGTGCAGGCTCATTCTTCGGAATTGAAATTCCGTTCCTTCAGAATTACAAAATCGAATTCCTTACAAAGGCTCCCGGCGGACTTCTTGTATACGGACTTCTTATTGCACTTATTTATGCAGTTACACACGGAAAGGCACCGCTTAAAAAGTCATTTTCCTGTGAGGGCTGTCCTAATGCGGCAAATTGTCAGGGCGGAAATTGCTCTGAGAAAGGAGATGAGAACTGATGGAAAGCTTCAAGATTTTAATTATAATACTTCTTTCATCCGTACTTGTTGATAACTACGTTCTCAGCAGATTCTTAGGTATCTGTCCCTTCCTCGGCGTTTCCAAGAAAATCGACCAGGCAGTAGGAATGGGTGTTGCCGTAACGGTTGTTATGCTTCTTGCAACTGCAGCAACCTGGCCCATTCAGAAATTTGTTCTTGATACACTCGGTCTCGGTTATCTTCAGAACATTGCGTTTATTCTTATAATTGCAACTCTCGTTCAGATTCTCGAGCTTGTTCTTAAAAAGTTTTCTCCTTCACTTTATAAGGGACTCGGTGTTTACCTTCCTCTTATCACAACAAACTGTGCAGTGCTTGGTGTTACAATCAATAACATAATTGACGGCTACAGCTTTATTGAATCAATGGTAAGCTCTCTGGGCTGCGGTCTCGGCTTCCTGCTTGCAATGGTGCTCTTCTCCGGAATCCGTTCAAGAATCGACGATACAAAGGTGCCCGCACCCTTCCGCGGTCTTGCCGTTACTCTCATTGCTGCTTCCTTTATATCCCTTGCATTTATGGGATTCAGCGGTATTGTTGAAAATATCTTTGCTTGATAAGGGGGACGTACAATGGATATTTTAATTGCATTTCTTGTAATGTTAGGCGTTGCCCTTGTTGCAGGTATTCTTATTACCGTATTTTCTCATTTCTTCTCTGTTCCGGAAAATCCCCTTAAGGGTGAAATCCGTGCCTGTCTTCCCGGTATCAACTGCGGTGCCTGCGGATATAAGGGCTGTGACGACTATGCTGCAGCTCTTGCAGAGGGCGGTGTAGCTCCCAATCTCTGTATACCCGGTGCTCAGAGTGTTGCCGATGAAATCGGCGGTATTCTCGGCGTTGAAGCAGAGCCCTTCAAGGACGTTGTTGCATTCGTTTCCTGTAACGGTAACTGCGATGCAACCTTTAATACTGCAGAGTACGAGGGCGTGAAGACCTGTTATGCCGCTTCAATGATTTACGGCGGTAATAATTCCTGCCGTTTCGGATGTCTCGGCTTCGGAGACTGCGCAAACGCATGTCCTGCAAATGCCATCTGTATTAAGGACGGTATTGCCCATATCAATACTGCACGCTGTCTCGGCTGCGGGCTTTGCACAAGAATCTGTCCCAAGGGAATTATCAATATGATTCCTCAGGAAACTGCAACTGTTGTAATGTGCAGTAACAAGCAGAAGGGTGCTGATGCCAAGAAGGCTTGTAAAAATGCCTGTATCGGCTGTAAAAAGTGTGAAAAGGCTTGTCCTCACGGTGCTATAAAGGTAATTGATAATCTTGCAGTTATTGATTATGAAAAGTGTGTTCACTGTGAAGCCTGTGTCAAGGAATGTCCCACGGGTTGTCTTAAGACGGCATTCTTCCCCGATATTCCTTCTGATGTCAGCAGTGAGGATCTGCTCAGCTGATATGAATAGCAAGGAAAACAAAAAAAATCACAGCTTAAGGAACGATATTATTCTGATTACCGCCGTAATTCTTGCGGCGGTTATCGGTATTATATATCTTAATTTCTTCCGCAGTCCGGGAGAATCTGTTACTGTTACCGTTGATGGGGAAGTATACGGTGTATTTTCTCTTTCAGAGAATATATCAGAGGATATTTATACCGGTGAAAATAATGAAAACCTGAACCGTCTTGTAATTTCCGACGGTAAAGCCTTTATGGAGACAGCGAGCTGTCCCGACGGAATATGTGTCTCTCATAAGAGTATTTTCCGTGACGGAGAAAGCATCGTATGTCTTCCGAACCGTGTTGTAATTACCGTTACCTGGGACGGAAGCACGGACGGTCCCGATGTGGTTATATAGGAGGTCTTACGTGAAAAAGAAATCAAAAACCGTTGCATTCGGCGGTATATGTGTTGCTCTCGCATTGATATTCGCTTACATAGAAGTTCTGATTCCTCCTTTATTCACGTCACTTCCGGGAATTAAAATGGGGCTTCCCAACATTATAATAGTATTTCTTCTTTACAGAAAGGGACCCGTTTTTGCAGGAATCGTATCTCTTGTAAGAATTCTTCTTGTAAGTATGCTTTTCGGTAATATGATGGCGCTTATGTACAGTCTTGCAGGCGGAGTGCTCAGTCTTCTTGTTATGATAATTCTCCGAAAGCTCAATTTCCTTTCTCCCGTGGGAGTCAGTGTTGCAGGCGGTGTCACACATAATGTGGGACAGATTATTATGGCGGCACTCCTTCTCGAAACTTCTCAGCTCGGATATTATCTGGTAGTGCTTACCGTTACGGGAACAGTTGCAGGTATATTCATAGGGCTTTGCGGAGCGCTTCTTGTAAAGCGCATCCCGGCTAAATTGGTATAAATTTTAACTGTATTTATAGGTAATTTATAACAAATTATGAATTTTTTTAATAATGCTTGACAAAATTACTAATATATAGTAATATCTGCGAGGCTAAAAAAATAAACGGAGGAATTTTCCAATGAAAAAGGCTTTAGTTATTGCATTATGTCTCATTATGGCTGTTTCCGTAGTATTCGTAGGCTGCGGCAACACAACAAACACAGAAGAAACAACTGCTCCCGCAGAAACAACCCTTAAGTTCGGCTCAGGCGTAGCTGTAACAGCTCCCGTTGTTACAGATGCAACTGCTGACAAGGACGGTTCCGGTAAGATTGATCTTACTGTAGCTGCTGTTACTGTTGATGCAGAAGGCAAGATTGTTGCATGTGCTCTTGATACTGTTAGCAACACCGTTAACTTTACCGCTGACGGTAAGGCTGTTGCTAAAGAAGAGTTCAAGACAAAGTACGAGCTTGGTAACGACTACAGCATGGTAGCTTACGGCGGCGCAACAAAGGAATGGTTCGAGCAGGCTGATGCTTTCGAAACACTCGTTGCAGGCAAGACTCTTGACGAAGTTAAGGCTTTAGTTGCAGAAGGCAACAAGGGTACTGATGAAGTTATCAATGCAGGCTGCACAATTATGATCAACGAATTTGTTGATGCTATTGAAAAGGCTTACAATGCTGCTGCAGAATCCGCTGTTACAGCTGCTGATACTCTCAAGGTTACAGCTGCTACAGAACAGACCTGCACAGACGCAACAGAAGACAAGGACGGTTCCAACAAGGTTTCCACAACTGTTTTCGCTGCAGCTGTTAACGCAGAAGGCAAGGTAGTTGCATGTGCAAGTGACTGTGTAGAAGTTTCCTTCACATTCACAACAGCAGGTGCTTCCACTCTTGACACAACTAAGGAAGTTGTTTCCAAGAAGGCTCAGGGCGCTGACTACGGTATGGTAGCTTACGGCGGTGCAACAAAGGAATGGAACGAGCAGGCTGCTGCTTTTGATGCTGCTTGCGTTGGCAAGACTGCTACAGAAATCGCTACTCTCGTTGCTGAAGACGGCAAGGGTGTTGCTGACCTTCAGACTGCAGGCTGCACAATCTACGTAACAGGTTTTGTTAAGGCTGCTTCCAAGATCTGAGTAAATTCAACAGATTAAAAGAAGAGAGAGAATTTTCTCTCTCTTTTTGTTTTATGGACTATGATTAAACGAACTTTAAGTATTGCTATGATTCTTTGTGTTTTGGTATGCAGTCTGTGTGCCTGCACGGAGAATAAAGAAAAATTTTCAACCTATACTATGGATTATTTTGATACCCTTACGACAATAACGGGGTATGAAAAATCACAGGAAGATTTTGATAAGGTTGCAGAAGGAATTATTGCTGACTTGGGTGAATATCACCGCCTCTATTCCATCTATCACAGATTTGAGGGAATGGAGAATCTCTGCACCATAAACGAGCTTACAGACGGTGAGCACCGCACCGTAACGGTTGACAGACGCATTATTGATATGCTTCTTTTTGCAAAAGAAATGTATTATAAGACAGACGGTATTATTAACATTGCAATGGGAAGCGTTCTGTCCTTATGGCATGATTACCGTACAATAGGCAAGGATAACCCTTCTGAAGCATCACTTCCTCCTATGGAAAAGCTTCAGGATGCAGCTCTTCACTGCGACATTGAAAAAATGGTTATTGATGAAGAAAACAATACTGTTACTCTGACAGACCCCGGAATGAAGCTTGACGTAGGGGCTGTTGCAAAGGGTTATGCTGTTGAGTGTATTGCAAAAGGTCTTGAAGAAAGAGGTATTACGGGATATGTGCTGAACGTGGGCGGAAATGTCCGCAGTATCGGAACAAAGGGAGACGGAACTTCCTGGACTGTGGGAATAGAAAATCCCGACGGCGGAGACTATCTTTCCTTGCTCGGGCTTACGGGTCAGTCTCTTGTTACAAGCGGCTCATATCAGCGCTTTTATTATGTTGACGGAAAGCCTTATCATCACATAATCCATCCTGATACGCTTATGCCCTCTGAAGGCTTTTTGTCGGTTTCTGTTGTGTGTACGGATTCGGGACTTGCTGACGTGCTTTCCACTACACTTTTCTGTCTGCCGCTTGAAGAAGGCCTGAAGCTTATAAAGGCGCTTCCTGATGCAGAGGCTATGTGGGTAAGTGAAGACGGAACAAAAACATATTCCGAAGGCTGGAAAAACTATGAAAAATAAGGAAGGTGCACAAAATGCTTGAAAATTTTGCAGTATTATTCAAGGAATTTCTTTTTCCTGTTGCTGAGATTACGGCAAGCACACTTGAGCTTATCGGTATTGTCATTATTTTTATAGGTTCTTTCCGTGCATTGTTCCGTGTAATAGGCTGTCTTATAAAAAAACAGCCCCTGAACGTAGTTGTTGAGCTTGGTAAGGCATTGGCGCTTGCACTTGAATTTAAGATGGGTGCCGAGATTATAAAAACCGTTATAATCCACGATCTTGAAGAGCTTGCAATTCTCGGTGTTGTAATAGTAATACGTGCTCTTCTGGCTGTTATTATCCATTGGGAAATACGCCTTGAGGAAAAGGAAAATGCCGTACAAAACAAATCGGAAAAATAAAATTAAGCGCTCCCCGGGTCGGGAGCGCTTTTATTGTTGCAGATCTTTTTGCATTTTTTTCGGAGAAACACCGTAAATTTCTTTGAATTTTTTTGAAAAGTAATTACTGTCCTCAAAGCCGCAGTATTCGGCAATCTGTGTAATATTCAGATCCTTTGCGGTTCTCAGAAGCTGTTCTGCATATTGAAGCCTTAATGAGTTCAGATACTTTGAAAAGCCGAGTCCCGTTTCCTTTTTGAATGTTCTTGAAAAATGCTCGGGGCTTACTGAAAACTTTTTTGCAAGAGAGAAAAGAGTTATATGCGAACGGAAATTTTCTCTTATGTATGCAACTGCCTTTTCAATTACGGTGTTGCCGTCATCGACCCTTATACAGAATTCCTTATTCCTCATAAGAAGATAGAACAAGGAATTTGTGTGACAGATAAGTATTGCATCGGAAAGTGAATCATTCCGCTTGTATTCGCTTTCAATTTTTTCAAATATTTTCTGTGCTTCATCAGCAATATAAGGGTTTCTGTAAAGGTAGTTATTATCCGGCGTGTCGGGTATGAATGCCGACGGAATATATTTTTCGGAGCAGTTAAGAAGAATTCTAGAATGCTTTATATTCTCATATCTCGTGTGATGAATTGTTCCTCCGGGAATAATTACGATATCCCCGGTCTGCACGTTATAAACCTTATTGTCGATAAAGTATGTGCAATTGCCCTCAAGCATAAAATATAATTCATAAAGACCGTGATAATGAGGCCAGGAGGTACCTGTTTCCGAAACACGCTTGCTTATACCCTTGTGAAAGTAAAAGCTGTCGTCGGGATCAAATTTAATAAGATTCATATCGTCACTCCCGTATTTTATAAAAAGATATTAGCATGCAATATCAAAAAAGTCAAGAAAACGCCATTAATCCGTCAAAATATTCAAGGAAATCTTAATAAAATAGATGTACTATAAAAATATATATAAATAAAATGGGGCGGTGTATATGAAAAAAGCATTAGTTGTAATTCTTGCAGTTCTTATTGTTGCGGCTTCCGGAGCCGGAGGTTTTGTTTTATTTCAGAGCTCAAAGGGAATTTCTTATGATATTTCTTCTGTGGAAAGAACAGAAAGTGATATTGAAATAATTTCCGGTACTGAAGACAGTGTCACCGTTAAGAAAAAGAGCGAGGGTGAATTCAGGGTGCTGATGTTTACCGATACCCATCTTAAGGGCGATAAAGAGCTTGATAATACAACAATATCCTTTATGGTGAAAAATATAGAAGAGCAGGAGCCCGACCTTGTTATTTTAGGCGGAGATATTGTTACCTACGGCTTTAACAAAAAGAGAAACACTCAGCTTTGTGAGCTTTTTGAAAGGCTCGGTGTATATTGGGCTGCTGTTCTCGGTAATCACGAGGGAGATGGCTTTATGATGCTTCCGAGAAAGGATGTCGTAGAGTTATATTCTTCTTACGAGCACTGCTTGCTGACAGCCGGTAGAGAGGATATTGACGGATACGGCAATTGTACGATAAATATCCTGAATTCCGACGGTAGCTTAAGAGAGGTGTTTTTCCTGCTTGATTCGGGCGGCTATATGACGAAGGAGACAAAGCTTGAATACGGTGTGACCGAAGAGGGCGATGTATACGACGGAGTAAAGACCTCTCAGATCAATTGGTATAAGGAAAAGCACGATGCAATTGAAAATGAATACGGAAAATTCAGTTCTGTTACGGTAATGCACATTCCTCCCTTTGAAGCCGAAAGGGAATACTCTGACGGTGAATTCCTTTACGGTGAAAAAAGAGAAGGTGTCTGTGAATCGGGCTTTGATGCAGGAATTATGGATGCAATGCTTGAAAAGGGAAGTGCTTCGGCAGTTTTCTTCGGTCATGATCATTTGAATGATTTCGGTGTTATGTATGAGGACATTATTTTATCCTACATCCAGCCCTCGGGATATGGTGCATATAATATGCAGACAAAGTTTGATGCTCCCGAAAGCGAATGGCTTCAGGGCTGTACACTTCTGAGAATCGCAGAAAACGGCACATTTGCTTCCGAAAAAATATATAATCATAAATAAATCCCGGCATTTGTAAAAATATCTTTTAAGGAGAAAAACAAATGGGAAAGCTTAAAGAAAAATATCTTGAAATAAAGAACAATCCCGAGGTTGATTTCAAGGAACAGGTCGGCTATGTTTCAGGTGTATTCGGTAACTGTATGGGACAGGACTCCGTTTCCACATATACCGATCAGTTTATGTATGACTATATGGGTCTTGAATCAAGGCACCTTGTTGCAATGAAAACCGCTACGACGGGTATCAATATTGTTATCGCTCCCATTGTCGGCGCACTTCTTGACGGCAACCGCTCGGGTAAGGGAAATGCAAGAAGCTTTATGATGGCATCGGCAATTCCTTTTACTTTGTCATCAATACTTTTGTTTCTTGTTCCGTCTGCCTCGCAGATGTTCAACGTTATCTGGAGTATCATTCTTTATCTTACCTTCAATATCGCAGATACGTTCTTTGATGTTGCGCTGTCAACACTTTCCGTACGAATGACACCTAATGCAAAATCAAGAAAAACCTTCTATACAATAGCACAGGTGGCATCCACTCTCGGCACAATGCTTCCCGGCGGTCTTGTTCCCGTTATTATTGATTTAATGGGCGACGATTATTCAAAGGAAAAGTGGGCATTTTTCTCTGTTGCTCTTTTCTTCGGAATTTTAGGTCTTTTCACGATGCTTGTGCCCTGCCTTACGCTTAAAGAGAAAAACCTTGTTCTTCCTCCCAAGGATAACAAGAAGGTAAATATTGATTTGAGACTTATTTTCCTTAACAGACCTCTTCTGCTGTTGTGTTTGTGTAATGTAATAGATTCAATAAGACAGGTTTGCTACAACTCACTTCCTTTCTTCTATAAGCAGACACTTAATAACTACGGAATGAAGACCTATGTTGAGGTAGCAAGCTCTGCTCTTTCTTACTGCGGTCTTGCATCCGTACCCTTTGTGGGCAGAAAGCTTTCCTCGAGAGATATTGTTGTAGCAGGCTATATGCACACGGGTATCTGTTATACACTGCTTTCAATATTCGGCTACAAGCACCTTTGGATTGTAGGTATACTTATTGCTCTCGGCGGTCTTCCTAATGCCGCAATGAGTGCTGCCAAACGTATTCTTCTTGCCGATTCAACCGATTATATGGAGTGGAAGAGCTATCAGAAATACGGTACAGCATCCCGTAACGAGGGTATGGTGTTTGCATTCAGCACAATGGTTTCAAGAATTTCCGCTCTCTGGAAGGAGCTTCTTATTAACGGCGGTCTTTCTCTTATCGGCTACAAGAGTGCCCAGAATGTAGGCGGTGTTATGGTTGAAGCTGTTCAGACACCCAAAACCCTTCACGGTATTTTCCTTCTTGTTGTAGTTCCCGGAATTCTCGGAAATCTTCTTCCCGGTCTTATTATGATGTTTGATAATTTCACGGGCAAGCGTAAGGAAAAGATTATGTCTGAGCTTGAGGTTATCCGTGCCGAAGCTAAGGTAAGACTTGCAGAAACAGAATAACTGTTATTGTTGTCCTCACTTACCGTGGGGACAATTTTTGTTGAATTGTACTTTCGCAAGTGTTATAATTATCATAAGAAGGTGATAGTTTTGGCAAAGCATGAATTCGGTATTATGGAAGCGGCTCCCGAAAAGGGAAGACGCTATGATGAATATGAGCCGCAGAAATACAACTGCATATCCGTAAACGACGATTATTTAGAGGATATTGTATGCGATTTTAATCATATAGATTTTTATTGGCACACAACCGATATAAAAGGCAAGGGCATCTGTTATGTCGGAATAACGCTGATACCGCCCGAAGCTTTGTCTGCTTTTGCTGATGTTATAAAAGGTAAAAACGGATTATCGGAGCTGTATGAGCTAACCCTTAAAGCAATAAAAGAATGCAAATGGATAATTCATTTCGGACTTTGACCTGACAGAAAATATCGCTGTCAGGTTGTTTTATTTTAAATAATATGGTAAAATTACTCCAAAGGCGGTGTTTATATGAAAAATATAAAAACAAAACAGATAATTGAGACAGCTGTCAGCTTCGTTCTTTTCGGACTGACGATTTATGCTGCATATTCCTTATGGTACATATTCTACGGTACCGACAGCGGTGCGGATGTGCACCTTTATACGGGACTTACGGGTGTTTGCCTCGGTTGGTTTATGTCCCTGTTTGTGGGGGAGGTTTTACCTAAAACAGGTATCATCGGAAAGCTTATTGCTTTTTTTGCAGGAAACGGTTTGCTTCACGGTTTTATATGGGGAATAAATGCAAAAATCAATGAATCCTGTATTGACAATGAGCCGGTTGTTATAAAAACCTTTACTCTTGTTTTTGGACTTACTGCAGTGCTTGGTCTTGTTACCTTTATTTTAAGAGCAAGAACGAAATATAAGGCTGTGAATATAATTTTTGCATTCATATATTTCATTGTTTCTGCCGGCGGTCTTGTTGTTATGAACGAAGAAAACATAAAGGCTCTTGAATATAAGAAAAATCTGCAGTTCGGCACTCTTACTGCAGAAGAAATGAGCATTACGGAAACAGAAAAAGAAAATAATATCGCCTGGACAGAAAATAATTTTCTTTCATCTGAAAGCTTCCCCTTTAC
>JAZOWG010000143.1:0-6702 GCA_045659105.1 Acutalibacteraceae bacterium
GTTGCACAGGTGTCTGTGATGATCTGCTTGTACTCGTCGAGCTTAGCTTCTTCTGCGCCGGGAGCGAGAACTATGTAAAGACGGACGATGGGCTTCTTGTCCTCATCGTAGCCCTGAACAGCGCAAGCCTCCTGAAGGAAGGGAAGGGGCTCAAGGAGATTTTCAATATCTGCAGGGAATACGTTGTAGCCTGAGATAATGATAACTCTCTTCTTTCTTGCAACGAAGGTGATGTAGCCGTCCTCGTCCATTTTACCGAGGTCGCCCGTGAGAACCCACTGACGGCCGTTCTTGTCGGTATAGAGACCTTCACCCAGTCTGCCGTCGGGCATAAGATAGCCCTTCATAAGGGTGTTACCTGTGAAACCGATTTCACCTACTGTGCCGAGGGGAAGCTCGTTCTGCTCGTCGTCGAAGATTTTAGCCTCGATTGTCTTGAGAACCTTACCTACCGTGCCGGGCTTTGTAAGCCAGGGCATATTGATACAGTCAACAGCACCGCACTCCGTAAGACCGTAGCCGGGCATAAGAGTAGCCTCTGCGCCGTACTTTTCCATAATGGCATTGAACTTGCCGAGGAAATCAACGGGAACGTAGTCACCGCCTGCGAATGCATAGCGAAGGTGTCTGAGGTGCTCACCCTCGAATTCGGGATGTGCAAGGAGCTTTCTGTACATATTGGGAACACCGATAACCTCGTAGCAGTTGTTTGCCTTGAGATAGGTGATGTATTCGTCTGCCTCAAATCTTGCCATGGGAACGGACTTCCAGCCTGAAACCATTGTTGTAAGAAGACCGCCGCAAAGACCGTATGCGTGGAAGAAGGGGAGAGCAAGAATCTTTGCATAGTAGCCGGGCTTGTGGTCAGAGGGAGTTGCAGCACCGAGAGCGTTCTTTGTAACCGCATTGAGTGCTGTTGAGGAAAGCATTATGAATCTGCTGACACCTGTTGTGCCGCCGCCGTTCATATATACTGCTGTAAGGTCACCGCTTCTGTAAAGACCTTCTGTCTCCTGACCTGAGTACTTTTTAAGAATGTCACCGAAGAACTTTACCTGAAGGCCGTTTGCCTCGGCAATAGCCATAAACTTTTCGTCGGGACGGATATATGCCTTCTTTGCAACGGGTGCTGCATAAAGAAGGGGAGATGTGATGATAACGTCGAGATTTTCAATGGACTTGAGGGTGGAGGCGTACTGATGAAGGAACATCTCGTAAAGAAGAACACCCTTTGACTTGGTGTAGGTTACGGAGTTCTTCATAGCCTCGGGCGGGAAGAGGGGATGAATGAGGTTTGCGATACAGCCTATTTTGTTAAGAGCAAAAAGGCATACAACCTCTTCAATGGAGTTAGGGATGAAAAGGGAGTAAGCGTCTCCTGCCTTCATACCTAATTCTTCCTTGAAGTATACAGCCATAGCCTCAACGTCGTGGAAGAATTCACTTCTCATATGGTCTGTGAGCTTGAACTGGAACATGGGGTAGTCTTCCTTGTGGGGTGTGAGACAGCACTTGAGGAATTCATAGAGGTTCATATTACCGTATGCGGGTAATATCTCGTCCATTGTAAGTCTGGGTAAGTTGTTCATACATCTTTCTCCTGTTATGTGTTTTTAAGGTCTGACGGGTTGTTTTTCCGACAGCCTGAGGAATTTTGCCGAATTCTCAGTCATTTTATCCCGAAAACCGACAGAGTGTCAACAAACAGAAAACAGCAATTTGTGTTTTCCCCGACAGATTGTCGGTTGATTGTCGATAAGTTACAAAATGTTTAAGAATTGTTCAAATGTGAAAGGGTGCTGATTGAGGACAGAACAACTAAAAAGCAGAGCTCTCTTATACACATATAAAGGGAAATTTACTTGACAACGTTTTTTTTAACCCGTAAAATAAAAGTAAAGAAAATGTAAACGAGCAACACAAAAAGCACGGCGGAGTGCATATTTGTAGGAGAATTTTTTATGAAATCAAGGATTTTGGCTTTACTTCTTGCGTTGGTTATGATAATTGCATCGGTGCCCTGCGCTTTTGCGGCAAAGACCTATAACCGTGATGCGGCTGTGGCTTACGCTAAGGCACACTGGAATGACGGTAAGGGCTTGTGTGCCGAGTTTGTGTCGGATTGCCTTAAGGCAGGCGGCTGTACTGCCTGGAACAAAACAGTAAAGCCCCTGTTGGATGAATTGAACGGCTGGGGCACGCTTTATACCGTGGCTGACGGAACAACAAACAGCAAAAACTGGAAGCTGAATAAGTCTGCCTGCAATTTTGACGTAAAGCCGGGAGACGTTGTATTCTTTTACTGCAGAACCTGTGCCGATGCCGGAAAATCAGGCTATTGTCATACGGCAATTATCACGGGCTTTGACAGCAAGGGTAATATTATGTGTGCACAGCATAACGGTGCTATGAATGATTATGCAACCATCCGAGGCTTCGGTCATACCAATGCAAAGGTGGATAACAAGAAGCACCAGGGCTCTGCGATTTCCTTAAGAATTTTTCACATTACAGCTGCCGGGGCAGACAGCTCCGAGCCCGTAACTCCTCCCGTGACACCTCCTGCACCCGTCAATGCCGTATCAAAATGGACGCTCTCGGTTTCGGGTATTACGGAAAACTCAGCAACGGTGAGAGCAGATATAAAGTGCACACCCTCCAAATTATCAAAAATAGGTCTTGAAATCGGCACGTCTGCCTCTAATATGAAGTCCGTTGTAAGCTGGAAGGTAGGCACGGTGTTAACCTACTGCACCGTAAAATGTGACGGCTCCGAGGGACCGAAGCTCTCACCGGGCACAACCTATTACTACAGATTTTATGTGCTGAGAACAGACGGAAAATATGAATACAGCACCACGGGTAATTTCACTACGAAATCACCCGTGTGCACGAAGCCTACAGAGGATAACGGTACGGTAACGGTAAATCCCACCTGCACCGCACCGGGAACGGTTTTGTATAAGTGTACAAAGTGCGCTTCATCAAAAACAGGCACGGTGCCGGCATTGGGGCATAACGTTATGTTTTTATTCGGAAAACCTGCCTCCTGTACTGCAACGGGACTTACGGACGGAGCAAAATGCTCGGTTTGTAACGTGATACTTACTGCACAGACAGAGATACCCGTAATACCTCACAGCTACACCGCACAGAAAAAGGAGGCAACCTGCACGGAAAACGGCTATATCCGTTACACCTGTAACTGCGGTGCTTCATACGAGGAGCCTGTTTCTGCAAAGGGTCACACGGCAGGAGCTTGGACGGTTGTAAGACAGCCTCAGCCGGGTGTGCCGGGACTCCAGGAGGTAAGATGTACGGTGTGCTCCTCATTGCTGGGCATCCGTGAAATTGCACCCTTACCCTCATTCCTTCCCGGTGATGTTGACAAAGACGGCAAGCTTACCGCTACAGATGCAAGGCTTATTTTAAGAATTGCGGTAGCTCTTGACCGTGCCGACGGGGAAATCTATAACATTGCAGACTTTAACGGTGACGGCAAGGTGACTGCAGACGATGCAAGATCCGTCCTGAGAAGGGCAGTAGGTCTTGTCTGATAAGAAAAACGGCAGAAAAATATAAGCAGAAATAAAAGAATCCTGTTCCCACGGACAGGATTCTTTGTGCTTACGGCTCGTTTTTGCAACAACCTGAAAAACTCTTACAATCGGGTGTTGGTGTACAAAAAATCAATGCGGAGCATTGTATGTAATGAAATATCGCTACGCGATGTGAAATAATCCTTGCGGATTATGAAATATTTTGCCGTTTGCAAAATGTGAAATGAAATTCGCCCATAACATTTGCGAAGCAAATATTTCATATGCGACAGCATATTTCATAGCGTAGCTATTTCACTCGCCGTAAGGCGAATTTCATTGAAAAAGAAAAGACAAGTCTTTCGACTTGTCTTTCTTTTTCTGGAGCTGATAACCGGATTTGAACCGGTGACCTCATCCTTACCAAGGATGCACTCTACCTACTGAGCTATATCAGCGGGTTGAAGTAATAAGTAAGAGGTAAGAGTGAAGAGTGACACGGTATGAAGCCGTTTCACGGCTTGAATTATATTCAAGGCGAAGCCTTCCGACAGGCTACTTCTTCACTATTCACTATTACTTTTTACCTTAAATCTGGCGACCCAGAACGGGCTCGAACCGTCGACCTCTAGCGTGACAGGCTAGCGCTCTAACCAACTGAGCTACTGGGCCACAAACAACAAAATTTATTATACACAATTTTCACCGCTTGTCAATACCCTTTTTTTTATGATTTGTGCAGGCGGTAAATGTAAACTTTTATGCTTTCTGTTAATAATTTGTTAAAATGTTGAAATAAGGAAAAATATGTGCTATATTACTATTGTTAAATAATTACGGAGGCATTATTATGAAAAAAATTATTTCTCTTATGCTTGCAGCCGTGCTTATGCTTTCAATGGCTGCGCCTGCTTTTGCGGCAGATACGGAGCATCCCACCATTTACATTACGGGTGCACAGACTAACACACTTTTCTCTGCTGACGGAAATCAGATTTATCCGATTGTTGACGATATTGATGCTATGGACGTTGTTGCTAAGGAGATAGGTCCCTGTCTTAAGCTTCTTGCAAAGGGTCTTGTTACGGGTGATTATAAGGAGTATGCTCAGCAGCTTCACGACATAATCGTTCCCTTCTACGGCACAATTGCTCTTGATAAGAACGGTGAGGTTTCCGACGGCAGCCATCCCCAGTATACAATCGAAAACTGCGGTGTTACAAAGAAGACCTCAAACTACGGTCCCTGGGACTATCAGTTCTGGTATGACTGGCGTATTTCACCCATGGTTGCTGCTGATCAGCTGAAATCCTACATTGATATGGTGCTTGATGCTACGGGTGAGGAGCAGGTAAACATCACGGGCCGTTGCTACGGTGCCAACGTTATTGCCGCTTACCTTGCAAAGCACGAGGAGCACGCTGTGAAGTACGTTGATGACGTCTCTTATCTTGCATCCTCCGTTCTCGGTATTGACCTTCTCGGTGCAGCCTTCTCCGGCGACATTCTCCTTGAGGGCGAATCCATGAACAACTTCATCAATTACTTTATGCAGAGCGAGAACCTTTTTGAGGATGAGACTCTTAACGTTTTCATTCTTACCCTCGTTGTGCTTATGAATGAAATCAGAATGCTTGACCTGGGCGGTGCGCTTCTTACAAAGGTTGTTGATACCGTAAAGACAGACGTTATTCCCTCTATCGTACGCGATACCTTTGCATCCATGCCCTCTTACTGGTCAATGGTTCCCCCCGAGTACTACGAAAGAGCAATTGATTTCGTATACGCCGGCTGCAAGGATGAATATGCGGGACTTATCAGTAAAACTGACGACTGGTACTACAACGTACAGCTCGGTGTTGAGGAGGATATGAAGGCTCTTCAGGAAAAAGGCATCGGCTTCCACATTTTTGTAAAGTACAACTTCCCCGACTATCCCATTTATGAGGGCTCACAGTGTCAGGGCGACGGCACAACAAGTGCGGTACGTCAGGCATTCGGCGGTGAATATGCTCCCTACGGTGAGGTTTTCTCAGAGGAATACATCTCCTCTCTTGCGGATAAAACCTATCTTTCACCTGACCTCAAGGTAAATGCCGCTTCCTGTCTTTTCCCCGAAAATACATGGTTTATAAAGAATCTTCATCACGATAAATTCCCCAACGTTATCAATAATTTCGCAATGGACGTTATGAATAACAACGTTTGTGTAAGCGACGGTGTTTACCCTGAATTCTGTGAGTACGTTGACGGTGAGCTTTTTGCAATTGAAGGAACAGACAGCGATGCCGAAACTGAAAACAAGGGCTTCTTCAGAGCTCTCATTGATTTCTTCAAGGCATTCTTTGCACTTATTGCAAATGTATTCAAGGGTGAAAAATAATAAGATATTCACAAAAAAAGTGCTTGCATTTTGTGAATATGTATGTTAATATAAGTACGAAATATCAATGGCGACCGAGCGGAAACACTCCGCTCGGTCTTTAATATGACCGAAAGAAGGGATTTTCTTTGGCTGAAAAGAAGAAGGGCGGAAACGTAGTAAGTGCCGTCTGGGAGATTGCAGAGCCTCTGGCAAAGGAATTGGGACTCATTCTCTGGGACGTTAAATTCCAGAAGGAGGGCGCAAACTGGTATCTCCGCATCATAATCGACAAGGAAGGCGGAGTGGGAATTGACGACTGCGTGGCAATGAACGACGCTTTGGATGCTCCCCTTGACGAAAAGGACCCCATTGAGCAGAGCTACAATCTGCAGATTTCATCCCCCGGCATTGAAAGAGAGCTTATAAGGGATTTTCATTTTGAGACCTTCAAGGGCTCGGACGTAATCGTAAAATTCAGAAGCGCCGTTGACGGCGTAAAGGTACACAAGTGTGTGCTTCACGGCTTTTCTGACGGAAAAATTCAGCTTATGTTCGCTGAGGACGATATAAGAGAATTCGAAAAGTCAGACTTTTCAAGCATTAAGCTTGATGATTTTGACGGCAAATACGATATGTAATTAATTTGTTTAAATTTATCTTAATATATATGAAAGGATGATCGGAAAAAATGGCTAAGCTTACCAAGAGAGAGAAGGACAGACAGGCAGCGCTGAGAATGGCGATTGACCAGTACATCAAGGAGGCAGGAATTGACGAGAAGTACATTCCCATGTTCCA